>JAUVZF010000067.1 GCA_030602705.1 Planctomycetota bacterium
GGCCGTGTTCTTGCGTGCGCCACCCGCCGCATGAACAACACACGGCCGGACAAGACCGGCCGTGGCACACAGCGCCGGGGATAAACCCCGGCGCTACGGCCAAGCCGCAGGAAATCGTCCCATGCCAGAAATCGTTGCCACACCCAAATAAGGCCCTCTCCCGCCACGTCCTTGACGCTCCCCCCGCAAACGGGTACGGTGGCGCGACGATGGCCGACCAAGACAGCACGCCGGCACAGGCCGTCTCGCGCGACCTCCTGCCGTTCATCACGAATCCCGCCCAGTACGTGGGCGGCGAGGTGGGAGCCGCGGGCAAGGACTGGGACACGGCCGCCGTACGCTTCTGCCTCGCTTTTCCCGACACCTACGCCATCGGCATGAGCCACCTGGGGTCGGCGATCATTTATGCGATGCTGGGCGCCCGCGCCGATGCGCTGTGCGAGCGGACCTACGCCCCCTGGACCGATGCCCAGGACCGCATGCGCCAGGTCGGCATCCCCCTGTTCTCCTGGGAATCGCGGCGGCCGGTCCGCGACTTCGACATCGTCGGATTCTCGCTCCAGTACGAGATGCTTTACACCAACGTCCTTGCGATGCTCTCTCTTGGCGGCATCCCGGTCCTGGCGACCGACCGTACCGACGCCGACCCGATCATCCTTGCCGGCGGGCCGGGCGTGAACAATCCCGAACCGATGGCGCCGTTTATCGACCTGATGGCCGTCGGCGACGCTGAAGCCACACTGCCGCAATTCATCGACCGCTACCGCGACCTCAAAGCCGGCGGCGCCGCGCGCTCGGAGATCATCCTGGCGCTCGCCCGCGAGTTGGATTTTCTTTACGCGCCCGGCCTTATCGAACCCTCGTGGAACGCCGACGGCACACTCGCAGCCCTCACGCCAACCGTCGACGGCCTGCCCGACGCCACGCGGGCAGCCTACGTGGACGACCTCGAAACGGCCCCCTTCCCCACCGCCCCGGTCGTTGCGAACAGCGAAACCGTCCACGACCGCGTGACGATCGAGATCATGCGCGGCTGCCCGCGGCGGTGCCGTTTCTGCGAGGCCCGCCACACGAAGGGCCCCGTCCGTTATCGCAGCCCCGAGAAGATTCTGGACCTCGCGCGCGACACCATCGCCAACACCGGCCACGACGAGATCTCGCTGACGAGCCTTTCGCCGAGCGACCACCCGAGACTGAAGGCCATCCTGACGACGCTCGACGCCGAGTTCGCCCCCCGCGACGTCAGCCTGAGCCTGCCGAGCCTGCGCACCAACGATCAACTCGAACTCGTGACACGCCTTCTGGGAAGCGTCCGCAAGAGCGGCCTGACGATGGTCCCCGAGGCCGCACTGCCCCGCATGCGCCGCATCATCGGCAAACCCGTTCAGGATGAACACCTGTTCGCGGGCGCACGCGAAGCCTGGTCGCGCGGATGGAACGTCATCAAACTCTACTTCATGATCGGGCTGCCCACCGAGACCGATGACGACATCGAGGCCATCGCGGCGGTGGCCCGCAAGGTCAGCAACCTTCGCCGCGAAAGCGGCAAAGGCCCCGGCAAGGTCAACGTGGCCGTGTCGAACTTCGTGCCGAAGGCCCACACGCCCTTTCAGTTCGCACGGATGGCCGACGAGGCGTACCTGACGCGGGCTCGCCAGATGCTCCACCGGGCGCTGCCGACGAAGCGCCTCAACGTCCGCATCCATCGCGTGGACCGCAGCATCCTGGAAGGTGTGCTGGCGCGCGGCGACCGGCGTGTCGGCAGGGTGATTTACGAAGCCTGGCGCGCGGGCGCCCGGTTCGATGCCTGGGCCGAGCAGTTCCGCCCCGAGGCCTGGCAGAAGGCCTTTCAAGCCGCCGGTATCGACCTCGCCTTTTACGCCTATCGCGAGCGCGGCCGCCACGAGGTCCTCCCCTGGTCGCGCATCGCCACCGGCTGGTCTCAACCCGACCTGTGGAAGGAGTACCAGAAAGCGCTGGCCGAGGCCGCGACCGGGCCGCTATGCGAACCGCCTGCCTCCTCATAGCGACACCACAGTCACAGAACGCAATTGCATCGGCCGATGGCGCCGGTCAGGCCGAGCGACTGAAACACGTGCTCCTCCTCGAGGCACAGGCCGATGTCCAGGTCGGGCGCGCGGCTGCGGATGATCCGGATCATGTGCTGGTACAGTTCGACCCGAAGGTGGGCGGGGTAACGCAAGCGGCCGTCCGGCGACGGTCCGTCCGGGTCGAAGGCGTCGGAAATGGCGTTCGACCGTCCCAGGCGCCGTTCCATGAGACCGCGTGCTGCCCGGTACGAGCAAATGCCGCCCAGGGTGATGCGCTCTAGCGGGACTCCTTCCAGAAGCCCATCGAGAAATCCTTCATAGGACTGCTGCCAGCCCGGGACCGGGATAATCGGCATGACGACCGCACGCACGGGGTAGCCGGCGCCGGCACACCGCTTCATCGCCCGTAGCCGCTCGGCCAGTGGAGGCGTGCCCGCCTCGAATGCCGCGATCGTCTCGGCGGGGTTGAGCGACCAGGACAGTGTGGTGTGTCCCCCGTGGTCGAGGTCCAGCAGGTTCTCCACGCTGGCCGACTTCGTCAGCAGCGTCATCCGCGCATACCGATGGGCCGCGAAAAAGGGGACCAGCGTCCGCGAGTAGCCGGTCAGCGGGTCGAGCGCCAGGCCGTCCTGGAGTTTCCCGAGGTAGAACGCCGTCGGCTCAGACAGGCGCGTCGCGACCCGGTCGATCTCGGCGAGGATCTCGGCCAGGTTCAGGAAGACCTTGACCGTCGGCGAGAACCGGACGCCCGGCGTGCCGGCAAGGTAACAATAGTGGCATCCGTAGGGGCAGAAGCCGTACGGCGAGAAGTGCCAGTAGTTCGGGCACGTGTTTCCCTGCTCGGTGCTTTGCCGGACGGCGCTTCGGTGCTCGGCGAGTACAAGGGTGCGCTTCCCGCACCGCAGGGCGGCCACGGCATCGGCCTCGCCCAGATCCACACGGTTGTGTGAAACTTCCGCTTGCTCAATGACCCGGGCCTCGGGATAGGCCCGGCATATCTGCTCGGTCATCCTGCGACGGCGGGGTCTCGTCAGGCTACCCTTGGCCAGGACGATCCGCCGGGGCCGGAACCCCGGGGCGGGGTGCGGTCTGTAGCCGGCATCCTCCACGGCGGAAAACAGGTTTTCCATGTGCCGGCCCCGTCCTCGTTGGCCCGCGCCTCGAATACCTAACATATACCTTACAGGCGCCGGCCCGTCAAGTGGAATTCCTTCCGCTTAACTGTCTGGGCGTGGCAACGATTTCTGGCATGGGACGATTTTCTTCGGCTTGGCCGTAGCGCCGGGGTTTATCCCCGGCGCATCCTGGCCGGCGCCGCCGCCAACGACCGCCGGGCATAAAGCCCGGCGCTACAACCGCCTGCGCTCGCCAGAAAAACTTGCCACACCCCACCGATCGGGCACGGCCCCGTTGGCACTCCTGCCTGCACATGGTCCGCTCACGGCAATTGCCAACCGGGCGCCTGCGCGGCATAATGACGAGCCGAAGGAGGGGCCATCCTCGTGGGTGGGGCACACACGCACCGAAGAGAGGAGACGGCGAATGGTTCGCGCAGGAGCGAGTTGCGCTTGTTTCGTGGCGGTTCTGTCGCTCGCAGGGCTCGTGATGCAGGGCGCCGAAGCCGCCCAGGCCGCCGCCATCGAGCAGGCCAGGCAGATCCTTGACGCGACCGGCGTGACGGGCGGCCTGATCATCCACGTGGGCTGCGGCGACGGCCGACTCACCGCCGCACTACGCGCGGGCGACCGCTACCTCGTCCACGGCCTGGATACCGATGCCGCCAACGTTGCAGCGGCACGCAAGCACATTCGCTCTATGGGTCTGTATGGCAGCGTGTCGGTCGACCGGTTCGACGGCGTGCGGCTGCCGTATGCGGAAAACCTTGCGAACCTCATCGTTGCGGAGGACCTCGGTCCCGGCGCGCCGGGAATGGCCGAGGTGATGCGCGTACTGTGTCCGCGCGGCGTGGCGTATCTGAAATCGGACGGCGGGCTTGGCCGCCGTAGCCTTGGCGAAGGCGGCTGGACAAAAACGGTCAAGCCTTGGCCCGACGACATCGACGAGTGGACACACTATCTACATGGCCCGGACGGCAACCCCGTGGCGCAAGACAGTGTCGTAGGCCCGCCCCGGCACTATCAGTGGATCTGCGGACCGTTATGGATGCGCTCGCACGAAAGCGACGCGAGTGTCAAGACGCTGGTGACCGCACGTGGCAGGTTGTTCTACATCGCCGACGAGGCGCCGATCAGCCTTCTCGGCGACCATTCGCTGCCCGATAAGTGGTTTCTCATCGCACGCGACGCCTTCAACGGCGTGCCCCTCTGGAAGGTCCCCATCCAAGACTGGGGCTGGCGTGCGTGGAAGCCATCCTGGTTCACTCCAAGACCAGGCGATATTCCGCTCAACATCCAGAAGCGGCTCGTTGCGGCCGGCGAGAAGGTATACGTCACACTCGGGTATCGGGCGCCGGTAAGCGAACTTGACGCACGAACGGGCGACGTGCTCAAGACGTACGACGGGACGGCTCACACCGCGGAGATCCTGCACCAGGCCGGCGTCCTGATTCTGACCGTACTGCGGGATAACCGCGCCGCTGTCATGGCGGTCGATGCGGGCAGCGGCAAGCACCTGTGGACGTCTGAGAACGATTACGGCGGGACGACCACGGATTACTACCGATTCCGGGCGATGCACGGCAGCGTACCGCCTGCGAAGGTCGCCCCGACGCTGAACACGGCAACCGACGGTACGGTCATCGCGCTTCTTGACGGTCAGGATGTGGTGTGTCTGGATTTCGAGACCGGCAGGCAGAGGTGGAGAACGCCGTTTCCGCTGGTCGAAGCGGACTACAAGGCCGGCGGCATCAACGCCCAGCGAACCGTGTGGACCGGCACGTTGATCGTTCAGGACGGCGTCGTCGTGCACGCGAGCCCGAACCAACTGGCGGCATTCTCGGCCGACTCGGGCCGGATCCTCTGGAAGCAGCCCAAGAAGTACCTCCAGCACCTTTGGTTTGAGTGGAAGGACGTCTTCGTCATCGACGGCCTCGTCTGGACATGGAGCGCGGAACTCGAACGAGGAAAACTCGAAGGCGACAACCGGCGAAGTGCCTGGCCCGCCAGCGTCAACGGCTACGACCTGCACACCGGCAAACCAAAGAAAACGGTTCCCCTCGGCAACATCTTCAAGACCCACCACCATCATCGCTGTTACCGCAACAAGGCTACGTCTCGCTACATCCTGGCCAGCCGGCGCGGCACCGAATACGTCGATCTCCAGAACGGGAAGCACACCGTCCACAACTGGCTGCGAGGCACCTGCCACATGGGAATGATGCCGGCAAACGGTCTCCAATACGCTCCCCCACACCCCTGCGTCTGTTACATCGACGAGAAACTCAACGGCTTCAATGCGCTGGCGCCCGCGAAGCCGGAAGTGCACCGCCGCACAAGCCGCCAGGAAACGGAAACGCTCGAAAGAGGCCCCGCCTTCGGCCAGGCCGGCGGCGCCGCCGCAGGCGACGAAGATTGGCCCGCCTTTCGCCACGACGCCATGCGCAGCGGCTCCGCAAAGACGGCGGTGCCGGCGGCGCCCAAACTCCTGTGGCGAGAGGACGTGGGGAAAAGACTCGCTCCGCCGGTCGTGGTCGGCGGCAGGCTCTTCGCTGCGCTGGTGGACCAACACCGCCTCGTCGCCTTGAACACGGCCGACGGCAAGCAACAGTGGGAATTCGCCGCCGGCGCACGCATCGATTCGCCGCCGACCTACTACCGGTCGCTGTTGCTCTTCGGCTCGGCCGACGGGTGGGTCTATTGCGTTCGTGCCGCCGACGGGCGTCTCGTCTGGCGGTTCCGCGCCGCGCCCGAGGACAGGCGCATCGGCGCCTTCGGCCAACTCGAATCGGCGTGGCCGGTACACGGCAGCGTGCTCGTTCGCGACGGCACCGCCTACTTCGCCGCCGGAAGATCCTCACACGTGGACGGCGGCATTTATCTGTTCGGCATCGACGCCGTCAGCGGCAAGGTCCGGTGTCGGACCCGGCTCGAAGGTCCGTCCTACAACGTCGATAACATCTCCCAGAACTACCGCCTTCCGATGGGTGCGCTGCCCGACATCCTCCAGGGCGAAGATGACCTCATCTACATGCGGCACCTCGTTTTCAACACAAACCTGCAGGTGCAGAAGCCTCCGCCAACGCAGATGAGCAGCCGCGTGCGATCAAAAGCCGGCCTGCTTGACAACTCCTACTTCAAACGCAGCCCGTGGACGTTTGGCCCACAGAGTTCCTACGGACGGCTCATCGTGCACGATGAACAGGCCGCCTACGTCATCAGGATGTTCGACACGCTGCGCGGGCTGGACCCCAAGGTCTATTTCACGCCGGGTAAGCAAGGCTACCTCCTCTTTGCCGTAGACAGCCGGACCGGCAAGCAGACCTGGAAGAGACGCATCCCCGTACGGGTCAACGCCATGGTCGCCGCCGCCGGCCTGCTGTTTGTCGCCGGTCCTCCGGATGTGGTGGATCCCAAAGACCCGCTGGGCGCGTTCGAAGGAAGAAAGGGAGGCGTGCTCTCGGCCTGCAACAAGGCCGACGGCAAGGCGCTCTGGGAATGCCCGCTGCCTGCCCCGCCGGTGTTCAACGGCCTGGCTGCAGCCTCCGGCCGCCTCTACGTTGCGATGCAAGACGGCAGTATCGCCTGCTTCGGCAGATGAGCAGAACCGCTCGTGTCGGCCTGGGAAGGCCGCCGCGCGGTTCGTGCAACAGGCTCATTTCTATTTTGCGCTGACACGCGGCAAAAGAGAGGAGAACCTTTTCTTGAAATCCTGGTATAACCTGCCGGACGGATAAACCCATATTCTGGAAGGAGATAGTGCGGATGGAGACTGCGAAAACACGTAAGCAGGACGGACCGACGGAGATGGGAACGATGCACAGGCGCCGGTTCCTGAAATCCGCCGCGGCGGCCGGAGCGGGATTGATCGTTCTGCGAAGCGGCGCGCTCGGCGCAGGCGCGCCGAGCAAGAAGTTGAACATCGCCATGATCGGCACGTGGGGCCGGGCCGGCGCCCACTTCCGTACCGCTTCGAAAGAGAACATCGTGGCCCTGTGCGACGTGGATGAGAACCACCTGGCCTCGGCCGCCAAGAAGTTCCCAAAGGCCAAGACCTACGTCGACTGGCGCAACTGCCTCGACCACAAGGGCCTGGACGCCGTGATCTGCTGCACCACCGACCACACCCACGCCTTCATCGCCAACTGGTCGCTGAACCGCGGCCTCCACTGCTTCTGCGAGAAGCCGCTGGGCAACACTGTTGAGGAAGCACGCGTGGTGCGGGCGAACTACCTCAAGAACAAGAACAAACTGGCCACGCAGGTCGGCATGCAGCGTCACGCCATCGAGAACTTCAACCGCGTGCGCGAACTGGTCCTGGACGGCGCGATCGGCGAACTCAGCGCCGCCTACGCCTGGGGCAACCGCCAACTTCGCCGCAAGGGCTATCTGCCCGCCCAGGGCCAGCCGCCCAGCCACCTGCACTACGACCTCTGGATCGGGCCGTCGCCCTTCCACCCGTATAACCCCGGCTACTTCACGGGCGGCCCCGGCTCGAACTGCCTCCGTTGGAACATGTTCTGGGACTTCGGCAGCGGCCAGGTGGGCGACATGGGCAGCCACACGATGGACCTGGCGTGGAACGCCCTCGACGCCGACCTCCCAACCACCGCCGAAGGCGAGGGAGAGAAGTTCAACCCCGACGTCACCCCGGTCGAGTTGCACATGTCCTGGGATATCCCTGCCAACGACTGGCGCCCGGGTATCCGCGTTCATTGGTACCAGGGCGGCCCCATGCCCAAATCGCCAAAGAACTACGTCGATCTGAAGAGGATCGGACACGGCGCCATGTTCAAGGGGTCCAAGGGCTTCCTGGTGGCCGATTTCAATTCTCGCATCCTGATGCCCTACGGCAGACAGTCCGACCTGACCTACTACAAGCCGCGCACCAAAGACACCGTGATTCCCCCGCTGGGTCACTTCCAGGAGGAATGGACCAACGCCTGCAAGGGCAATCTGAAGACCTCCTGCGATTTCGACTACGGCGGAAAAATGATCGAGATGATGCTCCTGGGCATGGTGGCCTACCGCATCGGCAAAAAACTCAACTACAACGGCAAGACCGGCCGCGTCACCAACAACACCAAAGCCAATGCCCTGCTCAGCCGCAAGTACCGCACCGGCTGGACCCTCAATGGATAAACCTGGGAAACCTGGGGACGGTACCCGTGTTTGCAAAACCTGGGGAGGCACTCGCGAAACCTGCGAAACATGGGTACCGTCCCCAGGTTTTTTTATCTGACGACATGCACATCGCGGTGGACCAGGCAGGAGGAAGAGACAATGATGAACACACTGACAAAAACACGTGGCCCGTTTTCCGGCACGGGCGTGAAACGGGGCTTTGCGGCTTTCGCGGCAGTTGTATTATCGGTGGCACTGGCTGTCATCGAAGCACCGGGCAAAGATGTGGGGCTTACTGCCGCGGGCCATCCGGCGGAAGGCAATCTCGAATCGTTTCTGGGCGAGCCGAGGCTTGATATTCAGCAGGTACACAAGGGAGGCAGGTTCCCGAACATACTGGTGGCCGTTGATGGTACGGTCCTGGCGCTCTGGGGAGGTGTCAAGGTGCGGCGAAGCGAAGATGGTGGCCGGACCTGGGGTCCCGAAATCATGGTTGGAAATGGGTTTATGGGTGGTGGCGCAATCGCAAACGAAACCAATGGAGAGATTCTGGCCTTCGTTGAAAAGAACCACCCACCAGCCCCGCTGACCGTTTACCGAAGTGAAGACCATGGCAAGACCTGGTCTCCAATGGAAGTCGTAATCAAGCCGGATACCAACGGCAATGTGCCCTCCATGCACATGAATGAAGCAGGCATTACCTTGCGGCACGGCAAGCATGCCGGACGGATCATACGCGCGGCGCGCCACTACGCGGGCCGCAACCATCGCAGTAAATGGCCGGAGCATTACACCACAGCCATATACAGTGACGACGGCGGGAAAACCTGGAATACCAGCAAGCCCTTTGCCCAGATGGGAACCGGTGAAGCGGCGGTTGCCGAGTTGTCTGACGGCCGACTCTATTACAATTCCCGCGCCCATTGGAACAAAAACAAGCCGCCTCTGCGACGGCGCTGCGCCTGGAGCGCCGACGGCGGCGAGACCTGGACCGACTGGCAGATCGTAGCGATCCTGCCCGATGGGCCGCAGAACACAGACTACGGATGCATGGGAGGATTGGTGCGCCTGCCGATCAAGGACAAAGACATCCTGATCTACAGCAACTGCGACAGCCCTGGTGGGCGCAACCACGGGACGGTGTGGGCCAGTTTCGATGGCGGAAAAACATGGCCCCTGAAACGACTGGTCCACGAAGGCGGTTTTGCCTATTCATCGCTCGCCGCAGGACGGCCGGCAACGAAGAGTGAAGGCTGGATCTATCTCCATTTCGAAAGCAGCGGGTCAAAAGTGGCACGATTCAATCTCACCTGGTTGCTGAAAGGCAAGAAGACGGGCAACGGAGAACCGCCGAAGTGGCTTTCCCGGTAACCGTTCAAACCTGGGGACGGTACCCATGTTTTCCTGGTGGTGTGGGAGACGCCGGCACGGTGCCGGCGCAAGAACAAGGGAGTCCCGAGGCCCACGGGAGCCGAATCCCGCGCTTCATCCAACGCCCCATAAGTGCCACTTTATCTGACGATATACACGGCCGAACAGGAGACGGATGACGGCCGGCCTGCGTCAGGCATTGCTCCCACGTGGCCCCCCGTGGCTGCGTGACGGCCCGTTTGGCGGCGGGTCGGAAACCGCCGCAGAGACCTTGCACCGCACCATTATTAGGAGCCTTCCATGAGTTTCGGCAAGTACATCCTCATCCCGATCTTCATTGCGATCCAGGCCTTCGTCATGATGCTGGCGGCGCCGTACCTCAAGACGTTCGGCGAGGGGGCGGAAGGCCTCCTCATGTGGGTCTCGTTCCAGGCCTGGGCGATGTACTTCCTGGCGGGGTGCACGGTCAAGATGGGTCTGAAGACACTGGCGGGGTACCTCGGCGGCATCGTCGCGTCGGTCGCGATCTTTGAACTGGGCGACTGCCTCGCCGGGGGCGCGGGCATGGGCGGGTACTGGGGCTACGCCGTCGCGGTGCTGATCGTCGTCGTGTTCGTCATCAGCATGGAGAAGGTGCCGGGGCTGGACTTCATCCCCTCGTGGTTCCTCGGGGCGGGGGTGTTCTTCGGCTTCATGGGCCTGAAGGGGTACGCGCAGAACGCGGACGACCATAACCTCGCGGTCTACACAAACATCGCCGTGCCGGAACTGGTGGCATGCGCGGTGGGCCTGACGTACGGCTGGGTGACCGTGACGTTCCGGACCTGGTACGAAGCGAAGGTCGGCACGCCAGCGTGACGCGGACGCACGCGAGGCGCGTTCCGCCGAGACGACCGCGTCCGTCTCCCGGCTCCCGGTTCGTGCCGTGCGCGGACCCGCATCGTGCGGTACGCAATCTCGGCGAGTTTCCGCTGCCCGTCGCCGATGCGCTCGATCTGACGCTCAGGCCGTGGCATGTTCTTCTCAACCGGAAAACCCGTCGTCACGGCGTCGAACTCTTGGCGGCCGGGACGGCGTCCGCTGCCACACGGAACCCGACGATGTTGTCGCACCCCTCACCCACGGCCGGGATAACCGCCCGAAACGCCGAGCGGCACCGGCCCGGCGTGCTGAGCCACGATCCGCCACGGATGACGCGGTGCACTGCACGGCGTTCACGCTTTCCGACGCCGTACGCAGCGCCACCGGCGTCCGGCTGGGCGACATCGTCGCTGCACCACTCCCACACGTTTCCATGCATGTCGTGCAGGCCGAACCGGTTGGCCCGGAAGGTGCCCACCGGGGCCGTGAAGACGTAGCCGTCATCCCAAGGGGCGGCCCGCCACGCTCGGAACTTCTTCCGGCCCGTCTCGTCCGCCGCGTTGCAGCAGCCTTTTCCGTCTTTGGGATCGTCGCCCCAACAGAAGGCGGCAGTGCTTCCCGCGCGGCACGCGTACTCCCATTCCGTTTCGGTGGGGAGCCGGACGGTGTGCCTGCACTTACGCGTGAGCCAGTCGCAGAAGATCACCGCATCACCCCAACTGACGCACAGGACCGGGTGGTCGTCCGTCTGGCTGAATCCCACGTTTCTCCACGACGCGCCCTTGACCTTGTCCCACTTCCTGCCCTCCCAGGCGAAGCCCCGGCCGGACCGCTCCGCATCGGTCTTGTAGCCGGTGTCCGCAGCAAAAGCGGCAAACTGGCCGCGCGCGACCTCGAAGGCCCCCAGGTAGAAGTCGCTCCTGATCGTCACTTCGTGCCGCGGCTGCTCGGCGGCCGTCCGACGGAGCCTCTTGTCGAGCGGGCTGACCTCGGGGCTGCCCATGATGAACGTGCCGGCGCGGATGAGAACGAGTTTCATCGAAACACCGTTGCCGAGGTCGAGGACGAGATCCCTCGCCTTTGCCGCCCCCTCTGACGCCAACTCGGCCGCCTTCGCCTCAACGGCTCTCGAAGGCGCCGGCGACACAACTGTGGCGCCAAGGCCAACGAGCAGGACCGCCGCGGCGAGAAGGCAGGCTCTGGACCTGCCGGGATGAACTGGAGACGACCTCATACCGTTCTCCCGCCGATCACTTCTTCGGCTCGAGATGAACGACGAATCCGCCGCGATCGGCCGTGGCAAATTGAATCGTATCGGAACTCGAAATCTCTTTCGCCTCGACGGTCAATTCCGAACCCGCTTTTTTGTCTTTGAAGATCGTCGCGGTATACGTTGTTCCTTTCTGTAAGAATGCGAAAGCGACCCCGATGTTCCGCCCTTTATTTGTGAATCCGCCTACGTACCATTGTTTCCCCTTGCGGCGCGCGATGACGGTGTGTGTGCCCGGATACCCATCGATAAGTTTCGTTTCATCCCAGGCGGCGGGAACCTTCATCAGAAACGCTTTCGACGGATGGGCCAGATAGTCCTTGTGAAGGTCGGCGAAGATGAGGAGTCCCGACTCGAAGATGACGCTCGTGGCGAGTTGATACGCGTCGGTCTTGCCACTCCTCCCGAAGCATACGGGCGACCAATCGACCGAGCCAAGCGGATTGCGAATATACGCGATGCAATTATCGTGCCGCGCGTTGGGCCCGCCCTCTTGTCCCCTGACCGCTTCCGTTCCCAGCAGATGCGGCCATCGCCGCCGCTCACCGGACGGGATCGCACAACCGTGGAAGACGAGCTGAATCTTATATTTCGCGCCGATGCGACAAAGGTTATCGCGAACGCGAAGTCCCATCTGCGTATCTTCATAATCATCGGTCGTCCGGTTATTCGGCAGACGGTCGAAAAAGTCGACCTTCGAGCCTCGGAAGCCGATCTCGGAATACTGCTTGAAGAGTTTTTCGATAGCCTCCGCCTCCATCAGGCCGGGCGTTTTTCGCCACGCGAAAATCCCCCGGCCCTTGCTCTTGGCGTACTGAGTCGCCGCCGGAGGGTCTTTGACGTATCCTTCCCATCCAGCGTCGATGAGGTGGTATTCCCAGCCCATTTCTTCAGCGAAGTCGAGCCATCCCTTCCAGTTCTTCTTATCGCCCGCGAACCAATCCCAACTGGAACGGCCTGGCTGGATCCAGTCGGCATTGACAAGTTCCGGCTCCGTCGGCGGATTCAGATTCTCGAACAGCGTCTGCTCGACAATCGTGGAAAGACCGTTCGGCGAAATGACCGCCACCCGCCACGGCGATGCGAACGGGAGCGTTGTCTTAATCGGCTCTTTCTGATCCAGCGGGAACGTAAGTTTCAGTAACCTCGACGTTCGATCCGCCCGTGTAAGGTGCGGGATGCAATAGTCGCTGTAGGTCGCCGCCTGTGCGAGAAGGACCCAATGTTTCGACCCTTTGAGTTCGCAAAGAAGCGCCAGAGAGAACGCCTCCTTATCGATCCTTCCAAGAGCGTCCTCGTAGCCATAGCGGTTCGGATGTCCCTGCCCCCAATAGACCACCTCGCCCGCGACATGGAAGGCGGTGGTTTCGGCCGTGATTTCGATGTCGCCGCTGCCGGGAATGGCGTAGCGGAACGCGATCCCGTCGTCGTAGGCCCGGAAGATGACGTTCAACTTCCGGCCGTCTTTCTCGAGCGAGAGGGTCAGTTCGTTCGCCTGATTGTGATACCTCGACACCTTGCCTTGCGGCAAGGTGTACGTTTCATCGATCTTCGCTTTCGCGGCACCGACGAACTTCAAGCCGTCGGTGAATTTGGCCTTATCGGTCAGAATGCCGAGTGGACTCTCCGCGAGGATGGCCGTCTGGCCGCTTGTCACTCGAAAGGAAAGGGTGCCGGCCGCTTCGTTGAACGTGACGGTCGTTTTTATATTCCCGCTCGGTGATGCGAGATCGTACGATTTCGCCAGGAGAGGGTGGCTCATGGCCAAGGCAACGAGACCGGACAAGAGGATTCTGAGGGTGGTCATCGTAGGATTGTTCTCCTTGCTGGTAAGAAACTCGAGTAACCGTTCACGGGTCTCAGAACCATTCTGAGTCGATTGCCCGCGAGGCGGCATGATTAGCATTGTTGTTAACGCTGATTGTGTTGTCAAGCATTCGGCCCAGGATGGGCCGCTGCAGGCTGCTTGGGTTTCGGCGGGCAGCAGACCACGCGCCGCGAATACCTTGGCAGGAATGCCCTCCAGCAGTTCACCGCACACCTCCACGGACCACCATCCCCATACGAGCCCCGTAAAACAAGAGCGCAGCAAGATCGGCCTTGACGTGAGGGCGGGTGTGGGTGTCGCCGGAACTGCCATCCCCGGAACTGCCAAGTCCTTCTTGTCTTCTTTCAGTCTGCCATAAATCGCATGAAAGTCGTTTTCGGACTCCGGTCTGCTGCCTTCTTGAATTCCTTTTGCTGTTTCTGGTCACGGGGCGTATCAACGGAGTCCTGCGTTTCGACCTCGTAGATTCTGCGTTCTCCTGGGCGGATGGCGATGATGTCGGGACGGATTCCACCCACGGTTTGGGGTTGTTCGTAGTTCGGGAGATCTGCTTTCACCTTAAACCCCTTCCGTTTCAGGTTCTTCGCAAGACTCTCGACCTTCTGGTCATGCTTTGACTGTCTCCGTTTACTTCTTGCCATTGATCATCTCCTTTCGTCGCCAACGATTAGGGTCAAGGGACACCGCAACCATCGTCTCTTCGCCAATCCAGGGTATCACGACCACGGGAACCCGTCAATGCTAAATGCTCCCTGCTCCTGTCGTGTGCGGGCAGGTTAGGCATAGCGAAAAAGCATGATTGGCCTTGCATGAGGCGTGAGGATTTGCTATGCTCATAGTGTAAGAAGAAAGGAGGCGCGTCGCCTCCGCCAGGAAGGAGGTTGGTTATGTTGACCAATATATTGGTGGTGGCGCGTCCCTGGAGGTGAGAGCCCTCGGGGTCTGAGGAAGGGGGACAAGTGCCCCCTAACGAACCGCTGGTCGTGACCATCGAGCGGGGGTGCCTCGGGCAAGTTCGATCTGAAAGGGAGTTCAAATACCAAGGGCCCGCGAGTTCAGGACGGCCCCCCGCCGAACCGGTTGGCGAAAGCCGACCGAACCGGGGGGTAAGGCCGATGGTCTCCTGGCTGGTGGATAACCCTTGGCGCGCCTCCCTTTGTTTTGCTGTTACCGCCGCGCGCTAAAGTTTAAGGCCTATGGTCTCAAGGAAGTGCGACAGGCCCCAGCGGAGCACGCCTGCGATGCTGAACCTGGACCTTGACGGCATGTTCAAAGGAAACCTGCCTTGGTCTGCCAAGGAGTGGCGTGAGGTATACCAGTGGTACCACAAACTCCAGGAGACCCCTAAAGACGACTGGTCTCTGGATGAAATGGGTCTTACCGAAGGCCAGCTCAAGGCGGCCCTTCCGGAATCGCTGCACCTGATGCAGGAGTTGATTGACAAGGGCCTTCTTAAGGAACCGCGAGCAGGCGGCAACTTGGCAGTACGGTGCAACGTCTTCCACCCCTGGCATCAACTCGCTTGTTTTCTCATGAACCGGTATCCTGTGAACGTGTGGTTCTATCATTTCCACCGCTTTATGACTATCGGCGAGTTCCTCTTAGATCATGGCGACGGCCTGAAGCGCGATGGGCTGATTCGCGACAGCGGGCAAGAGTGGGAGGAAATCAGACAGGAGACCATAGAGGTTCTGTGCCTCTTGCCGTTCACTAAGACCTACTACATCAATGGCGAGGAACGCCATACTCTCGACTACGACGAGGTGGTTGCTGAATCGCGCCGGCTTATCGCCGAGGCGGAGGATGATGCGGGACACGACGGTGAGTAGTGGTACTCGCCGTCAGTGGTCAGCCCTCCTGCCATAGATCCATGGCGTGGCATTTCTTGTCAACTTCGAGCTTGGTGGTGCTGGAATCTGTGGACGCTTCCCGTGTTTTGAGGTTGCGGGCGGGTGGCACTGGCGGCTTGCCCGCCAGTGTCTCGTGGAATATGCTGACGCACTGGCCCCGTACGGGCCGCGCACCGGCCCGACCCGCGACGCTGCCGCCAAGTGATTTAACTTGACCCATATAACATCTCGAAGTACGGTACATCGATGAGAGGAAGGGCAAAATCGCCCTTGGCACAAGGGCGGTTATGGGTGTTCCCAGAACTCGTGCCAGTTCTCCTTGCACCGGTCACAAGAAAGGAGGCCCTGTGATGCCAGAAGGGAACCTGCTCTACCTGGATGTGGCACCGTTTGAAGGAGGCAAAGTGCTACGAGGCGGGGCTCTTGTCACGGACGCCACGACCGAACCGTTGGAGTTCCGTTGCACAAGCGCCGTTCGGCCAACCGCACTACAGAAAGTTCTCTGGGGCGCACGGCTGGATGGCCAGATTGCGTGCAATCTTGTCGGCGTGCCTCTTATGAAGGCCCTGAGGCAGCCGTACTCGCTCATTGCTGTGAGGAATCCAGACTTTATGGAAATGCGTGAGAACCTAGACCTGCCTATGGTCCTATTGTCAAGGGACACTGCGATTGAGTTCTCCGATTCCAGCGCATCTTCTGACGATGAGTCGCTTGAGGCCCGGGCAGAGGACGACCAGCGAAGCCCAGGGGATGAGGATAGCGAAGCCGTTCTGAGCAATTCGTCGGGTCGGTTCGAACCCGTGATTCTGCGCTGTCACGAAGCGTACAAGCAGGATCTCCCGGATTGTAGGTCAGTTCTCGGGCCCGTCTTTGCCCGGCGAGATGTTCTGGAACCGTTTGAGAGAATAGCTGCTGCGCTTGTGGCCGTGCACGAGCAAGACACGAGGGAATAATTGTGGGCTTGCGAACCGCTTTGGCTCAGAGATACGGGGCATTTGAGGCCCCGTTGCTGCTCTCGTTCCGTGAGCGGGTCGATTTCCTTCCGACTGAAGCATCCCCATCCCTTGTGACCCGAACAAAAACCAGCAGCAACGTCCTCCGATCCATTCAGCGAGTGTCCCTCTCCGACCTCACAGGTGCATTGGCTGTGGAGCCGACGGACAGTGAGCGCATAGATGTGCTCATTGTTAAGCCCGAGGTAGAAGAAAGGGCCGACGCGCTCACCTGTGTCGTGACGGTTTCAGAGAACCTGCTGGAACCGTTTGACGGCCCTAATCCGACAGGGAAGAACTACACACAGCCAGATGCAGCGCGGCTCTTGTTCGAGGACCGCCGATCTTCGCGCGCCCCAAGGGGAGATCGCAAGGCCTACAAGGAGCGAACCACGCCAACCGGCCCCTGGAGGAAGTCAGCCAGCCTATGGGACTTGATCTTGCCCTTGCTCAAGCCCCCGCTAAACCTTGACTTCCCGACTCAGATAGACCTGCCCTCGGAACTGTACCCGTTCCAGGTCGTAGGGGTCCAACATCTAGCAGGTAACGAGTCTTTCTTGCTTGCAGACGAGATGGGAACCGGCAAGACGGTGATGTCTTGCGTGGCCTTGCGGATACTCTTCCACAGGGGATTATTGCGGCGAGCGCTCGTTGTTTGCCCGGCGAACATTGTCTCACTGTGGGACAGGCACCTTGAGGATTGGGGTGGAACCGCCATTCAATGCACTGTTGTTCGCGGCACGCGTGAGAGCCGGGCACGTGACTGGCACTACCCGGCCCACGTCTATGTCACGTCCTACGAGACGCTGCGCAACGATATCAGAGATGGCGCGCCCCTCTCCGATGATTCCGAGCGCCGTAGTTTTGATCTAGTCCTAGTGGACGAGGCACATCGCCTGAAGAACCCTGGCTCGCGTCAGTCACGGGCCGTCTTGTCGATGGATGCTCGCTTTCGGTGGGCCCTCACGGGAACACCCCTACAGAATAAGATTGACGACCTGGCGGGTATCTTCCGATTCGTTAAGCCGGGGCTTTTCCCCAAAGAGACGCCTTCGCCGGCCCACGCCAAGGAGTTGATGGCGCCTTTTTTCCTCCGTCGTCGGAAAATGGATGTCTTGAGGGACCTGCCCGAAAAGGTCCAGCAAAACATTTGGCTCGAAATGGATTCACCACAGCGAGAGGCTTACGAGGTAGCCATGGCCGAGGCCAGGGCAGGCTGGATGTCTGTCCAAGGGTCGGCGGCGAAGAGGCGCGCGCATGTTTTCGCACTCGTCCAACGGCTTAAGCAAATCTGCAATTTTGCCCCTGGTGAAAGCACGAGCGCCAAACTTGAGTTCCTTCTTGACCAACTTGATGAAATCTTCGAAGAGAACAAGGCCTGCATATTTACGCAATACATCGGCGAGGGGTTGGAGAAGATCGTTCCGCATCTGGAACGCTACGGCGTTGCCAAGTTTCACGGCAGCATGACACCGGCACAGAAGCAGAGGGCCATAGATGCCTTTCAGGAGGATGACAGCATTCGCGTGTTCGTGGGCCAGACTAAGGCTGCCGGCGAGGGGATTACCCTGACGGCAGCCAACTACGCGTTTCATTTCGACCAGTGGTGGAATCCGGCAAGGGCTTGGCAAGCGGAGGATCGCCTGCATCGAGAAGGTCAACTGAAACAAGTCAACGTGTACAGCTACTGGATGAGCAACACCTACGAAGAGCGCATATTCGAACTGCTGGAGCAGAAGGGCCTGCTACACGAAGAAGTCGTAAACGCCATGTCTGAGAAGGAGATCAACGCCAGCGTCTCGATGGACGACTGGTGCAAAGCCCTCGGGCTTGAGGTAACGCCTGCGGTGGTTGCAGAAGAAGTACACCGTAAGGAAGCCCAAGGCTCGAACTTGGGCGAAACATACCAAAAACTACAGGAAGTAGCGCCTTCACGATTCGAAGAGATCGTTGCCGAAGTGTTCAGGCATATGGGCTATCCAAACGCCCACGTTACCGGCCAAGCATATGACGGTGGTATTGATATTCGCGCGTCGCGCGATGCGATGGGTGGCACGGAGCGCATTGCGGTCCAATGCAAGAGACAACAGCAGGTAGGCGTCGGAATAGCGAGAGAGTTGCTGGGTGCACTGGAAGCAAACCCGCGCATCTCACAAGGTTTCTTGGTAGTGAGCGGCAAACTGACGCCGCCTTGCAGGCAGTTCATCAATGAGCGTGGCAATCTTTCGTCTATAGAGGGCATCGAACTCGCTAAGAGGGCCATGGAGTTCCGGATCGACTTCACCTAGCATTTCCGGGGATGCCTGAGAGTTCCGTTGACACACACCTTATCTCCCGTTCAAAGCCGTTGCCGTTCGCCTTTCGCCTGATTGACGCCGTTCTCAGCCGCAGGCGGGTCTTGGGCATTCGGCATTCGGCATTTGGCATTTCTCATTCGGCATTCGGCCCTGCAAGTACGCGCTTCCCTTCGGGTCGCGGCTAAAATGGCCGTTGCCGTTGGCCGTTACCCAGTAACCGCCGTTCTCTGCGTTCTCGGCGTTCTCTGCGGTCAAAGCCGTTGCCGTTTTCGACCCGATTGTTAGAACTCTAACAAAATCCTCGCCCCTCCCCCCATTTTGTTAGAACTCTAACAACTTTTCGGGCCTCTGCGGCCGCTGGTCCGGCCTGCCATTTTGGCATAGGTGACTTACATCAATTTTGCCCCCTCAA
>JAUVZF010000017.1 GCA_030602705.1 Planctomycetota bacterium
TCAAAAACCAGCGCGTTTTGCCTTACCTATCTTAACATTGAGAGCCAAAAAAGCCCCTCACGGCCCAGAATCAAGGCTCGGAACCAAAAAAAACGCGAATTTGGGTGTTTCGGCAAGGTGAAAATCGACGTAAGTCTTATGCAGCCTGCGCTATGTAAGCGAACGGTGAGACCCGTTCGTTCTACCTTGAGTGTGTCGGATGGCATGAGAACGAAGTGCGACTGTGCACGGACCCGTCGGGTGCCGCCCGACGTTGGCTCGACTCCCAGGGCGTTCCCCAGATCCGCATCGGGAACCACTGGTGCTGCCGCAAGGACCGACTTGTCGAGGTCATGAACGTATTCCTCGCCGCCAAGGTCGAGAAATGACAGTTGACAGACGATGCCCCGGCGTCGATACTTCCGAGGCCATGCCTCGGCCCAAACTGGAGCGAACCACATGTCGGCTCTGGCGGCCATGAACCGCCGGATCGCGGACCAGCGGCGTTTCGGTGATCGGGTCCTCGCGGCTGTCCCTCGTGGATAAACGGGTAAAAGCTTGGTAAAACCGGGGCCGCGAGGCAGACAAGAATCGAGCGTAAGGCCCTATGCGACAAATGGTTGCCGAAGTGGCGGAACTGGCAGACGCGCGGGATTCAAAATCCCGTGAGGCTTACACCTCGTGAGGGTTCGAGTCCCTCCTTCGGCACCATGTAAACCACGCTCTGGAAAGGCTCTCTGGCCGCAACCGCGCCATCCGACCGCGGCGGAGATGTCAACTCCTGCCGAGTCGCATGGAGAGAGGCCGTCTCCTGCCGCCGTCCGGGCGCCGTCGTCGGGAATCACTGAACACCGCGGCCTTGTCCGCACGATAGGAACAGTGAGAGCGGCGCCGCAGGGCCGAAAGGTTCTATCCAGAGCCTCGCGGCGAATCCTACGCAAGCCGTTGTGGGTTCGCGTCCGTTTCTTGTTGACGGACGGACGCCGATGCCGCTAAGGTACGTGCCGGCGACGGCCGAGGCGAGGGATCTGCATGAAGCGTCTGACAGGGCTGTTCGTAGCGGGCATGGCGGTGGGGGTTCTTGCGGCATCGTCGCCGGCCCAGCCTCGTCCGGAAGAGGTTTTTCAGCGGACGCTCTTTCTGGAACGCGACATCCGGGAGCGTCTGGAACGCGAAGTGCCTCCCGAACAGAAGGCCCTCATCGAATGGGGCGGGTTCTACGTCCCCTCCTACACGTACTATGATGACATCGACGGTGGCCATGCCCATCTGACGCGTCAGGACCTGCGTCTGTGGACGCAAATCTACGCGGGCGAGGTCCATCGCATCTTCGCTCGGATGCGGCTGAACTACGTCGATTTTGCCGCAGGCGATGCCCAGGGGTTCCGTCAGCACGATCTGGGGGGGCCGAATCTGGAGATCGGCTACTACGAGTTGAACCTGACGGCCGCCGCCCGGAAGTATTGGGGCCAGAAGTGGCCGGTGCAGGTCGTCGGCCGCGCCGGGCGGCAGTACATCGAGGTGGGGCGCGGCATAGCCCTGGGCAAGATCCTCGACGCCGGCCTGTTTGAGATCGACGCGAAGGATTTCTCGTTTACGGGCTTCGT
The DNA here is from genome assembly GCA_030602705.1 of Planctomycetota bacterium. Lineage (GTDB taxonomy): Bacteria > Planctomycetota > Phycisphaerae > FEN-1346 > FEN-1346 > JAUVZF01. The sequence goes on from JAUVZF010000017.1 coordinate 1,587, forward strand.
CGGGCGGTCGATCGAGAGCGAGGACAACATCGACCGCAGCGTGCCCGGCTTCACGCGCAGCCGCCGCACATTCTACGGCGGCGAACTGCGGCTGACCGGGCTGGAGCGCCACGAGCCGTACGTCTTCTTCGTCCTGCAGCGCGACTGGTCCGAGGAGAAGCCCGTCACCCCGTTCCAGGACTACCGGTACGACTCGCAGTACTACGGGATCGGCAACCGGGGGAGTTTGGCGGCGAACCTGCGGTACGAGGTCGAGGCCGTCTGGGAGAAAGGGCGCAGCGCCGCCAACGGCCAGCAGGACGCCGACGAGCCGATCCGCGCCTTCGCGTTCGATGCCGAAGTCAACTACTACATGGACCACCCCCTCAGGCCCGTCTTCACGGGCGAGTACGGCTACGCCTCCGGCGACGGCGACCGCGGGCGAGCCACCACCGCCTTCCTCGGAAACACCATGGCTACCGACGACGACGCCTACCAGGGGTTCGGCTACGTGAACTCGGGTCTGGCGCTGGGTGCCCGGTTCACGAACCTTCAGTTCCTGCGGGTGGGGGGGCGGTTCACGCCGTATGAGAAAAAGACGGGGGCCGGACGCATCGACGTCGGCGGGGATTACTACTGGCTGTTCAAGACCGACAAGGACGGACCCATCAGCGACTTTCGCGCGGTCGATACCTCCGGCGACGTCGGCCAGGAGATCGACGTGTTCGTCGAGTGGCGAATCCTGAGCGACCTCTCATGGTCGTTGCGATACGGCCGCTTCTTCCCAGGCCAGGCGTACGCCGACCGCAAGCCGCGGGACTTCCTGTTTACGGCCTTCAACATCAGTTTCTGACGCCACGCCTTTCACGTGCCGCCCGGTCAACGTTACCTCCGGATCCCGGCGCGCCGGGATTTCGCGCCTCCAGTGCCTCAGTGCACCGAGTCCCTACCGTCAATCGGGTGTGAGGTTCTGCCTTTGCCGCCAAGGTGTGACATAATCGCTTTGGCGTGACAAATACCCTGTTTTTTGCCTTGACGGGGCCCCCGAAATGGCCGATAATGAGTAGTGGTTCACTGGATGGAGCCTGTGCTCACGAGTCGAATAGGCGCTGTAGCCCGTGAGCATGGGCTCGCCGTCTCGCGAGGAGCAGATGAATGCCGGATGAAGTCGCCCGCAAACTGGGTCGCAAGGAAAGGGAACGCCAGGCCCACCGCCGCGAGATACTGGAGGCCGCCGAGCGGGTCTTCGTCCGCAAGGGCTATCACGGCGCCACGGTCGAGGAGATCGCCCAGGAGGCCGAGTTTGCCGTCGGCACCCTTTACAACTTCTTCAAGAGCAAGGAACAGATGTACGCCGAGGTGATCCTGAAGATCGCCGAGGATTTTCTGTACGTGTTTGAGCGGCAGGTGCTGACTCGGGACCGGCCCCAGGAGGCCATCGGGGCGCTGATCGAACTTCGCTTGAGGTACTTCGACGACCACCGCGGTTTTTTCCGTGTTTTCTTCGAGACCTCTCCCGGCAGCCGGATCGACCCCTCACGTGCGCTGCCCAGGGACTGCGTGGGCTTGTACGACCGGTACGTCGAGGCGGTCACCGGCATCTTTGACCAGGGCGTGAAGGACGGTTCCTTCGACACGTTGGACCCGTTTTACCTGACGATGTGCTTCGAGGGAATCATCAACGCTTTCGTCGCCTACTGGTCGCGGCGCGAACCGACCGAGCCGCTGGACGTGCGGATCGAGAAGATCAAGGATGCCTTCATCGGCCGGATTCGCGTCGGCCGGGCGCACGCATAGAGAAGCAGTCTTCGGTTTTGTGGGACGTTGGAGCAGGGAGTCTCATCTATGAAACGGTTGGCGGGAGACGCGGCGCGGACGCCGATGCGCCGGCAGGCCCTTGTCGCCCCGGCACTGGGATGCCTCCTGGTCGTCGCCGGGTGCATCAGCCAGGCGGGGATCCATCGTGAGGTTGCGGCGTCCAGGGCGGCGGCGTATGCCGCGTGGCAACGCCGGCAGGCGAACGAAAAGGAGACCGAACCGCTCTTGAAGGGCGACCTGACCCTCGAGGATGCGCTGAAACTGGCGATGGCGTACAACAAACCCCTCCGGGCGGCGATCCAGGAGAAGGAGATCGGCCGCGGACGCATCGTGGAGTCCTATTCCGAGGCGCTGCCGAAAATCTCGGCCGTCGGCGCCTACACCCGCCTCGACGAGGTCTCGAGCCTGGACGTGGGAGGGCGCAGCATCTCGCTCGGCTTCATTAACAACTACTCGGTGGGCCTCGAGGTCCGCCAGCCTGTATTCCGGGGCGGGGCAATCAGTGCGGCGATGCGGGCCGCGCGGGTCTTTGCGGCGCTGGGCGACGAGGTGGTCCGGGGCCAGGTCCAGCAGACCATTTACCAGGTCGCCCGGGCCTACTTCGACGCCCTCCTGGCGCAGCACCTGTACACGGTCTTTGAGGACGCCGTGCGGTCGGCCGAGGTCCATCTCAAGGACGTCCAACGGAAACGTGAAGGCGGCGTGGCATCGGAGTTCGACATCCTCAGGGCCCGCGTGGACGTCTCGAACTTCCGGGCAGAGATGATCCAGCAGCGCAACCGTGTTCACTTGGCCAAGACGCGCCTGTTCAAGGCGGTGGGCGTCTCGCAGCAAAGCAACGTGGAACTCCGCGACAAACTGACCCACGAGGTGGTCACACCCGACCGGCAAGAGGCCGTGCGGCTTGCCTACATGAACCGGCCGGACCTGTACCAGGCCGAACTGGCCGTCCGGTTGCAGCAAGAGGCGCTTCGCATCGCCAGGAGCCGCTACTGGCCGAACGTGGACCTCTCGTTCACGCAACAGTGGGCCCGCCCCGATCCGCATTTCACCACGGCCGACCACTGGGGAGACCAGTGGGTGGCCGGCGCGGTCCTCGACTGGCCGCTTTTCGACGGCCTCAGCCGCGAGGGGCGCGTCATCCAGGAGCGCGCGGCGCTGGAGCAGCGGCAGATCGAACTGGTCGATGCCCAGGAGCAGGCCCTTCTGGAGATTCAGCAGGCGATCCTCAGCCTGCACGATGCCGAGGAGTTTGTCCAGTCGCAGCACCTGAACCTGGAGCGGGCCACGGAAGGCCTGCGACTGGCAGCGGTCGGCTACCGGGAGGGAATCAACACAGAAGTGGAGGTCACCGACGCGCGGGCCGCCCTGACGCGGGCGCGCGGTTTGTATTACCAAGCCGTCTACGACCACACCATGGTGCGGCTGGAACTTCAACGGGCCATGGGGGTGCTCGGGCCGAAGGCGGGTGACTACAAGGTCCCGACGGAGAGTCCGACCCGCCCGGCTCGCGTGGGGCAGTTCGCGGTTCCCCCCGCTCCGCTACCCGGGGGCGATAACCCGAACGCCGGGAAGCAGGCTGCGGACGCGGGGCCGAGGCCTGAAGGAGAAAAGAAACCATGAAACGCGTCCTGAGATTCCTGGCTACGGTTGTCCTCTTGGGCGCGCTTGGGTACGGCGCTTATGTCGGCGTCCAGTATGTCCGGAAACAGCGGGAAGTGCCGGCCGAGGACGCGGCCGTCAGAGTGCTCCGCGCCCGCGCCGTGCCCGTGCGGCTGGGCGACGTTGAACAGGCCGTCACGCTGACGGGGGAGATCGAGGCGACCAGTTGCGTGGAACTGACCCCCAAGATCACCGGACGACTCCAGCGCCTGGCGCTCGACGACGGCGCCCCCGTGGACGAGGGAACCGTCGTCAAAGAAGGTCAGGTCGTGGCCGTCCTCGAGCACGAGGACCTGGCGGCGCAGGTCGCTCAGGCCGAGGCCGCCCTCAAGGTGGCGCGGGCTGCCGTGGAGGTCGCCGAGGTAAACGTCAAGGACCGCCGGCGCGAAAAGGTCCGCATGGAGAACCTCTTCAAGGACGGGTCGGGCACCGAAAAGCAGCGGGATCTGGCCGTGACGGACTACGAGCGCGCCGTGGCCACCCTCGCCCAGGCCGAGGCGGGCGTCGCGCAGGCAGAGGCCGCCATCCACCAGGCAAAGGTCAACCTCCGGGAGGCTACGATTGAGGCCCCCATGGGCGGCATCGTCAGTAAGAAATACGTGGACGAGGGAAACATGGTCGGCCCCACCACACCCCTGGTCCGCATCGTCCAGATCGACGCCGTCGAGATTACAGGAGGCGTCAGCGAACGCCACGTTGCGGCTCTGGTTTCCGGGAAGACCGCCGCCCGGATCACCGTGGATGCCTATCCCGGCGAGAAGTTCGATGGCGTGGTTAGCAAGGTTTTTCCTGAGGTGGACCCCCAGACGCGGACGGTCGAGGTCCAGATCCGCACGCCGAATCCCGGCCATCGGCTGAGGCCCGGAATGTTCGCCCGGTTGCGGCTGCGGCTGCGGCGGCGCGAGAACGTGCCGATCGTTCCCGACGCCGCACTCCTGCACCGTGGCGAGGAAGTCTGCGCCTACGTCGTCAACGGTTCCAAAGCACAGCGCCGCGCCCTGCGGCTGGGCCTCTCGGAGGGCGAACGACACGAGGTGCTCGAGGGCCTGCGGCCCGGCGACCTGGTGGTTATCCGGGGCCAGCACATGCTACAGGATGGGGATAACGTCGAGTTGGTCGGGGGGGATAACCGATGAACCTTCCGCAATTCGCGGTCAACCGGCCGGTGACCACGCTGATGGTGTTCTTCGCGGCCTTGATGGTCGGCGGGGTATGCCTCTGGCAGATGCCCGTCGATCTGATGCCGGAGATGGACCTGCCGGCCATCAGCGTCATCACCATGTACGAGGGGGCCGCACCGGAGGACGTCGAAACGAAAGTCACCGAGGTCCTGGAAGGTTACCTGAGCACCGTGCCGGAACTCAAGCACATCACCTCCACCTCCAAGGAAGGGATGTCGCTGATCACACTGACGTTCGAGTGGGAGACGGACCTGGATACCCGATCCAACGAGGTTCGCGACATGGTCGGCTTCGCCAAGATCCGCCTGCCGGACGAGATCGACGAGCCGCGAGTCGTCAAGTTCGACGTGTCCCGCTTCCCGATCATGGTTTACGGCTTCACGGCGCAGCAGAGTTACCCGCAATTGGAGGACATCCTGGAAGACGACGTGGCCGATCCGCTCAAGCGGCTGCCCGGCGTGGCGTCCGTGTCGGCCATCGTTCCGCTGCATCGCCAGGTCAACGTGGATGTTGACCGCGAACGCCTGGCGGCCTACGGCCTGACGCCCCAGGACGTGGTCCGGGCCATCATGCGAGAGAATGAGGATACGCCCGCGGGCAACGTCAAGATGGGCCTGATCGACTACCTCGTTCGCGTGCCGGGCGAGTTCGAGGACGTGGCGCCGATGCGGCAGATCGTGCTCGCCTCGCGGAACGGCTCGATCATCCGCCTCTCGGACGTGGGCACGGTTGAGGACGGATTCGAAGAGGTCCGCAGGTACATCACCATCAACGGGGGGCGCGGCGCCATCCTGCTGATCCAGAAAGAGTCGGAGGCCAACACCGTCCAGGTGGCCCGCAGGGTCCGCAAGCGTCTGGCGGAATTGAAAAGCCGCCTGCCCCCGGACGTTCAATTCGTCAACATCATGGACTCCTCCGAAGACATCGAGCTGGCCATCCGGGACCTCTCGCAGACGCTGCTCGTGGGCGGCACGCTGGCTATGGTTGTGGTCCTGGTGTTCCTGCGCCAGTGGCGGGCGGTGCTGGTGATCGGCCTCACGATCCCATTCTCCCTGATCCTGGCGATCATCTTTGCCTACTTTCTGGACTACACCATCAACTTTATGACGCTGTTCGGGATGATCATAGCGGTCGGCATGGTCGTGGATAACGCCATCGTAATACTTGAGAACGTCGCGCGGCACCGCGAAGAGGGGGAGCGCCCCAGGGAAGGGGCGGTCTACGGTTCCTCGGAAGTCGCGATGGCCATCACCGCCTCGACACTGACGACCGTCTGCATCTTCTTCCCCATCCTTTTCGTCAAGGGCATTACGGGGGTCATCTTTACGGAATTCGCCGTCATCGTGAGCGTGACGTTGCTCGCCTCTCTCTTCTCGGCCATCACGCTGACGCCCATGCTCTCGGCGACGCTGATGAAGACCGCGACGTTCGGCCGCGGCGGGCGAGGCCCCCTGTTTGCATTGAGCGAACGCGCCTTTGACACGCTGGCCCGCGGGTACGAGCACCTGCTGGGGTGGGCGCTGCGGCGCCGCGCGACGGTTATCCTGACGGCCGTCTTCCTGTTCGCAGGGTCGCTGTTCCTTGTGCCGCTCCTCGGAACCGAGTTCATACCCGAAGAGGACAGGGCCACGGTGCGCGGCACGGTTTTCCTGACGGTGGGTACCCGGGTGGAAGAGTCGGCGCGCGTCATGGCCGAACTGGGGCGCATCATCGAGGAGGAGATTCCAGAGAGCGAGCGAATCGCAACGTTCACCCGTTGCGGGGTCAGCCACACGGGCATGTCGAGCGTCTTCGGCGAGGAAGGTTCTCACATCGTGGTATTCGGGGCCAAGTTGGTGCCCAAGGTCCGGCGGTCGCGGAACGTCAAGGAGATCGCCGCGGCGCTTCGCCGGCGAATCGACGGCGCACGCGGGCTGTTGGGCATCGAGAAATACCGCATCGAGACCAGCGACGCGATGGACAGACTCATCCTGGGCGGCGAGCAGCCGCTCACCGTCAACATCATCGGCGACGACATGGAGGTCACCGACCAACTCGCCGCCAGGATCAAGCAGATTGCCATCAACACGCCGGGCACCGTGGACATCAGTGTCTCCCGCGAACGCGGGAGGCCCGAACTGTGGCTCAACGTCGACCGCGACCGTGCCTCGTCGCTCGGCCTGAACGTCTGGGACGTCGGCGACACGGTCCGCGCCTCCTTCTACGGCCGCGAGGCCGGCAAGTACCGCATTCACGGCGACGAGTACGACATCTTCGTACGCCTCAGAGAGCCTGACCGCGCCGACATCCGCGACGTGCTCGCAACGCCCGTGCGGCTTCCCTCCGGACGCCTCGTACGCGCCGAGAACCTGGGTGACATCGCCATCGAGCACGGCCCCGTTGAAATCCAACGCAAGGACCAGGGACGAATCGTCAACGTCACGGGCAACGTGGACAAGCGGTCGCTCGGCGACGTCGTGGCCGACATCGAGGCCGAGATCGCCAAGTTGGAGATTCCACCCGGAGTCCAAGTCGTCATGGCAGGCCAGACCGAGGAACAGCGAGAGTCGTTCTTCTGGCTCACCCTGGCGATGGTCGTCGGCGCGGTCCTCGTTTACATGGTCATGGCGTCTCAGTTCGAGTCGTTCCGCGACCCGTTCGTCGTCATGTTCTCGGTGCCGTTCGCCTTCACGGGAGCCATCTGGGCGGTGTTTCTCGGCGGACACCACGTTAGCATTGTGGTCTTCCTGGGCCTTCTCATGCTCATCGGCATCGTCGTCAACAACGCCATCGTGCTGGTGGACTACATCAACATCCTGCGCGCCCGTGGCCTGGAACTTGTCGAGGCCGTCCGACAGGCCGGCAGAACCCGCCTGCGTCCCGTTCTGATGACCGCCCTGACCACCGTTGTCGCCCTCATGCCGATGGCCTTTGGCAGGGGGCAGGGCTCGGAGATCTGGAACCCGCTGGGCTTGACCGTCATGGGGGGGCTGCTCGTTTCGACCCTGGTCACCCTGGTGCTCGTGCCGACGATCTACAGCGTTTTCGGGACGCGCGTGAAGCGCCGAGGCCGTTGCTGAAGGGACACAACCGTGAAGATGGTTCTGATTGCTTACAACGAAGCCGTCGACGAGGAAGTCATGGAAGTGCTCGAAGCCGCCGGCGCCACGGGGTACACGAAGTGGACGAAAACGCTTGGAAAAGGCAATGCAAGCGGCCCGCATCTGTTGACACACGTGTGGCCTAAAGCGAACAACGTCCTGGCCGTGGCGGCCGATGATGCGACGGCCGAATCGCTTCTCGCGGGCGTCAGAAAACTCAGGGAGACTCTGGCGGCCGAGGGCGTGAAGGCCTTCGTCCTGCCGATCGATGAGGTGACGTGACGGCCGCTTGCGCGGACTCCACCGGCCCCCGCGACACTTCCTGGTGGCCTGGGAAGGCAACCGGGCGTATTATGCAGCAGGGCGCTGCGGCGCCGGAGAGAACACGAGGCGGCCCGTATGGACGACCGCACGACGAGCGACGAAGACCTCATGCTTCGCATCCAGCGCCGCCGCGATGAAGACGCCTTCAACCTCCTGTTTGCCCGATACCGGGTCCCCATCACCAGTTACGTGTACCGGCTGGTCGGCAAACAGGCCGAGGCCGAGTCGCTTGCCCAAGAGGCGTTCCTGCGGGTCCTCCAGAAGGCCGACCGCTACATATATCCGAAACGGTTCAGCACGTGGTTCTACACCATCGCCCGGAACCTCGCGACGGACTTCCTGAAGAAGAAGCGCGCGGTGGTGACGGACAATTTCCGCAGCCTTTCGGAGTCGATGCTCGGTCCGGCCCCTGCCGTCGCCGAGCAGGAGGCCGCAGCCCACGAGGAACTCCAGCAACTGGTCCGGGCACTTCAGGAGTTGCCGCTCACGTATCGCGAGGTGGTGGTCCTGAGGTCGCTGCAGGAACTGTCGTACCGCGAGATTGCGGCCATCGTCGGATGTCCCGAATCCACCGCCCGCAGCCGCATGGACTATGGTCTGGACTACCTGCGAAAACACTACCGCCGAAAAGACGGCGAAAAAATCTGAGTCCGTTCCGACGAAACGCCCACGCAGTCGTATAACGGTTTGAGGCCGGCAGGAGGGTCGGCGGCCTCAAGGGGCATGTCTTTCGGTTGGGATGCCACGTCCAATCGAGTCGGGGCGTGGAAACTACAGAACAAATGAGCGGACGGCGGGGGGAAGCGTAAACCCATGGAATGCCCTTGCGCACATGAGTGGTACGAACTGGAACGCGGGACCACGCTGCGCGACGACGCCCAGCGACTGAGCCGGCATCTGGCTGAGTGTCCCGGCTGCCGCGCACGCGCCGACGGCGTACGGGACGTCGCCGCGTCGCTCGAGCGGCTGGCCGGGAGCACCCGGACCGACCTGTCGGCGGATGCGGCCGAGTCGCTGTTTCGGCGGGCCTGCGTCCGTGGGCTTCTTGGCCGTCCGCTCAAGGCCTTGATCTCCACCCGTGTCGGCCACTCGCGGTGGCTGCGGGTGACGTTGCCCCTGGCGGCGGTGGCTGCGGCGTTGGTGTTGGTCGCGGTGGGCGTCTGGACGGCCCTGCCGGAGGAGGTGCAGCCGCGCGGCGCGCTCGAGCGCCTGGTGCGCTCCGCCCACGGTATCCGCCGCGCGGACCAACTTCGGCGCCTGGCGCCGGTGGCGCGTGCGGCCGTCAGCGAGGAACTGGCGCGGCAGGAGCCATCGGCCGAGCAGGTGGCGGACCTCCTGCTCGTCGCTTACATCAGCGAGCGGCCGCGCGAATACCGACAACTGCGGGACGTGGACTTCTTGCTGGGCGAGGTGTGGCGCCGGGGTCGTGCGGTTGGGGTGGCGGCCACCGGCTTGCCGTGGCCGATGCTGGCTTCGACGGTCCTGCCCAGCGCCCGCGCCGACACTCAGCCCAGGGGGCGTACGCTCATGGGCGACTATCGCGGGCGTCCGCTCGCGGCCGCAAAGCAGAGGGTGCTGGATGGGCATTACGAGGGCGCCCTGGAGGTGCTGCCGGGCGACGGGTCCGGGGCCCTGTTGAAGGCGTGGTGCCTGGCGTCGCTCGGGCGGGCTGCCGAAGCGGCGCTCGTGCTCTCGGAGGCTGAGGATCACGCAGACGGTCCGATGGCACACATCCTCCGGGCCGACCTTGCCCTCGGCGCCCAGGACGTGGCCGACGCCATGCAGCATTACGAGACGCTTGCCGCCGAAAACGACCGCTACTGGTTTACGGCCGGGTACCTGTACCGGTACGAACTGCGCGATGCCCGCGGCGCGGGCGAGCGGTTCCGGCGGGTGCGCGATGCGCGGCTGGCCAGGTATGTGTCGCAAGCGTTCCGTACGGAACTGGCCATGGCGAAGGTTCCGGAGCCGGAGCCTCTTGTCGCGCTCGAGTTCGACGACTATGGCCTCGGAACGCTGCCCGAGAACTGGGCGCTTGTCCGGGTGAAGGGCGGCGAGTTCAAGGTTGTTGGTGTGCCGGGCGGCAAGGCGCTGGCTCAGGGCGACGGTGCGGAGTTTGTCTGCGGCCAGGCCGAGTGGGCCGACTACACGATCCGGATGGACGTGAAGGTCCTGTCCGCGGAAGGGGATTTTTCCGTCGGGGCGGCTGCCTATCGCCGGGCCGACCGCACGGGTTATGTCCTGCAACTGACGCCGCAGCGCCTGCAGATCATCAAGCAGTACGCGTCGGACGGGCCGGAGCGGGCGCCGCTCATTGCGCGGGAGCATCGCCTCCTCCTCCCGCCCGCCGAAGGGTGGTGGTACACGCTGAAGGTCCGCGTCCAGCGGGTGGACGCCGGCGTCAGCGTGGCGGGGAAGGTCTGGCGCACCGACCTGGACGAGCCTCTCGGCTGGCACGTCGTCTGGACCGACAGCGGTCAGGCGGAGTCCGAGCCGCTGGCGGGCGGTCGGGCGGGCGTGCAGGTTCGGGGGGCCAAGGCCCTCGTCGATAACTTCGTCATCACGAGAAACGTGGCGTCGAACGAGTTGCTTGCGGCCTCGCCGTAGCCGCAAGACATCTCGACGCCTCTTTGCCGTCGGCTCGGCACGCGGGGAATCGAGCCGGCGGCCTTTTTTGCAGTGGTTGTTCGAGCCCGCCGTGCGGCAGCACTCGCAACCCGGGTGGCACGGCAGCGGCGAAGCCGCGGCCGTGAGCAGCACCGCGCGCCGACATCATCACGGCCACGCATACAGCCGCGTTGCCGTGCCACCCGGCGGTGGTCCTTACAGCCACGGATTCGTCGCCGCCTCTTCGGCGATGGTCGTGGCCGGGCCGTGGCCGGGATAGACGGCAGTCTCGGGCGGCAGCGTCAGCAGCCGCGTCTTGATCGATTCGATGAGCGTCTTGTGGTTTGCGCCGGGGAAGTCGGTCCGCCCGATTCCGCCCGCGAACAGGGCATCGCCCGTGAAGGCGACCGGCCGCCCGTCGGGACCTTCGGACGAGTAGAGACTGATGCCGCCCGGCGAGTGGCCCGGCGTGGCCAGGACCTCGAAGGCGGCCGACCCGACGCTCAACCGGTCGCCGCCTGCGAGGAGCAGGTCGGCCTCCGGGCTCTTGAGCCACGCTCCGAGCAGGATCGACATGTTCCGCGTCGGGCTCCGCAGCATCGGCCCATCCGCCTTGCCGATGGCCAGCGCCATCTCCGGCCACGTCTCCTTCAAGAGTTTGTTGCCCTGGATGTGGTCGACGTGGCCGTGCGTGTTGACGAGCAGTTGTGGGGAGAGGTCGCGGCCCTTGCAGAACTCGATGATTGCTTCCGACCCCTCCGGCGCATCCACGATCATCGTCTCTCCGTCGTTGGTGACGACGTACGCCGACACCTGCATCGACCCGAGCACGAACGAGTGAATCTCCATCCATCCCTTTCGGTTTGAGTTCCGGCGGTGCTCGTGTTCCCCTACGCCTCCTCGATGAGCCGCAGGTTCAGCGCTTTGGCGAGTTCCTGGATCGGCGCCTTCAGGTCGCCGTAGAAGGTGACGCGGTGCCATCCCCAGCGGTCCCACTCGCCCAGCAGTTTGTCGATGTCGCCCTTGACCTCGGCGGCGAGTTTGGTGCGGCAGGCCTTGTCCTCGTCGATGTTCTCGACGGTCTTGCCCTGGTGCAGGACGACCTCGCGCCGGCTCGCCTGGATCTCCAGCGTGGTGGTCATGTGGCCGAGCGGCAGGAGCGACCGCATCGAGGCGCCGCTGCGGTCTTCAGAGTGGCTGCGGATGTGATAGGGGTTCGTCGGCCCCTTCGGCCCGAACACCTTTGTTGGCGCAACACAGTGGGCGTAGATGATCTGGTTCTTCGAGGTGTCGATGACGGGGTCCGAGATGTAGCCGGGGCGCCCCGTCAGGGCGCCGATGGCCATCATCGTGACGGTCGATGTAATGTCGCTCTCGCAGGCGCCGACCAGACCGTCGTCGTTCAGTTGGCAGAAACCGAGGCAGGGGTAGGCTGTGAGATGGCCGCCGTAGAACCCGCCGAGGCAGTTGATGGTAATGGCGTGGGCGCCGCGCCGCTGCATGACCTCGCGCATGGCCACGTACATGGCGCCGGAGTCTTCGAGGTCTTTGCGTTTCGGCTCGACGATCTTCTCGGCGCCGGCGCTCCACCGGTCGGCCCACTTGCGGGCCTCGTTGCGGTCGGCCTTCAGGTACGCCTCGTGGAGTTCCTTGAACTCGATCCGGATGACCTTCGTGCCGAAGAGTTCCTCGATGTCCTTGCCGATCTTGGGCATGCCCCAGCCGCCGCCGACCGTGAGCATGGTCGAACCGCGCAGTTTCTTGAGGCACTCATCGACAGGGACGGTCTTGACGGGGTCTTCGGCGCAGGTCATGTCGCCGGCCGGCTTCGTGTTCTTGAGTCGCGCCTCTTTGCAGGCGGCGAGGAAGGCATCGACGGAGCCGCCCGGCTTCTTCAGAATCTCAAAGCAGCGGGCGGCTGCAGCGACGTCGTCGAAACGGGACGACGAGACGCCCGCCACTTTCTGGCCGCGCCGCCTGGCCGACGCGAACTGGATCAGGAACTCCCCGGAGCCGCCGTACAGATCGTCCACGAAAAGGGTCGGCCGGCCCGTGGCGGCGACCGTCTGCGGGGCACCCGTCCACAGGCCCAGCATGTAGACCAGGTAACCGTCCACCTGCTTGTCGTCTTCCAGGAGTTTTTTGGCCTCGTTCCGGTTCATGGCCGTTGCCGGCAGGAACTCGACGTTGGGGCACGCCTGGGTGAGTTTCTCGGCGAGTTCCTTCTTGCGGCCATCGTAGTCGTAGCCGATGTTCGGCCACGTGGGCTTCGCCGGCGTGATGTGCGTGAACACGAGCCGGACCTTGGGCTTCGCGGACGATCCGCCTGCGCCGCTGTCGGCGGCCAGGGCGCGCGCCGGACCTGCCGCCAACGCGCACGCTGCACACGACGCGAGGAACTGTCGCCGGTTGAGCCCGTACGACCCACAGCCGCAGCAGCACATATTCCCTTTGGCCTTCATGGAAGGACCCTCCTAATGCGGTTTGCGGAACGCTCGACGTACCTGACGTACCTGTGTTTCCATGCACTCTAGGCGCTGGTGCATGCCGTGTCAAGCAGAGCGCCGTCGGTCTGCCCCCGGTCCCGCACGCCGCCTGTTGCAGGAGGTCAGGGGTGATCAGCACACGCTTGGCGAGGCGCAAAAAGTGGAGCCGCGGTAGGGGGCGAACGCGGCTCCAAGACGGGCACGGCTCAAGGGGGGTAAGCCGTGCCGCTGCCTGATTCGGTTACGTGTCCGGCTCTTCCTCCGCTTCCGCTTCTTCCTCGGGGTCCTTGTCGGATGCTTCGACGTCGTCGGTGTCGAGGTCCTCGCCGTCTCCGCGGCGCTCTTTCAAGGCCTCCCACTGTTCGAGCGCGAGGAGGACCTCGCGAGCCTGGCTGCCTTTGTATTCGCCGACGATGCCGTCCTCGGCCATCTGGTCGATGAGCCTCGCGGCCCGGCCGTACCCGATACCGAGCCGCCGCTGCAAGAGGCTCACGCTGCCGCGCTGGTACTGGAGCACGATCTCAATGGCCTCGTTGTAGAACTTGTCGTCTGCGCCGACGGCGAGAAGGCTATCCTCCGCGGCGTCCTCCTGCTCGTCCTTGGCCTTCAGTTGGACGAGTTCCCGCTGGAACTCGGGCTCGGCCTTTTGGGTGATGAAGTCAAGGACCTTCTGGATGTCGTGGTCGCTGACGAAGGCGCCCTGAGCGCGCGCGAACTTGTGGGCGCCCGGTGTGACGAAGATCATGTCGCCCTCGCCGAGGAGTTTCTCGGCGCCCATCGAGTCGAGGATCGTCCGGGAATCGACGCGGGTGGCGACCTGGAACGAGACGCGCACCGGCAGGTTTGACTTGATGAGTCCCGTCAGCACGTCCACGCTGGGCCGCTGCGTCGCCATGACGAGGTGGATGCCGACGGCCCGCGACTTCTGGCTCAGGCGGGTCACGTGGCCTTCGACCTCCTTGGCGGCGATCATCATGAGGTCGGCCAGTTCGTCCACGATGACGCAGATGTGCGGCATGTGAAACTCGATCTTGGCTTCTTCCTCGGGGTCGGCGGGCTGGAACCGCTCGATGAGTTTGTCTCGCGGCAGGCGATTGTAGGACGCGATGTTCCGCACTCTCGCCTTCGAGAGGCTGTGGTACCGCTCGTCCATCTTGTCCACGAGCCAACCGAGGATCGCCTCGGCCTTTCGCATGTCGTTGACGACGGGGCACAGAAGGTGCGGCAGCCGCTTGAACACCGACAGTTCCACCATCTTCGGATCGATCAGCACCAGACGCAGGTCGGCCGGCGTCCGCGTCAGCAGCAGCGACATGATGATGGCGTTCAGGCAGACGCTCTTGCCGCTGCCGGTCGTGCCGGCGATCAACAGGTGCGGCATGGTGCCGAGGTCCTTGACGAGCGGGTCGCCGCTCGAGTCTTTGCCGAGGAAGAGCGGCAGGCTCAGTCGCTTGGGTGCGCCCTTGGCGGCGAGCACGATCTCTTTCAAGCGTACGATTTGGCGCTGCGTGTTCGGCACCTCGACGCCGATGGTGTCCTTGCCGGGCAGGGGGGCGACGATCCGCACGTTCGGCGCCTTCAGCGCGATCGCCAGATCGTCCGACAGGCCGATGACTTTGCCGACCTTGACGCCCGGCGCCAGGGACAATTCGTACTGCGTGATGACCGGGCCGGTTTCGATGGCGACCACCTTGGCCGAGACGCCGAACTCGTGGAGCGTTTCGCTGAGGATCTCGGCCTGCTCGCGGATGGTGTCTTCGTCGTCGCCTTCCTCCTCGTACTCCGGATCTTCCAGCAGGTCCACCGGCGGCAACCGGTACTCCTGGTTGCGCGGCGTGGACGCCGGCGGCGTGAAGGCAAACTCCTTCTGGTCGGCGGCGGCCTTCCCGGGCGTGCGGGAGTGGCGGATGACGACGTTCGGCGGGAGCACGGGCGGTTCGGCGATGCCGGCGCCCTCGGCGGCCTTCGTGGAACGGGAGGCCTGACGGGCCTCGTCTTCTTCTTCGTCCTCATCCCCGTCGTCCGACTCGGGCCGGCGCTGTTTGCGGACGCGGCCCCGGGGGCCTGCATCGGCGGTCCCGGCGTAGTCGGCAATCCGTGCGCCCGCCGCGCCGGCGGTGGCGATGGCCGCCGTCGCGAGCCGCTTGTACGGTGCACTTGCGCGGCCGTGAATCCACTTCAGGACGGCGACCGGCAGGATGATCAGCCACGTGTCGGTCAGGAGCACCAGGCCTATCAGGGCCACGGGAATTATCAGGAACACCATGCCGAGGACGCCGAAGTGCGGCTCCAGGTACATCCAGACGGCAAGGCCCAGCACCCCGCCGTTGCCTTCCGGCAGGCGGGCTTCGACCGCGATCATGGTCGAGGCGACCGAGACCGACAGCACGAGCGACGCCGCGCCGATGATGCGGAAAACCTTGTCTTCGAGCGCCGTGTTGGAGATCCACAGGAGGGCGCCCGTCATCACGAACAGGAGCAGCGGGTAGGCGGCGTCGCCGATGGCCGAGAGGACGTAGTAGGCGAGGTGAGCGCCGACGCCGCCGCACCAGTTCCGGACCGGGTCGTTGGGCGGCCAGACGGCATCGCTCGGCGGGTCGGCCGGGTCGAACGACACGACGCTGACCGCCAGGAACGCCCCCACGAAGGCCGTGACGACGGCGGCAATGATTCGGGCTCGACTCGTCTGCTTCACGGGCGCCTCGCATGCGGCACCCAGGAGCAGGGGCTAATGGGTACCGCTGTGCCCGAAGCCGCCTTCGCCGCGGTCGGTTTCGGGCAGTTCATCCACTTCGTGCACGTCGGCCCGGGCAACGGCCGCCACCACCAACTGGGCGATCCGCATGCCGCGCGTGATCGTAAACGGCTGGCGGCCGATATTGCCGACGATGACGCCGACCTCGCCGCGATAGTCCGCGTCGATCGTGCCGGGCGCGTTGACGACCGTCAGTCCGTGCTCCAGGGCCAGACCGCTTCGCGGCCGGACCTGGATTTCGTATCCCGGCGGGACGGCCACCTGCAGGCCCGTCGGAACGAGTTTGATGTCGCCCGGCTCCAGGACGAGAGGCTCGTCCACGGCCGCGCATACATCCATTCCCGCCGCCGCCTCGCTCATGTATCGGGGCAGGGGAAGGTCTTCACAACCCGCTTTACGGCGGATCAACAGGCTTATCGGCATCGCGATTTGCTCTCCTTGAGGTAAACTCCGCGTTATCGGACGTTTGGGTGTGCCCGGATTTTTTGGTTCTGTTCCCTGTGGCGCCCGTACGGGCGGCCGTTGAGGCTGCGGCGTGTGTCCCGCGCCGGGGATAAACCCCGGCGCTACAGTGCGGACTCACGGGCTCGCCGGAAAAACAAGTCACACCCCCCCAAGGATGCAAGGAGCGAAGGTTCGGCCTTGGCCTACCCCGGCGCGAGTGGCTCGCTAACCTTTAAGGGGCACCGAGAGCCCCTTGCATATCTTTCTCGCAAGACGGTCGGGGATCTCCGAGTGCCGCGGGATTGCTTCCATGTGCCCCGTCATCGGGTTGACGTACAGGGAATGCGAGCGGCCTTGGCGTTTCATGAAATGGCCACGGTATCCTTGATGGCGTCGGGTGGGACACCTCGCAGCGCGTCGTTGCGGCGCTCTTCAAGGATTAGTCGAATAGCCTCGGCGAGGCTCGCCAGACACTCCTCCTTGGTCCGTCCCTGGCCGTTGGCCCCGGGAATCTCGGGGCAGTAGGCGATGAACCAGCCTTCGTCCTTCTCGACGATGGCGGTGAATTCGTTATGCATGGCCGATGTCCTCCTTTGTCCCAGCCTATGGATTATACCGCGGCGGGCGGACCGGTCCAAGGCTTTTGGAGCGAGTGGGGGGTGAAACCGCCGGATGATCCTCACAGGGCGGGCGGGTGTGGCAAGTTTTTCTGGCGAGCGCAGGCGGTTGTAGCGCCCGTACGGGCGGCCGTTGGCGGCGGCACCGGCCAGGATGCGCCGGGGATAGACCCCGGCGCTACAACCACCACAGAGGCCGAGCCGCAGGAAATCGTCCCATGCCGGAAATCGTTGTCACACCCGGGCGGGCGAGCCGGTTCGATGGCGATTGACCCGGCCGCTGCGCCACGATATAGTGGTTGGCCGGGCCGCAGTGCCGAGGGCTGTCAGCCGTCATACGGGGGTCAGCATGTACACGCCAAGTCGAGACGAGTTCCTGGAGATGGCCGGGCAGGGCAACACCATCCCCGTGTACCGGACGCTGCTCTCGGATCACCTGACGCCGGTCCTGGCGTTCCGCAAACTCCTGGCGGAGGGCGAAGAGGGGTTTCTGCTGGAGAGCATCGTCGGGATGGAGCGGATTGCGCGGTACACGTTCCTTGGGGTGCGTCCGCGGATGGCGGTCCGCTCGTTCGGCCGCCGCGTGGAGGTGACACGGCCGGCCGGCGGCGGCGAGACGTTCGAGTCGGACGACCCGCTCGGGAAACTCGCGGAACTGCTCGCCCCCTATAAGGCGGTCCACCACGGGGCGCTGCCGCGCTTCACCGGCGGGGCCGTCGGCTACGCCGCCTACGACATCATCCGCCATTACGAACCGCTCCCCGACTGCCCGAACGACGACCGCGGCCTGCCCGACATGGTCTTCGGCTTCTACGACGACATGCTCATCTTCGACCACGTCGATAAGACGGTGCGCGTCGTCTCGAACGCCATCCTGGAGAACGGTGCGGACCCCGGGGCGGCCTACGATGAGGCGTGCGGCCGGATCGACGCCGTGTGCGAGCGGCTCCGGCGCCCCGCGCCGCTCAGGGTCGAGGACATGGTCCGCGACGAGCCGGTTGAGATGCCCTTCGAATCGAACGTCGAGCGCGACGAGTTCCTGGCGGCCGTCGAGGCGTGCAAGGAGTACATCCGGGCGGGCGACATCTTCCAGGTGGTCCTGTCGCAGCGGCTGCGGGTAGGGTCGGGGGCCGATCCTGTGGACATCTACCGGGCGCTGCGGGTCATCAACCCGTCGCCGTTCATGTTCTTCCTGCGCACCAAAGACGTGACGCTGCTGGGGTCGAGCCCCGAGATCATGGTCCGCGTCGAAGACGGCGAGATCACCAGCCGGCCGCTCGCCGGCACGCGGCGGCGCGGCGAGACGCCCGAAGAGGACGAGCATCTCGAAGAGGAACTCCTTGCGGACCCGAAGGAACGGGCCGAGCACGTCATGCTCGTGGATTTGGCACGCAACGACGTCGGCCGCGTCGCCGAGTACGACACCGTCCGCATCAGCGACGTCATGACCGTCGAGCGGTACAGCCACGTCATGCACATCGTCTCGAACGTCACCGGGACGCTACGGCCCGAGTTCGGGGCGCTCGATGCCCTGCGCGTGTCGGTCCCCGCCGGCACGGTCTCCGGGGCGCCGAAGGTCCGGGCGATGCAGATCATCGACGAGTTCGAGCCGACGAAGCGCGGCCCGTACGGAGGCGCCGTCGGGTACGTCGATTACTCGGGCAACATGGACACGTGCATCGCCCTGCGGACGATGGTCCTGGCGGGCGGGCACATCGACGTCCAGGCCGGCGCCGGCATCGTGGCCGACAGCGTGCCCGAGCGCGAGTACGAAGAGACCCTCAGCAAGGCCCGCGCCCTGCTGCTGGCCGTCCAGATTGCCGAACGCGGTTTCGGGCCGGCGTGATGCCCATTTCGGATTTCAGATTTCGGATCTCGGATTGAGCCAGGGGCACAGCGGGAACGCTCAACCCAACACGTCCACCACAACCACGACCTCTGCCGTCGCGATAGCATTAGAGACGGCGTGGAGCACGATCGTCAGTGTCGCCGAGCCCGTTCGCCATCGTACGAGGCCCAGGAACAGCCCCCCGACGAAGATGCAGCCGATGCCATACCAGTCGTACTGTACATGAATGAGTGCCCACACCGCTGAGGTGATAAGCACCGCCCCGAGGTGCCCTGCACGCGATGCTGCAAGACCCGTGTACATCAGGCCGCGAAAGAACGTCTCCTCAGCCACCGGCGCCGCCACGACTAGCGCGAAAACGAGCAGCGGCAGGAAGCCGGCCGTCCGGTAGACCTCGGCCATAAACGGTGGGACGATGTCTTCGTCTATCAGCCACGTGAGCGTGTCCTGCGCGGCAACCAGCGCGATGAGAAGCAGCACACAGACGAGTGTCTGTTTCCACCGCAACGGCTTGAGCGCGAGGTACTCTCTCAACGGCAGACGTATCCAGGCCAGAATCGCTGTGAGTCCGACGAGGAACGGCGTCTGGATTGCTGTGATGAGACCCAGCACCAGGCCGTCATGTTCGAGACGCTGTGCCGCCACAGCCGGATCGCCGGACGGGCCCGCTGCCATCTGTACGATGACGTAAACGACCGAGGCCGCAACTTGGACGAGGATCCAAACGAGTATCCACAAGGCCGTCCAGCCCATGGTTGCCCAGAAGCCCCACGGGCGGCGGGGTCGGGCGCGGGAGTGCGAAGCGGCAGCCGATGGTGCTGCTACAGCGGTCGGCGGGATGCTGGGGATCTCGGCCGGTGAGGGCTCAGCGGATCGGTGATCGCCATCTGTCATGGCAACGCTCTAGCTGGTTATCCTTGTCCGTCCGGATTTCCTCGACCATCAAGCGGACCCCAGTTTCTCCTCGAGTGCCTCCCGCACGTTCGGCGGCACCAGGGCCGAGACGTCGCCGCCGAGGCTGGCGACCTCACGCACGAGGCGAGAGGAGATGTAGGCCGCCTTCTCGTCGGCCATGACGAAGAGCGTCTCGATGCCGCTCAGGGTCCGGTTCGTCAGGGCTAACTGGTATTCGTATTCGAAGTCGGAGTGCTGCCTGAGACCTCGCAGGATGACCGATGCCCCGCATCGGCCGACGAACTCGACCGTCAGGCCCTCGTAGATGTCCACCGTGACGCCACGGATGTCGCTTGCGGCCTCGCGGACCATGGCCAGGCGCTGCTCGGGCGTAAAGAGCGACTGCTTGGCGGGGTTCGATGCGACGGCCACCACGAGGTGGTCGAACAGCGCCGCTCCGCGCTTGATGATGTCGAGGTGCCCGAGCGTGACGGGATCGAACACGCCGGGATAGACTGCGGTTCTCTTGCCGCTCATTCGAGTGACCTCCGCGACGGCTCGCCGCCCGCCGGCTTGGACGCCACTGGATTGTAAGAGAGTGCGGCCGGCCGGGCAACACGAAAGGCGGCGCTTGACGTAACGCCTCAGCCACGGGCGGGTGGCACGGCAGCCCGAAGGGCGGCCGTGGTGGACGCTCTGCGCACACGGCCACGCTTCGCGTTGCCGTGCCACCCGACGAGTTGGCCTCGCCCGCAACTGAGGCGTAACCGCGCTTGACACAGGGGCGTCTGCCCGCGTATAGTCCCTTGCGGTGAGATGATGAAACGCGTGCTCTGGGTGCTGGGTTTTGTGGTGACCGTCGCGGGATGCCGTGTGGGGGCGTCGCGCGCTTGGCAGCGGAGCCCGATGCCGTCGCACGACCGTCAGCATGTGTTCGAGGCGGCCCGTGAGGTCCTGTCGGAGCACTTCGAGGTGGCCGACACGAACTTCGTCCGAGGCACCATCGAGACCCGGCCGCAGGTGTTTGACCGGCGCCGTTCGGGCACGTTGGCCGACGTCCGCGGCGCGGGCGGCCGGTGGCGGCGCACTGTCTCGTTCGAGATGGACCGCGACGGTCTGACGGTCGTGGCGGCCGTGTCGGTTCGCCTCCAGCGTGAAGCGACGGAGGCGGCGGTGGCGATGACCGAGACGGCCAGGCCCGACCGCCTCGACGAGTTGCCGCCGTCCACGCACGGCGGTGTCCGCGTCGGCCGCCGGCCGACGACCCCCGTGTGGATGGACGTCGGGTACGACGACGCGCTGGCTCGGGAACTGCTGGGGACGCTTGCCGAACGCGTCCGCGTCCGCCGGCAAGGCGACGCGATGCCACAGGGCCAGTCGCCCAGGGATGCGGCCGAGGAGGCCCGACGCATCGGCGCCCGGTAGGGCTCTAGGCCGCCCGCCCGGATGCTGGTTCATTCCGAAGTGTTCCGGTGCCCCCATCGTCTAGTGGCCTAGGATATCGGGTTCTCATCCCGAAGACAGGGGTTCGAGTCCCCTTGGGGGTACCATAGAGATTCCTCGATGCGGCCGAACGTTCCCGCGTGTGGTCGCATTCTCTGTGGTGTGCCGGGCATGGTGTGGTGACTTGCCCCGTACGGGCGGGGGCCTTGACGGCAGGAGCCCCCAGCCGAACAGCCCGGGACCGAGGCTTGATGCCTCGCGTGCTGCTTGCGAACCGCCGGATACGGAACCGTACGTCCGGTGTTGTGGGAGCCGGGGTGGGCAATCGCCCCGGCTCCCCGATCATCCGGTTGTCGTGCCGGCCCCGTACGGGTGCTACTCGGTCTGTTGCTCGGTCTCGGCGTCGTCGGCCGGTTTGGCCTCGGCGTCGTCGGCCTCCTCGGGGGGCGTTTCCTCTTCGGCTTCTTCCTGCGGTTCGGGCGGCGCCGGGGGCTCAGGCACCGGCGGCGGTTCGGGCGCCGCAGCCGACGGACCCATGCGCCTCACGTTCTCGGCCTTCGGGCCCTTGGGGCCCTGGGTCACGTCGAACTCCACCTGTTCGCCCTCGGCGAGAGACTTGAACCCTTCGCCCTGGATGGACGTGTGGTGGACGAACACGTCCGGCCCGTCGTCCTGTTCAATGAAGCCGAAGCCCTTCTGGTCATTGAACCACTTCACTTTTCCTGTAGCCACTGGTGCTTCCCCTTACGTTCTTCCCGGCAAGGTTTGCCACGGTTCTGAGCCGGGAAGTTTCTCAGAACCGATTCATTGAGCCGCTGCTTGGCGGCCTGCGCTCCCGTCAGGCGCTGCTTGAGAACAAGAGCCGTACCACAGGAAGCGTTTCAAGTTCGGATCTTACCCATGTTGACAAAGGATGTCAACGATGGAACCTGCGGCGCCGTCTCTGCGGGGCAAAGGCCTGCGATCGGGCGATCAGCGTCCTTCTGCCTGGAAGACCGCGCTGGAGACCCTCGATGGCAGGCGACCTGGCCGGCTCGGAAGATAGCCTTGACAGAGGCTGGAGAGGGGATACAATCGCCGAGAAGGCTCGCGATGGCCCTGCCGAGAGTTTATCCGGGGAGTGTCGGTTTACAGGTGTTCGCCCAAACGCTGACGAGCAGCATAAGGAGGAAATGATGAATTGGAGACCGTTATTCACACTGAGTCTGGTCGTTGCTCTGGCCGGCATCTCTCTGGCCGCTCCCCCACAAGACGTTGCGCCACCCGCCAACGCTCCCGCCAAGGTCGAGTGGAACGCCGGGCAAGGAAGGGTGAGCCTCCGATATCACGGCACGGTGATTATGGATGCCGTGGTCGCGGCACAGGACAAAGGCGGCAAGAAGATAAGAACCGGCATAAAGATGGAGCCGACAGAAACGACAGGCGAGAAGGTGGAGCAGCGTCTGAAGTTCGTCCCGGCCAAGCCGCAAGAGGGCGTGACGCTGGTCTTGCGCGGTACGGTCGTCGGCAGTGACGAGGCGTTCCCTGCCGAGACGCTTTCCGAGGCGCAGAAACGCTTCCCATACGTCCGCAACAGTGTCGGGCCGAGTCATAATCTGCGGAACAATGCCGTGTACGACCGCCACTGGGACTGGGTCCTGATCGGTCCGGGTGATGGTCACACGCGTATTCAGCCGGCGCAGGAGAAGAAACAACAGCGAACCTTCTCCTGGGAGAGCCGGGGGCCGAGCCTGGAACTCGTCTTCCGCCCGCGTTTCTACCAGAAGCACAAGGGTTTTGAATATTTCAAGCCTTGGACTTACAAAGTATGGAAGGGCTCGGTTACGGGTTACTGCACCTGGTGGTCGTACCGTGGGGGCTTTACGCAGGAGACGCTCGACGCGATGCTGGCGGTGTTTGTCGAGAAGCATCTTCCCGACTTCGGCTACGACTACATGCAGTTCGACAACTGCTACCAGCATGGCAACGGCAGTGCACCGTGGAATTGGTTGAACTGGAACAAACGCAAATACCCGGGCGGCTGGAAGTACGCCATCAAGGCCATCCGCGAAGCCGGGATGAAGCCCGGCATCTGGGTGCATCGCGTGCACCGCCCCAGCGACCCCGGCGTGAAGGAAATCATAGAGAAACATCCTGACTGGTTTGTCCCGGGGGCCGACGGTAAACCACATCACCAACGCGGATTCTGCTCGTTGAACACACTCAACAAGGAGGCCGTGGACACTATGATCCGTGCCCTCTATCGCGGTCTGGCGAAGCAGGGCTGGGACTACGTGAAGATCGACGGGACCGGGGACCTGCTTCGTGCATACCAGAACAAGAATTGCGCCGAGTTCTTCAAGAACAATCCCACCACTCCGCAGCAGTCGCTGCGCAAGTGGGACATTGTTGCTCGCGAAGAATTGGGACCGGATGTCTACGTACTCGCTTGCCACACCGTCGGGAACGCCCGGCATGTGATCGGGTTGGTGGACGGCGGCCGGCTGAGCAACGACGGGTTCCAACCGCGTACTCTGGCACAATACAACACCTTGGAAGGCGTGGTCTGGCGGGGCGATCCCGACCACTGCGATGTTATGGGGACGTGGCTTATGGATGAGGATGCCATGATGCCGGTCTTCGCCACGGAGGCGCCTGTGCCGGCTCGAACCATCATCCGGCCCGCCATTTGCGCCATGGCAGGCGGGGTTCTCATGGTCAGCGATAAGGTCGAGGTCTATAAGGACGACCGGAACCTGGAGGGCATGAAGCGCAGCGCGCCCGTGCTCTTTACCATGCCGGGGCAGCTCTACGACTGCGGCCGTCGCACGGTTCCCTGGTGGCTGCAGGAGATCGACCGGCCCTTCGACCACTGGTCGGTGCTGGCGCGGATCCAGTGGGGCGAGAAAGAGAAGGACAAGCATGCGTACCACTTCAAGGGCGCGCCGCGGCAAGAGGTCACGTTCGCGGACTTGGGCCTTCCGGCGGGCCGCGAGTACCTGGTCTTCGAGTTCTGGAACCAGAAGTACCTTGGCAAGTTCAAGGGTTCGTTCACCGCTCCCGCGATGGACAACAATACCGGAATGGACGTCTTCGCCATCCGCGAGGCCCGGCCGCATCCGTGGGTCCTCTCGACTACTCGCCACATCTCCCAGGGCGGCGTCAGCCTGTTGGACGTGAAATGGGACGGCGGCGGCAAGGTTCTCTCCGGCAAAAGCGCCGTGGTCGTCGGCGATCCCTACG
This sequence comes from Planctomycetota bacterium, assembly GCA_030602705.1. GTDB lineage: Bacteria > Planctomycetota > Phycisphaerae > FEN-1346 > FEN-1346 > JAUVZF01. Next base: position 25,948 of record JAUVZF010000017.1, read on the forward strand.
TGCTGACGGTCCATCTCCCGGAAGGCTATCGCTTGAAGACCGCCAAGGTCAGCGGCGAGAAGGTCAAGATTGCCAACCGGAAAGAGACCGCCACCGTTCGCATCATTCCATCGGCAACGAAGACGGTGGAGTGGAAGATGACGTTTGCGGGTGAGGCGGCCTCGGCGAAAAGCCACGACCGGCGTTTGGCCGCAGGCAACGTCGGCTCCGCAAGAACGCAGGGAATCGCCGACCACCGGTGATTCGCGAATGGCCCTAAGACTCCTGACAATGAAGAAGGATGCATGAAGATGGCTACCCGATCTCTTGTGAGACAATTGTCCCTGCTGGCAATCTCGGCCGTACTGGCGGGCGCCTCTTGGGCCGCTGCGCAGAAGAAGATCGAGCCCCCGGCGAACGCCCCGGCTGCGGTCGAGTGGAACGCCGGCAAAGGAACACTGTCCCTCCGATATCACGGCACGGTGATTCTGGATGCCGTGGTCGCGGCACAGGACAAAGACGGCAAGAAAATAAGAACCGGCATAAAGATGGAGCCGACAGAAACAACAGACGAGAAGGTGGAGCAGCCCTGGACCAAACGCGTCAACCACCCCTCCGAAGTGGTCAGGAAGGTGGAGCAGCGTCTGAAGTTCGTCCCGGCCAAGCCGCAAGAGGGCGTGACGCTGGTTTTGCAGGGCACGGTTACGGGGAGTGAAGAGGCGTTTCCCGCCGAGACACTCTCCGAAGCGCAGGAACGTTTCCCGTACGTCCGCAACAGCGTGGGCCTGAGCCGCAATCTGCGCAACAACGCCGTTTACGACCGCCGCTGGGACTGGGTCCTGATCGGCCCGCCGGACGGCCACACTCGCATTGAGCCCAAGCCGCAGGAAAAGGGGCCAATTGCCTTTGCCTGGGAGAGCCGCGGCGCGAGCATCGAACTGGTCTTTCGGCCTCGGTTCTATCAGAAGCATAAAAACCTCAAATACTATCAGCCCTGGACATACAAAGTATGGAAAGGCTCTGTCACGGGTTTTTGTAGCTGGTGGGCGTACAAGGCGGGTTTTAATCAGAAAACGTTGGACGAGATTGTGAACGTATTTTCGGCAAAGAACCTCCCTGATTTCGGCTATCGTTACGTACAGTTCGACAACTGCTACCAGACCGGGGGTGGCAGTCCGGTGGGATTTTTGAGATGGAACGGGAAATTCCCGGGCGGCCCGGGGTACGTCGTGAAAAAAATCCGCTCGGTCGGTATGGAAGCAGGAATCTGGGTCTATTGCGTGTTCAAGCGCGGCGACCCTGTTGTGAAGGAGATGGTGGAAAAGCATCCTGAATGGTTCGTACACAAGCCGGACGGCCAAATCTTTACGAACCGTGGGTGGTATGCTTTAGACACGACCGATAAGGACGCGTTGGCGCGGCTGGTTCGCCCAACATATCGCGGCCTCAAGAAACAGGGGTTCACGTACGTAAAGATTGACGGGGCCGGGGACATGGTGGACTGGGGATATCGCAAATGTCCGGAGTACCTCAAGAAGATAGATTCGAGTCCGGGTGAGGCGTTGCGCAAGTTTTACGAGGCCGCGCGCGAGGAGTTGGGCAGCGATGTCTATCTTCTGAGTTGCTGGGGCGTACTGCCTGAGGTTATCGGAGTTGTCGACAGCTGCCGACTGGCGACGGACGGTTTCAGGGCGGCGTCTTTCCAGGGCTTTAATTCCTGGGAAGGCGTGGTCTGGCGCAATGATCCCGATCACTGCGACATCCTTCCCGTAGGGCGGAAAGAACAGAGCGTGATGAAGACTTTTGCCGTGAAAGATGCACCATTGGATACGATTATTCGGCCGAGCGTAATCTCCATGGCCGGGGGTGTGCTCTTGCTCAGCGACAAGGCTGAAGTGTACAAGGAGGACAGGAATCTGGAAGGTGCCAAGCGCAGTTCGCCGGTCCTTTTCACCGTCCCGGGCCAATTGTACGACTTCACCCCCAGGGATCCTCGCTGGTTCTTCAGGAATCACGCCCGCGCCGGCGGTGGTGAATCTCGTTGGTGGTTCTCGGAGATCGACCGGCCATTCGACCACTGGTCGGTGTTGGCGCGGTTCAACTGGAGGCAGAAGAAGCTGGAGTGGAAGCGTTCCGATGCGCCGGAAAAGGAGATAAAGTTCGCGGACCTGGGTCTCTCGGACGACCGCGAGTACCTGGTCTTCGAGTTCTGGAGCCAGAAGTTTCTGGGCAAATCCAAAGGTTCGTTTACAGCGCCGGCGCAAGATACGAACAATGGACTTCAGGTCTTTGCCATCCGCGAAGCGCGGCCGCATCCGTGGGTCATCTCGACAACACGGCACATCTCCCAGGGCGGCGTCAGCCTGCTGGACGTGAAATGGGACAGCGGCGGCAAGGTTCTCTCCGGCAAGAGCTCCGTTGTAATCGGCGATCCTTATGTAATGACGGTTCATCTTCCGGAAGGTTTCCGGCTCCAAGGCGCCCGGGTCAGCGGCGAGACCGTCAAGACGCAGAATCTGACCCGTACGGCTGCAGTCCGGATAATCCCGTCGGCGACCAAAACCGTGAACTGGAAAATCAAATTCGCCAAGTAGGCTAATCCGTAACGTTAGGAGAAATGCGATGAGTGCACATTTTGATCGACGACGGTTTCTGAAGACGACCACCGCTGCCGCGGTAACCGCGCTTGCGTTCCCATATGTTGTCCGCAGTGCCGAGAAACGCAAGCTCCGCGTTGCCATTGTGGGTGTCGGTGGCAGAGGGGGGCATGGCTTGGGCATGGCGAAGAATGAAGAGGTCGTAGCGCTTTGCGACGTGGACACGAGGACGATGCCCCGCGCGCTCAAGACGTTCCCGAAGGCTAAGACCTACCAGGACTACCGTGAAATGTTCGAGAGCCGTGACGACTACGACGCGGTGATCGTCTCGACGCCGGACCACCATCACTACCCGGCGGCGATTCGGGCCGTCCGCGCCGGCAAGGCGGTTTACTGCGAGAAGCCGTTAACCTGGTCGATGTGGGAATCGCTGCACCTGGCCGCCGAGGCCGAGAAACGCAAGGTTCCCACGCAAATGGGCAACCAGCCCATGGGTGGATGGGGCTGGCGGCTTGCCTACGACTACATGAAAGCCGGCGCGCTCGGCCAAATCAGGGAGGTCCATACCTGGACGGGCGTGCACGGCGGATGGTTCACCGACGGCATTCGCACGCCCGAAGGTGAAGATCCGGTGCCGGAGACGCTGAACTGGGACCTGTGGCTGGGACCCGCACCGGTGCGCCCGTACAAGAAGCGTCACTACCACCCCTTCCGATGGCGCGGATGGATCGACTTCGGCAACGGCGCCCTGGGGGACTGGTGCGGTCATCTGCTGAATGCGTTCTACAAGACCCTCGAGCCCGGATTCCCCGTCAGCGTCGAGTGTTTGGATCAGACCGGCCCGGCCATCGACACGTACCCGAAAGGAAAGACCGTCAAGTGGCATTTCGCTGCCGACGGTGCACGGCCGGCCTTCGACGCTTACTGGTACGACGGCGTGCATCAACCTCCCCGAATGCCGGACCTGGAAGAGGGGCGCAACATGGGGTCCGCCGGGTCGTACCTGGTCGGGACGAAGGGAACATGCTGGGTGGTCGGCTCGCATAACAAATCCGCTCTCCTCGTGCCCGAGACCAAGCGCAAGGCATTCGGTAAGCCGAAAAAGGCCGCGCCGCCGTCACGCGGACACGAAAAGGAATTCCTCATGGCCGCCAGAGGAGAGATCCCCTACAACGCGCCGCTGTCGCATTTCGGATATGCCGGCAAGCTGACGGCTTTTGCCCTGATGGGGAATATCGCCGTCCGCGTCAAAGGCAAACTGTTGTATGACGCCAAGGAGCACCGGTTCACCAACAGCGAGCAGGCCAACAAGCTGATGACCCGCAAGCCGCGTGACGGATGGTACGTCGGCTGACTCCGGAGGACTCACGCCTTGAATAAAGAACAGCGCCTCCGCCTTCGCAAGAACTCGCTCGCTACCGTGACGGCCCGGGGCGGCGGACGCAGTGGGGAGAGAAACGAGGGGCGTGGCAGCCGTTTGTAGCGGTCAATCACTGCTCCGCCGGGGCAAGCCCGAAGGCGGTGTTTCCAATTTGAGGTTCTTAGCGCAAAAGAGAAGATGGCGCTTTCGAGGTCGTTCTTCATACGGAGTCTGGTTGTTGCTCTGGCCGGCGTTGCTTCTGCCGCTTTCCCGCAGGACGTTGCGCCGCCCGCCGATGCTCCGTCCGCGCACGCACAAACGAAAGACGAACTTTCTGCCCTCCCTCCCGGAAAGTGGAAGCTCATGTTCCAGGACGAATTCAGCGGCTCCAACGAGGACCTGGACAAAGCCTGGGATTTCCAGAACGGGCCGAGCGGCCATATTCTGTGCAGCCGATGGCGCGAGAACGCGGATGTCGTTGCTGGGGTGTGTCTGTCCACACACCGGACATCGATCAACTGGCAAAGGATGGCATGCGTTTCACAAGGGTTTTCGGTACGGCCAGCGTATGCATGCCCAACCGCACAGCAATGATCACCGGCGTTACGCAGACGACACTTGGCTCTGTTACGATGCGGCCGCCGAAGGAGTTCATGCGACCGCTGTCCGGAGGGGTAAGGCCGCTTCCAGCCCTAATGAGAGAGTACGGTTATTATACTGGGAATATTCGCGATAAGAACATTGGGGCGACGGGAAAAGATGATTGGAATTTCCAGTTCAAGGGAAAGGGTTGGGACACGAATAACTTGTCCGATCTGAAAACACATCAGCCCTTTTATGCACAGTTCAACTTCGGGATGGCCCATCGACCGTTCAAGCAGGATTCCACGCATCCTGTCGATCCTGGAGGCGTCGATCTCCCACCGTATTACCCTGATCATCCGGTCACGCGCCAAAGCTGGTCGGACTACCTGGAGTCGATCCAAAATCTCAGCCGATACGAGGGTCAATAGTCAAAGGAGTAGTCGAATGAATTCTCATACTTTCAGCGTACCTCACACCGTCATGGTTTTTCTGTTTCTCATGGCTGGAATGATCGGTGTTGGCACAGCGTTCGCAGAAGAGAGAACCTCGGACAAGGGCCCGGCCTCGCAAGATTTGCAGAAGAAGTTCGCCGCGTGGCGCGATGAGCGTGATGAGTTGGAGAAGCGACACCAGGACTTTCATCAAAAACAACACGGGAAAAAATGCCATGAGAAGCGACGCCGGAACTTTCTGCCGGAACAACATGATGGCGACGAACTCGCCTTCGACAATGTCATGCCGGCTCCGGATGATCCGGAACTCTGGCCACTCTGGCGGGATTGGTTGACCCAGTGGCGCAAGGACCAGCGGGAAGCCCTGAACTACGACGATTCCTACTACCGCCGCAAGGAGTTTGCCTGGGTCCCGTCAAGTTTCGTGTCATGTTTCACCATGGTGTGGGACTTGACCTTCTACGATCCTGCGGCAGGCAGATACACCATTGATGAGTTTGTGGAGCATGGACGGAAGGAATTCGGGGGATATGACAATGTGGTGCTGTGGCATGCCTACCCGCGCATCGGATTCGACCAGAGAAATCAATTCGACATCTATCGGGACATGCCGGGCGGCCTGAAGGGATTGCGGGAGGTCAGCAGAGCCTTCCATCAAGAGGGGATCAAGGTTCTCATTAACTACAACCCATGGGATACGGGCACGCGACGCGAAGAAAAGTCCGATGCGGACGCGTTAGTGGAGATAGTGAAGACCATTGAAGCGGACGGCATCTATCTCGACACGTGGTACGAGGGCTGGCCGTTGCGGGCCAAACTGGACGCCGTCCGGCCCGGTCTGGTCCTCGATACGGAACTGCCGGTCCCCCTCCGGAATATCGCCGAACACCACATGTCCTGGGGCCAAAGCAAACCATGGAGGACATGGCTGTTCAAGGACAGCCACGCACCGGGCGTGGTGAAAAGCAAGTGGTTTGAGCGCAGACACGTGGTGCGCCCGACGAACCGATGGATCAAAGACCGTACGGGCGAACTCCAGACGGCGTGGATGAACGGCACCGGAACGCTGGTGTGGGAGAACAGGTTCGGGCTCTGGAATGGATGGAGCGCACGTGCTCGTTCCATGCTGCGTTCAATGAGCCCGATTCAGCGTCGCTACGTCGGCCTGTTCGCCGGAGAGAAGTGGACGCCATTGGTGGAGCGCAAGGGGGATAGCGTGTTTGCCAGCCTGTGGGAAGGCAGCGGTTTGAGGCTGTGGACGCTTGTCAACCGGGCCGACAAACCCTATAGCGGGAATCTGCTTACCGTACGTCACACGCAAGGAATGCGCTACTTCAATCTTACCGCGGGAGCCGAGGCCCAAGCAGAAGTGAAAGAAGGCGTCGCCCTCCTTAATGGGGAGATTGGCGCCAGGGGAATCGTTGGTTTCCTGGCAGTGCCCGAAACGGGGGTAACGAAGGACTTCAATCAATTCCTGCAAAGACAAGCGGAGGTTTTCAGCCGCAGAGACTGGGGTGCGAGCTTCCCCGAGAGGAAGCAGGTCGTTGAGCCCGTCTCGCGAACACGAAAGTACGATAGGGACAGTCTGCCCCGGGCAATGGCTGCCATCGACGGCGGCATGGTTGAACTCGACGTCGACTTTCATGACGGCGGGCGCCCGCGGGGATTTCACGAAGAAATCCCAAAGAAGCGAAAGTTGAAACTATCTGCGTATGCCATCGATTTGACTCCGGTAACGAACAAGCAATATGCGGAGTTCCTGCGAGCGTCAGGCTACAAGCCACGGCATGATAAGAACTTCTTGAAACATTGGGTTGATGGGAACCCGCCGGCAGGCGAAGAGGACCGCCCGGTGGTATATGTGGATTTGGAGGACGCTCGAGCATATGCCAAGTGGGCGGGGAAGAGGCTGCCCACGGAAGAGGAGTGGCAATACGCCGCCCAGGGGCCGAAACGCCTGAAGTATCCATGGGGCAACAAGTGGAAGTCGAACGCTTCCAATGACGGGAAAAGCGGAGGCACCACGAGCGTTTATGAGTTTTCTGAGGGACGTTCGCCCTTTGGATGCTACGACATGTGTGGTAACACCTGGGAATGGACCGACAGCGAACGAAGTAACGACGGGCGAACACGTTTTTGCTTTATACGAGGAGGCTCCTATTACAGGGCGGGTGGTTCAGGTTGGTACACTGACGGGGGGGCGGTGCCTTGCAGTCGTGCTGCAAAGTTCCTGCTGATGTGGCCCGGACTGGACCGTTGCTCAACGATCGGTTTCCGGTGTGTGGTGGACATGGCTGGAAAGCAGACGGCCGCAAAAACGGACCGGTCCCCGAGCGGCCCGTCAGCGGTGCTCCCCCCGATCAAACCCACTGACAATATCGCGCACATATTTTTGGACTGTTTCGAATGCAGCGGGAACACGTTCCGAGCATCATTGCAGAAACAGGAAATCCCATGGACCCCATGCGTTGATTGTGATGCCGACAATGTCCGGCTTCTGATCACCCGGCAGCCATTGGACCTGGGGATTGAGTTGTTCTTCGAGGGCGGCCGCGCTGGACTGCTGTCTCACGACGTTTGACAAATGAAACCTATCTGGTGACACGATTGGAGGATATCGAGGTGAATGCGAATGACGGAAAAGCCGGTGCGAAAATGACGATCGCTGCAATGCAGTTCCCCGTAGATTCACCAGCAGTGGGACCGCTCACGGAGAAGGTGGTGGGTCCCCAGGCAGCGGACCTGTCAACCAGGCGAGCCGACAGAGCACAGCCGAACAACACCTTCGACACGTACGTAGTACAGCGGCGCGAGCGCGTCTGCACTGCGCCGGCTCATTGGGGCCAGCCCTTAAATTATCAATTCTTAGTTCAAAGGAGAAGATGATGCTTTCGAGATCGTTATTCACACTGAGTCTGGTTGTTTCTCTGGCCGGCGTCGCTTCGGCGGCTCCCCCACAAGACGTTGCCCCGCCCGCCAACGCTCCCGCCAACGCTGAATGGAATGCCCGGGACGGAAGGCTGTTGCTGCGATATCACGACACCGTGATTCTCGATGCCACAATCGGCGCCGAAGACGCCGAGGGAAACGAAGTGAAAGGTGTTGCCGTTAAGCTCGAACGAACGGAAACGCCGGGCGAGAAGGTCGAGCAGCGTCTGAAGTTCGTCCCGGCCAAGCCACAAGACGGCGTGGAACTGGTCTTGCGCGGTACGGTCGTCGGCAGTGACGAGGCTTTCCCGGCCGAGACGCTTTCCGAGGCGCAGGAGCGTTTCCGTTACGTCCGCAACAGTGTCGGTCTGAGTCATAATCTGCGGAACAACGCCGTCTATGACCGCCGCTGGGACTGGGTCCTGATCGGCCCGGCCGATGGTCGGACGCGCATCAAGCCGAAACGCGTCGACAAGCAGCGGCTCGCCTTCTCCTGGGAGAGCCGCGGTGCGACGATCGAACTCGTCTTTCGCCCCCGGTTCTACCAGAAGCACAAGAACCTGACGTATTTCGAGCCGTGGACTTACGAGGTCTGGAAGGGCTCGGTGACCGGCTACTGCACCTGGTGGGCGTACAAGGGCGGCATTAAACAGGAAACGATTGACGAGATACTTGATGCGTTCACGGCAAAGCACCTGGTTGACTATGGCTATAAGTACTTGCAGATTGACGCCGGTTGGGCCACCGGCAGCAGCCCCGAAGGGTATCTGAACTGGAACAACAAGTTCCCGGGCGGGCCGGAGTATGTCGTTCAGAAGACCAAGAAGGCCGGCATGAGCCCCGGTCTGCACACCGCCATCGTCTTTCGCAAGGGCGATGCCGTTATCGACAAGATGGCCAAAGCGCATCCCGACTGGTTCCTGCAGAAACCGGATGGCAGCGTGCTTGCCAAGGGGACGTACACGCTGAACCCGTTCAACGAAGACGCCCTGGGCGGATTGATCAGACCCACTTACAGGGGGCTCAGGGAGCAGGGGTGGGACTACGTGAAGATTGACGGCGAAGGCAATCTGATGGCCTGGGGCTACAGTGAGTATCCGGAGTACTTCAAGAAGCACGGGAAGACCCCGGCCGAGGCCTTGCGCAGGTTGAATCAGGCGGCCCGCGAGGAACTGGGGGATGACATCTTCATTCTGGGGTGCTGGAGCGTCAGGCCGGAACTCATCGGAATCGTCGACGGCTGCCGGCTGGGGCGCGATTCGTTCGGTCCCGCGGAGTTTCAGTACTTCAACTCCTGGAACGGCGTGGTGTGGAGAAACGATCCGGACCATTGCGACATTCAGCCCCAGTGGCTGAACAAGGGCAAACTGCCCTGGTACATGGAGTGCGTCGGCGAGAAGCCGGACAAGCCCAAGCCCGATACCCCCGTCAAGCCGGGCATCTCCGACACGATCGTCAGGCCATGCGTCGTGTCCATGGCGGGAGGGATGCTGATGCTCAGCGACAAGGTTGACGTATACCAGGACGACAAGAACTTGAAGGGCATCAAGCGCGCTTCGCCTGTGCTCTTTTCCGTTCCGGGCCAGTTGTACGATTACAACCCGATTGAGAGCAACCGGATCGTCAATAACATAACGGACAATCTGGACCGTTCACCCGAACCGCGAATGAATCTTCGTCACCCTCAACTGAATCATGCGCCCCATTACGGCAAGCAGCCCACCTGGTGGATGCTGGAAATGGACAGGCCTTACGAACACTGGTCCGTCCTGGCGAGGTTCAACTGGAGAAAACGCTCTCTCTACTGGGACCGGGACGATCGGCCGGCCGAGGAGGTCAAGTTCGCGGACCTGGGCCTCTCCGACGAGAAGGAGTACCTGGTCTATGAATTCTGGAGCGAGCGGTTCCTGGGCAAATTCAAGGGTGCGTTCACGGCCCCGGCGCAGGGGCCGGATAACGGCATGCAGGTCTTCGCCATACGTGAGGCCCGCCCGCATCCGTGGGTCCTCTCCACCACCCGCCACATCTCCCAGGGCGGCGTCAGCCTGCTGGACGTGAAATGGGACGGCGGCGGCAAGGTTCTCTCCGGCCAAAGCGCCGTGGTCGTCGGCGATCCCTACGTGCTGACGGTCCATCTCCCGGATGGATACCGACTGAAGAGCGCCGAGGTCGAGGGCGAGAAGGTGGAAACTGAGAAGCTGCCCCAGACGGCCGCAGTCCGGATAACCCCGTCGGCGACCAAAACCGTGAACTGGAAAATCGAATTTACTAAATAGGACAATCCGTCATGATGAAGAAATTGCCACTTATTCTTCTATTAACCTGGTTGACCTATCCGGCCGCGACGGCTGTCGGCGCGGGTGCGATTGATTTTGGCGGGCTTCTTACGGAGATGCTGGCTCGCTCCAGGATCGCCGAGTTCCCCGAGCCTGCTTTTGTTTGCAAGCAGGCCAGCAGCTATAACCGAAAGTCCAAGGAACCGGGCGCGGTCGGTTGGTTTGCTACCGACGACTACTCGAATTTTCGCGGACACGAACAGGTCGACGGACGTCGCGAATGGGTCATGCTGGATGTTGACGGGCCGGGCGTGATCGTAAGGTGGTGGATAACCCAGTACAAATACGACGGAACGATCAGGGTTTATCTTGACGGTTCGGATAAACCCGTGCTCGAAGGGAAGGGAGACGAACTGGTAGGCGGCAGGAGAACCGGCGCGGTCGGGCCGCCCTTGAGCGCCGTGCGAGCAGCGGGGTGCAACCTCTATCTGCCGATTCCTTTCAAGAAACACTGCAAGATCACGTACGACGGACTCAACGCGAAAGAAACCCGAAAATTCGCGGACAACATCTACTACAACATCAATTATCTGCAGTACCCCAAGGGTACGGAGGTGAAGACGTTCACCATCGCCGATCTGAAGGCAAACGCCGAATTGCTGGCCAAAGTGCAGCGGGAACTGCTTGAGCCGGAGAAAAATCGATTGGATGCCGACCGAACGGTCAAGGGTGGAAAACAAGTACTGGAGCCGGGCCAAAGTATGACGCGCAAAGTTGCTGGCGGTGGCGCGATATGTATGCTGAAAGTCAAAGTCAGCGGCGATGACATGAAGCAGACAACGCGATCGACCGTGATCAAGGCCCGCTTCGACGGCAAGCAGCGAATCCGGGCGCCGATCGGTGAGTTTTTCGGATCAGGACTCGGAATAAACCCTTTCAAGGGCTGGTGGCGCCAGGTTGAAAAGGACGGGTGGATGAACTGCTGGTGGCCGATGCCGTTTAAGAACACGGCGGCGATAACCATCAGCAACCATGGCACGACGGATGTGACCGTGGAACTGGGCGATATTGGTGTCGCCGAGTGGCCATGGACGGACAGAACCATGTATTTCAACAGCGCCTGGCGGGGTGATGACCACATCGCTGTTTTCGGCAATGACCATACCAAGGCCCAGGAGTGGAACTACGTCACCATCAAGGGCAAGGGCGTCTATGCGGGCGATACGATGGCGATCTTCAATCGGCCCAAGAAGGGCCGCAAAGGTTCGTGGTGGGGTGAGGGCGATGAGAAGATCTATGTCGACGGCGAGTCATTTCCCTCGCATTTTGGAACCGGGACGGAAGACTATTTTGGCTATGCCTGGGGCTCGGCGGCCCGTTTCGACGCGCCGTTTCATGCCCAACCCATCGGGGGCGCCAACAAGGGCGCCGGCCATACAACCAATACCAGGGTCAGGATGCTCGACAGGATTCCGTTCAAGAGCAGCCTGAAGGTAAACATGGAAATCCTGCACTGGCAGTCTTCAGCAACCGTCGACTATGCGACAACCACCTACTGGTACGCACTGGACGGGGCTGAAAGTAACGGGCACGCGCTGCCCGAAAAGGTGCGCAAGAAGGTCGGACAGATCGCCGTAGAGCACACGGAAAAGTGAAAGAAAGGCGGTCATGAGATGTAGTGTCGGTCTGGTGGCGGTTGTGGTCGCGCTTGCGGCCAGTCTGTTTGCCTCGGCGGCGCCCAGGTCAGCGGCGAGAACGTGGAGTTCGCCAACCAGACAGACGCGGCCACCGTTCGAATGGTTCCGCCGGCAACCAAGACGGTGGAGTGGAAGATGAAATTTGCAACATCCGACTGATCGAAGTCGAAGGTCGCCCGGGCAAGACCGGTCGGAGGCAAGCAGTGTTTCATGTGACAGAACGACATGCAAAAAAGAGCAACCCCGATAACGGGAGAAGGTTAGGATGAAGACAAGACTTCTCGCCGCATGGCTGTTGCTTGCCTCCAGCGCAGGAATGGTTCGGGGATCTCATGTTTCCGAATTAGAGAACGATCTTTACACGCTTCGGACCGTTGACAACCACCGGGTGGTGCTCAGCCACCGCGACGCCGGCGACTGGTCCCTGGAGGTGTCTTTCTGCATTATGTTCGCCGAGGCCGACCCGCAACCGGCTATGCGCTCCGGCGGACTGCCCGGCGCGAGGTACAATGTGGTCACTTGGGAGAACAAAGACCTGAAGGCCAATGAAGAGCCATCGGCGCAGGTCGAGGATTTCCTGTCCGTGGGCGACGGCTTTGACCCCCGCATTCTCGAAGGATCGAAAGCATCGCGCACCGCCAACCTGTTTCATGCGGCCCCGCAGGTCTATGTGTCGCCGGAGAAGGTGGAGCGGAAAGGGCAATCATTTGTTTACGCATTTCCCAAGCATCCGCTGTTCAAGTTGCAGGCGACGCTGAGCCTGCCTCAAGGCAATGCCGCGCCGGTTCTGCGCTATGCGTTTACGCCGTCCAGGGAGGGATATTACTCCGTGGGTTATGTGGGCGCGCCCGGTTATGCCCTGGATGATCTCGACGAAATCTGGCAGCCCCTGGTCTGGCAGGAAAAGCGTTTTCCCGGCAAGAGCATCATGACTCTCGCCTATCGCTGTACCGTGCCTTCCGCCCTGATCACCCGGCAGGGATCATCCCTGGGCGTGGTGGTGGATTCGCGGGAGTTTCCGTTTGACCCTCTGCCCACCCGGAAAAATTCACGGTTCGGGGTTGCCCTGCGCAACCGGGAGGGGCTGGCCCAGCCCATGGTCTTCGCCCCGGTTCTGGGCGGAACCGAATCCTACATGAAAGCGGGCACGACCTTTACCTTTACGCTGCGTCCGACGGCCGTCAAAGGCGACACCACCGATGCGTTTGAAACCATTGCCCGCGACCTCTACGGATTCCACGATTACCGCCGCAACGCCCTCTGCTCGCTGAACACGACACTGGAGAACATGGTCGCCTACGGCATGAGCCACTGGAGTCGGTTCATGGAGGATCAGAAAGGCTGCAACTACTCCACCGATGCGCCGGGCGCGGTGAAGAACGTCTCCTCGCTCAACCCGCTCGAGATGGCGGTGGTGACGGACAACGAGGACATCTTCAACCGTCGGGCGTATCCCTATATCGAGTACATGCTGTCTCGGAGGAAGTTCCTGTTCACCACGGACGAAAAACAGCGGAACCAGAGCCCGTCCTACACCCTGGAAGGTCCCTGCGCCCCGGTTACGGAGCTGGCGGTGCTGTACGGCATCTTCAACCAGGCCACCCCGGTATTCAAGGCCTTGGCCGAGAGAGAATACGCCAGCCGACGGGGTCGGAACCTGGATGTCGAGATGCCTGGAAAAACCTGGGGCAATGCCCTTGCCCTGTACCGGGTGACCGGCGAGCAGGAATACCTCGATTTCGCCCTGGAAGGCGCCGACGACTATATTCGCCGCCGGGTGGAAACGCCGCAAACGAATTTCAAGGATCCAGACGAGGGGAGATGTGTATTCTGGACCAGCTTTGTCCCCAAGTTCATCCCGCTGGTGGAACTGTACGAGGTGACCGGCGAGCAGCGCTATCTCGACGCGGCCCGGGAGGGCGCCCGGCGGTTTGCCCAGTTTGCCTGGATGTGCCCGGCCATTCCGAATGAGAAAATCCTTGTCAACAAAGGCGGCAAGGCACCGTTGTACTGGTACCTCAAGGGCAAAGGGCATAAGCAAATGCATCTGCCCGAAGAGGAAGCCCCCGCCTGGCGGCTGTCGGAGATCGGCCTCACCCCGGAATCCTCCGCCACCTGCGGCGGGCACCGCGCCATCTTCATGGCCAATTATGCGCCCTGGCTTATCCGCATCGGCCATCACAGCGGGGATGCCTTTCTGCGGGAGGTCGGCCGGTCGGCGGTCATCGGGCGCTACCGCAATTTCCCGGGCTACCACATCAACACCGCCCGCACCACCGCCTATGAAAAAGCGGACTATCCCCTGCGCGAACATAAGGAACTCAGCGTCAATTCGTTCCACTACAATCACATCTGGCCGATGATGTCGATGCTGGTGGACTACCTGCTCACCGAGACCATGGCCCGCTCCGACGGTGCGGTCAACTTCCCCTCGCAGTACATCGAGGGCTATGGCTACATGCAGAACAAATACTACGGCGCGGCGCCCGGTCGCTTCTACCAGGCCGAAGATGCCGTGCTGTGGATGCCCAAGGGGCTGCTGGAAATCGACGACATTGAAGTCAATTACATCGCGGCCCGGGGAAAGAACGCCCTGTACCTCGCCCTGATGAATGAGTCGGCTAAGACCGTCCGAACCAAAGTGTCCCTGAATGAAAAACGCGTGCCCCGGGGGCGCTACCCGATGCGCGCCTGGTCCCATGGCGGTGATGAAGTCCGCAATACCACCGATGGCACCTTCGAGGTCGAGATCCCGCCCCGGGGCCTGACGGCCGTCGTGCTGGAAGGCATCAAGATTACGCCGGAATTCCAACAGAAAGTGACCGGGCTCGCCCGGGAGGATGCCTGGCGGACGTCATGGGTGGACATGGCCAAACCGAAAGGGCGGGCGATGATGTTGAGCCTTGGGCAGGCCGCCCGGACGGTCTACATCTACCTGGAGAACAGCAAGCGGGACTTCCAAACCGTCGACCTGCTCTATGATTGCGGCAGCGGGACGCAGCGCCTTTCCGACGATGCGTTCCCGTGGGAGTTTACCGTGCCGATCGATGCCGGGGTTGAGCAATTCACCTTCCGCATTGCGGGCATAACCCCCGGGGGCCGTCGGGAACTTTCGGAACCTTACGTTTTGTCGCGTGCAAGCGGGAGCCCGGTGGTCGAGTTGGAGATTCCTCCGGCCGAGTCTGTACCGGACTGAGAAAAGGTGACTGAGAAAAGGTGTCAGGAGTGGAAAAGGTTCCTGGCACGAATGGCACTGTCGGGCGTGGATATTTTTGGTTGGCGCGCAGTTCGGCTTGACGCGTGACGGGTGCCGGCGCCTACAGCAGCTTGGCCTTGGCCTCGCGGATCGGCGCGATCGAGAATTTCCCGCCTCCAGGCAACCTGGCCAAGGGTTGAATATTGTGGCATTCGTCATGCCGAAAGGGACGAGCAAACAGGGAACACAAAGAGGACACAAGGAGAAGCCGAATGAAGCAATTTACGAACAACGTGTTGTGCATCATGACCTGTCTGCTGCTCACCGGCGTCGCTTCGGCCGTTCCCCCACAAGACGTTGCCCCGCCCGCCGCCAGGAAAACGGCCGAATCGAGCCCCGTGCAGATAGACACTCTCAGCGCCGAGGGCGGCACGGTGCTGAAGCAGCTGGAAGACGGCAGCGTTGTCGCCTCCGGACCCAACCCTGCCACGCAGACCTACCAGATTGACTTCACGCTTGGCGAAACGCCGACCGAGGCAATTCGCCTCGAAGCGCTGACGCACGATTCACTGGCGAACAAATCGACTGGCCGCGGCGCACCGTCGAGACCTATGGCTGGCGCCTGCATGCGTTTGTCTCGGTTAGACGCCGCTATTCACTATTCAAGGTCTGACCCCACGGACCCCCTCGATGAGAACCATTCAAATTCCCTGAACGCTTTCGCTGCGGCGGGAGTATTTCCCACATCATTTTCCCGACGAGGTAAAATCCATGAGCAATCACCAATCAACACGCCGTGATTTTCTTAAAACCGCGGGTGCGGCGACGGCTGCCGTTGCTGTGCCAATCGTTATCCCGTCCTCCGCGTTGGGCAATGCCGACAGGGACGGCTGGGACATGGGGCCCTTTGTCAAACGGAAACAGCCGATCCTGCGGCCGACGCCGGATTCCAGATTTCAGTGCCCCATCCGGGGTAAGGAAGTCCGGTGGGAGGAGCAGAACGTGTACAACCCGGCTGCCGTGGTACGAAACGGTAAGGTCTATTTGCTCTACCGGGCGGACGACAAGAGCCCGGATCTCAAGTGGGGAAGAACTTGCCGCATGGGTCTGGCCCATAGTGAGGACGGCATAAACTTCACCCGACATACGAAGCCGGTCCTCTATCCGGACAACGACCCCTGGAAGAGGTACGAGTGGGAGGGTGGCTGCGAGGACCTCCACATCATCGAGGGCGAAGATGGTACCTACTACATGAACTACACCACCTGGAACGGCAAGCGGGACACCATGTCCGTGGCGACATCCCGTGATCTATATCACTGGACCAAGCACGGGCCGGCGTTCCGGAAGGCAGCGCCGGAGAAGGTCTATGGATCGCGGAGCGGAGTGGTGGTATCGCGACTCCAAGGCAACCGCCTGATCGCCGCGAAGATCAACGGCAAGTACTGGATGTACTATACGCATCCGTGCGCCCTTGCCTGGAGCGACAATCTCATCGACTGGACGCCGGCAGGCAAGTCGGTATGGGGTGGCTCGCACGAAGCTGGCGCCATAGCCCTCCTGCGTGAGGACGGCATCCTGTTAATGGTTCAAGGCGGACACGCATCCCTCGGCGCCTGGACGCTCCGGCAGGCCCTGATCGACCGCAACGACCTGACAACGGTGCGTAAACAGCAGGACCGGCCGTTCCTCTACCCGGGACTGGACTGGGAAAAGAAGGGATTCACCGGCCGCACAACGGTCGCCAACGGCCTGGTGTACTTCAAGGGCAAGTGGCTTCTCTATTACGGCGCGGCAGACCGCGTGATCGGCCTGGCGACTTGCGCCGGACAGGATCAGAGAATTCCATTCGCCGGCCAAGACGGCGCGCCGACGAGGAGATATGCGAACCGGGAAGTCAGGCTTCCCGATTGAGCCAGCCTCTACAGTCAGGATGAACGCGATGAGTGGACGCGTAGATCGTAGAGAGTTCCTCAAGACGATGGCCCTCGCCGCCGGAGCCGCCCTTGCGCTGCCCTATGTCGCCCGCGGCAAGGAGGCAAAGAAGCGCCGTGCCGCGATTAAGGGTACCGGGCGCGCGGCCGCCGAAGACGGGGGAAAGCCCGACATCATCCTCTGCATGACGGACGACCAGGGCTGGGGCGACACGAGCTACAACGGCCACCCGGAATTGAAGACACCGAACCTCGACGCGATGGCGGCCGCAGGCATCCGCTTCGACCGCTTCTATTCGGCGCACCCCCTCTGCTCGCCCACGCGGGCAAGCTGCCTCACCGGGAGAAGTCCGGTGCGCTACCGCTGCATGTCCTGGGGGCACGACCTGCCGCTACGCGAGGTCACCATCGCCGAGGCCGTCCGGACGGCCGGGTACGCCACGGGCCATTTCGGCAAGTGGCACCTGGGCGGCATCCCCCATGCCGACGGCGGCACCGGCCGCGGCTTGCCCGAAACCTTCGATCCCAAGCCGCGGCACCCCGGCAACCAGGGCTTCGACGAGTGGTTCTCCGCCGGGAACTGGTACGACATTGGGCACGAGTACATCTACCACAACGGCCAGCAGGCGCCGCCGCGGCCCGGCGACACGGCGGACGTGGTCATGGACGTCGCGCTGGAGTGGATCGGCAGGCAGGCGGCGGGGAAGAAGCCCTTCCTGGCGGTCATCTGGTTCCCCTCGCCCCATGGGCCGCACAAGGCGACGCCCGAGGACGCCGCGCCCTACGCCAAGTACGGCAAGAAGAAGGCGAACTACTACGGCGAGATCGCCGCGGTGGACCGCAACATGGGGCGGTTGCGAAAGGCCCTGCGGGACCTGAAGATCGCCGGCGACACGATGCTGTGGTTTTGCTCGGACAACGGCCCGTCACCCCCCGGCTCGACGGGCGGGCTGCCCGGCGGCAAGAAATGGCTCACCGAGGGCGGCACACGGGTGCCGGGCATCCTCGAATGGCCCGCGCGGGCGCCCAAGCCCTTCGTCACCAGTGTGCCCGCCTGCACCGTGGACTTCTACCCGACGGTTCTCGACCTGCTGGACATCAAGATGCCCGATCAGATCGAGCCGATCGACGGCATCAGCCTGCTGCCGCTGATCGAGGGCAAGATGGACCGCCGGCCGAAGCCGGTTCCGCTCGTCTCCGGCCAACAAGTGCGGTTGATCGACAACGAATACATCCTGCAGAAGGGCCGGCTCTTCCGCTTTGCCGAGGGAGGGCGCAAGGACGTCGATATCACCGACCAGGAGCCGGAAGTCCTCAAGCGGCTGACCGCCTGGCTGGACCGGTGGCGGGCATCGGTCAAGAAGGACCAGGCCTTCTACACCGTCAAGCGGCGGTGAGCCGCCGACTGATCGCAGCGATCATGGACTACCTGCAGCAGCATAACGAAAACCCGGAAACCTTCGTATGGACTGCCAACGTGCAGGACATCCTGGCAAAGATCGCCCGAGCAAGGGCCGCACTCAATAACGTTCAATCTTTTTGACGCACTATACAGGTGTCGTGCATCCATGGGAATCGCAATGAGGTAGAGGAGCCCACGATGAATGGCGGCTTCATGACGCAGGTGAGTTCTCTTCTCATGGCCGTGGCTGTCTCCACCGGCGCGGGGTCCGCCGCGGGACGACAGGTCACGCCCCCGGCGAACGCCCCGGCTGCGGTCGAGTGGAACGCCGGCAAAGGAACACTGTCCCTCCGATATCACGGCACGGTGATTCTGGATGCCGTGGTCGCGGCACAGGACAAAGACGGCAGGAAAATAAGAACCGGCATAAAGATGGAGCCGACAGAAACAACAGACGAGAAGGTGGAGCAGCCCTGGACCAAACGCGTCAACCACCCCTCCGAAGTGGTCAGGAAGGTGGAGCAGCGTCTGAAGTTCGTCCCGCTCAAGCCGCAACAGGGCGTGAATCTGGTCCTGCGCGGCACGGTTACCGGCAGCGAGGAAGCCTTCCCGGCCGAGACGCTTTCCGAAGCCCAGAAGCGTTTTCCCTACGTCCGCAACAGCGTGGGCCTGAGCCGCAATCTGCGCAACAACGCCGTTTACGACCGCCGCTGGGACTGGGTCCTGATCGGCCCGCCGGACGGCCACACTCGCATTGAGCCCACGGTGGTCGAAAAGCAGCAGATCGCCTTTTCGTGGGAGAGCCGCGGATCGGATCTGGAGGTCGTCTTCCGCCCGCGCTTTTACCAAAAGCACAAAGAACTCAAGTACTTCGAACCCTGGACATACAAAGTGTGGAAGGGCTCGGTTACGGGGTTCTGTAGTTGGTGGTCCTACAGGGATGGCTTCAATCAGAAGGTGTTGGACAAGATCGTCGACGTCTTTTCGGCGAAACATCTTCCTGATTTCGGTTATCGCTATCTGCAGATCGACGCCTGCTACCAATCCGGAGGCGGAACCCCGCAGGGATTCCTGAACTGGAACAACCGGTTCCCGGGCGGCGCCGATCACGCCGTCCGCAAAACCCGCTCGGCGGGAATGGAAGCGGGCCTCTGGGTGTTTTGCGTGTTCAATGAAAGCGACCCGCTCGTGCGGGAGTCGGTGAACCAGCATCCTGAATGGTTTGTCCGCGAGCCGGACGGCAAGGCCAGGCGGTTCCTCAACCCGTGGACGGGCGGCTGGTGGTATGCTTTGGACACGACCGATGAGGAAGCACTGGATCGGCTGGTGCGCCCGACCTATCGCGGGCTCAAGAAGCAGGGGTTCACGTATGTGAAGATAGACGGGGCCGGGGACCTGGTGGACTGGGGATATTGTAAATCTCCGGAGTATTTCAAAGAGAAGGGTGTGACTCCAGGCGACGCCTTGCGCAGGTTTTACCAGGCCGCACGCGACGAGTTGGGACGCGATATCTACATTCTCGCCTGTTGGGGCGTGCTGCCCGAACTTATCGGGGTGGCCGACGGCTGCCGACTGGCGACGGACGGTTTCAGGGCGGCATCTTTCCAGGGCTTCAATTCCTGGGAGGGCGTGGTCTGGCGCAATGATCCCGATCACTGCGACATCCTTCCCGTAGGGCGGAAAGACTATAGCGTGATGAAGACGTTTGCCGTGAATGATGCACCGTTGGATACGATTATTCGGCCGAGCGTAATCTCCATGGCCGGGGGTGTGCTCTTGCTCAGCGACAAGGCTGAAGTGTACAAGGAGGACAGGAATCTGGAAGGCGCCAAGCGCAGTTCGCCGGTCCTTTTCACCGTCCCGGGCCAATTGTACGACTTCACCCCCAGGGATCCTCGCTGGTTCTTCAGGAATCACGCCCGCGCCGGCGGTGGTGAATCTCGTTGGTGGTTCTCGGAGATTGACCGGCCATTCGACCACTGGTCGGTGCTGGCGCGGTTCAACTGGAGGCAGAAGAGTCTGGATTGGAAGCGTCCTGGTACGCCGGAAACGGAAGTAAAGTTCGCGGACCTGGGTCTTCGGGAAGACCGCGAGTACCTCGTATTTGAGTTCTGGACCCAGACGTTTCTCGGCAAAGTAAAAGGATCGTTTACAGCGCCCGCACAAGGGAAGAACAACGGACTTCAGGTCTTTGCCATTCGGGAGGCGCGAGCCCATCCCTGGATCATCTCGACAAGCCGCCATATCTCACAGGGAGGCGTTGACCTGTTGGATGTGAAATGGAACGGCCGCAATAAGACCCTATCCGGAAGCAGTTCCGTCGTGAAAGGCGATCCCTACGTGATGACGATCCATCTCCCTGAAGGCTTTCGCTTGAAGGCCGCCGAGGCCGATGGCGAAAAGGCCGAAACGGAGAATCTGGGCCATGCGGGCATAGTTCGAATAACCCCCTCGGCAACGAGAACGGTGAACTGGAAAATTACGTTCGCCAAGTAGTCAAACTGACCGATTGCATGCCGCCGGGACTTTTTCGAGGCGGCGGAGTACGGGTTTCTCGCGAGCGTGTCGGGAGACCCGCCGCGCGGTAAGTGGACAGAACTTGCCTGAACCTGCATAGTCGAGGCCGCTTGACGGGCGAGAATCTGTGCGGCCGGAACCGAAGACGGCGTGCCGGGACGACCGCTCTCGCGGGGGCGGCCCGCCCCGGCCAACCATGGAGGGCGATGTGCCTTACCGGATGCTCGCGCTCGACCACGACGAGACACTTGCCGTCGACGGCGCCGTTCATCCGAGCGCGGCCGCGGCGCTGGCGGCCGCAAGAGATGCCGGATGGCTGCTTGCCCTCGTCACCGGCCGCACGCACGCGAGGATTCTCGAAATCTGCCCCTGCGTGGACGTCTTCGACCTGGTGGTCGATGAGAATGGTGCGGTGCTGTATTTCCCCGCGACGGGGGCGGTTGAGAACCTGGCTCACGGGCCGGACGTGCGGCTCCGCGATGAACTCAGGCGACGCGGCGTGCCGTTTACGCCAGGCCGCATCGTGACCATCACCAAGCGGATGCACGAGGAGCACGTTCGCGACATTATCGATGCCTGCGGCTTGGCGCTTGACTGTTACTGTAACCGCCCCGCCGTCATGATTGTGCCGCGCGGCACGAGCAAAGAAACGGGTCTGCGCACGGGCCTGAAGCGCGTGGGCGTGGCGCCGGAGGATGTGATTGCCGTCGGCGACGACGAGAACGACTTTGCCCTGTTCGAGGTGGCCGGTCTGTGCGTGGCGGTCGGCAATGCCATCGATGCGGTGAAGTGTGCGGCCGACGTGGTTCTCGACCGGCCGAACGGGGAGGGCGTGGCCGCGTTCATTCATGAGAGGCTGCTGAAGTCGCCCGAGTCGCTGCCCGAGCCGAGGCGGTAGGGGCGAGGCATGCCTCGCCCGTGCGAATCTGCGGGTGGCCATGCCACCCCTCGTTACGTCTACCGTGTCGGCCGCTTCTTTTCTTGACGCTCCCCGGCGTGCTGGCGTACCATGCTCTCTGTACGGCGCGGGGTGCCGCCCGCCTTTCAGCGCACAAAGGAGACACGGACCATGCGACGCGGACTGCCTCTGATGCTTGTTGTCGGTTGGGTGGCGTTCTTGCTGGTCGGGTGCACGTCCCGCGAGGAAGAGGGCGCCGAAGACCCCAACCGGCCGCTGACGATTGCCGTCGTCCCCAAGGGCACGATGCACGTGTTCTGGAAGTCCGTCCACGCCGGGGCCAAGCAGGGCGAGCAGGAATGCACGAACGTCAAGATCCTCTGGCAGGGCCCTGTCAAGGAGGACGACCGGGAATCTCAGGTCAGCCTGGTCGAAGCGTTCATCCAGAAACGCGTGGACGGCATCGTCCTGGCGCCGCTCGACGACAAGGCACTGGTGGCGCCGGTGCGGGCGGCCGGACGGGCAGACATCCCCGTCGTCATCATCGACTCAAGTCTGGCCGACACCGGCGCTTACGTCAGTTTCGTCGCCACCGACAACTACAAGGGCGGTGTGCTCGGTGCCAAGCGCCTGGCGGAACTCCTCGGCGAAAAGGGCGGCAAGGTTATCCTGCTGCGGTACCAGGTCGGCAGCGCCTCGACCGAGAACCGCGAGAAGGGCTTCCTCGATGAGATCTCCAAACACAAGAACGTCGAACTCATCTCCACCGACCAGTACGCCGGCGCGACCGTAGAGACGGCCATGACCGCTGCCCAGGCGCTCCTGACCAAGTACGGCCAAGGCCAGGTGGACGGCATATTCTGCCCCAACGAGTCGAGCGCCTACGGCATGCTGCAGGCACTGACGAGCAGCGGCCGCGCGGGAAAGATCACGTACGTCGGCTTCGATGCGTCCGACCGGCTCATCGAAGCCCTGGAGAAAGGCTACATCCACGGCCTGGTGGTCCAGAACCCCGTCCGGATGGGGAGGGAGGGCGTCAAGACCATGGTGGCTCACATCCGCGGCAAGGAGGTTCCCAAACGCATCGACACGGGCGTCGTCGTCGTAACGCCTGAGAACCTGAAGGATCCCGAGATCGATAAACTCGTGCACCCGGCGCTCCAGTAGCCGGCGCCGCGTACGGGGCCTCTTCTGCGCGGCCCGTACGGGCCGCGCTACAGCGGGAAGCGGTGGGTCAGGAGACCCACCGCGCGAACCGCAATACGCACGGCGCGACGAATGAGCGTACCCACCGATTCCCCGACAGCCGGCCACGAATCCGAGCGGGCCGCGACCCGGGAGGCGCCGCTTGCGCTTCGCATGATCGGCATCTCCAAGACCTTTGGCTCGACCCGCGCGCTCGTTGAAGTGGACCTGGACGTTCGGCCCGGCGAAGTCCACGCCCTCGTCGGCGAGAACGGCGCCGGCAAGAGTACCCTCATGAAGGTCCTCTCCGGGGCGCTTCAGCCCGACGCCGGACGCATGATCCTTCAGGGCAGGCCGTACGCGCCGCGGGGGCCGCTCGACGCCCGCGACGCCCGAGTGGCGATGATCTACCAGGAACTGAGCCTCGCGCCGGACCTCTCGGTCGAGGAAAACGTGCTCCTGGGCGCCGAACCCACGGCGCTGGGCTTCGTCCGCCGCCGCCACATGCGCAGCCAGGTCGAAGAAGCGCTGCGGCTGCTGCACCATCCCGACATCCGTCCCGGCGCGCGGGTCGGCGACCTCTCGATCGGCGCACAGCAACTCGTGGAGGTGGCCCGGGCCCTGGCCGCCAAGGCCCGGGTCGTCGTCATGGATGAGCCGACCTCCAGCCTGGGCCAGGCCGACACGGAGGTGCTCTTCGAGGTCATCCGACGGCTGCGGGATTCGGGCGTCAGCATCATCTACATCAGCCACTTCCTGGAGGAGGTCCGCGCGGTGGCCGACCGGTTCAGCGTCCTGCGCGACGGCCGGGCGGTCGGCACGGGCGAGGTGGCATCGACGCCGACCTCCGAGATCATCCGCCTCATGGTCGGACGCGAACTTGCCGAGATGTACCACCGCACGCCGCACGAGATCGGCCCGGTGGTACTGGACCTCTCGGCACTGACGGGCCGCAAGATGCCGCAGAATGCGGACCTGGCGCTCTGCCGTGGAGAGATCCTCGGCATCGCGGGGCTCATCGGGTCGGGCCGGACGGAACTCGTACGGGCCGTTTTCGGTCTGGACGAAGTGGTCAGCGGCCAGGTCCGCGTCGATGGGCTCTCGACGACCGGCTGGAAGCCGCCGCGCATGCTCAAGCGCGGCGTCGGGTACCTGTCGGAGGACCGCAAGACGGAGGGTCTGGCGGAGAACCTGACGGTGGTCGATAACCTGACACTCAGCCGCCTGGAGCCCTACGTCTCGTTCGGCTTCTTGAGCCGCCGCCGCGCTCGCGAGGCAGCCCGGGAGTGGATCCGGCGACTCGGCATCCGCACACGGGGGCCCGACCAGCCGATTACGGGCCTTTCGGGCGGGAACCAGCAGAAGGTGGCCCTGGCGCGACTGCTTCATCAGGAGGCGGACGTGCTACTGCTCGACGAGCCGACGCGCGGCATCGACGTCGGGTCGAAGGTCGACCTCTACGCCCTGATCGGCGAGTTGGCCGCCCAGAGCAAGGCTATCCTCTGGATCTCCAGTTACCTGCCGGAACTCCTCGGCGTGTGCGACTCGCTGGCCGTCATGCACCGCGGACTTCTGAGCGAGAAGCGGCCCGTCTCCGACTGGACGCCGGAAGCCATCATGCGCGTGGCGACCGGCGGCGACGCGTCATCGCCCGAGCCCGCCGCCCCCGAGCCCGCCGCGGAAGCGGCGGGGCACACCCCACAGCGCAATGCTTCCGAGTCCCCAGACCCCCACCCCGACGAGGAGGCCGGCGAATGACCCGCGATTCCCAGCCGGAACTCCTCGAGACGCCTCGACAGGCCGCCCACCGGCGTATCATCAACCTCCTCGGACCGATGATCGGCCTGGTCCTGGTCGTCTTCGCGGGCGGCATCGCCGAACAGCGAATGGAAGGGTCGTTGAACTACTGGTCGCCCCAGAACCAGTGCCTCATCCTGACGCAGACCGTGACCGTGGCCATCGGCGCCATCGGCATGACGCTGGTCATTATCTCGGCGGGGATCGACCTGTCGGCAGGCAGTGTCATTGCCTTGGCGGCCGTCGCGTCGGCCTGGACCGTCCGGGAACTCGCGCCGGCCGGCCTTGCCGGTCTGGGCGGCTTCGAGGCCGTTTGGGTGCCCGTCGTCGCCGTAATCGCCGGTGTCGCAATCGGGTGCCTTGCCGGAGGGGCGAACGGTTTTCTCATCACTCGGCTGAAGTTGGCGCCGTTCATCATCACGCTGGGGATGATGACGTTTGCCCGTGGCGCCGCCAAGGGCATCGCGAACATGCAGCGGATCGATGCGCCGCTGAACTGGATCTCGGAGTTCACGGCGGCCAACCTGGTGCTCTTCCGCACGAATTTCCACCGCGTCTACGATCTGCCGCTTCTCGGCGAGGTTCACATCGGTTGGGTCGGGCCGGTGGCCATCTCGCCGGCGGTCGTCGCGGCGGTCGCGCTGGCGATCGGCGCAGCGGTGCTTCTCGGCCGGATGCGGTTCGGACGGCACGTCTTTGCCATCGGGTCCAACGAAGCGACGGCCCGTCTGTGCGGCATCCGCGTCGAGCGGACGAAATGGCTCATCTACGCACTGGCCGGGATGACGTTCGGCCTGGCGGGGGTCACCGATTTCGGGAGGCTCAGCGTCGGCGACCCGACCACGGCCATGGGCAAGGAACTCGACATCATCGCGGCGGTCGTCATCGGCGGCGGCAGTTTGAGCGGCGGCGCGGGCAGCGTCTTCGGATCGCTCATCGGGGCGCTGCTGATGGCCCACCTCAGGAACCTCTGCGTCCACCTCGGCCTGCCGAACTACGTCCAGGAGATGGTCGTCGGCGCGGTCATCGTCGTGGCGGTAACGGTCGATCGGCTTCGCCAGCGCCGGCGGGATTGAGCCTGGCCGGGTTAGCCGCCGCGCTTGTCCCAGTACGGACCCGTATGGGCGCGGCGCGCGGCGGGCAAGCCCGCCGGCTAACAACTCACCTGCGAATTATACTCTGCCCGTCCAGGTCGGTTGGCACAGGACGGCCCAGCAGGTGGAGTAGCGTCGGCACCACGTCTACCGCCCGGACTGGTTCCTTGCTCCGCTGGTGCGGTACGCCCGGGCCGGCCATCAGCAGCACGGTCATCATGTCCGCCGGCCGCACGCCGCCGTGACCCGCCTTGTGCTTGTTCGAAAAATCCCATCCGGGCGCGGCGAAGACGGCGATGTCGGCGGCGCGCGGGGCGTCGAAGTAGGCCATGATTTGCGGCACCAGGTCGGGATACTGCGTGTCGGCGGTGGCCCGGAGCCAGGCCTGCGGGCTGTGCGGTCTGCCGAGCACCATCTCGGGCGGCACGTGGGCTGAGTAGCCGAGCGGGTCGTCGCCTCGCAGCGTCCGCAGCGACACGTCGTGGCTGTCGCGCGAGGCCCGCGCCAGTTCCGCCATGCCCCGTTTCGTGACGAGATGCACACGGTTCGGCCCGGACCGGTAGGCGACCACGTCCACGGCCTCGGCGTCGCGGAGGCGCCGGATGAGGTCCACGCGCCGGCCGTCGCGCGTCGGGTAGGCGTGAAGGTCGTCGGGCGACGGCCGCGCCAGCCAGTTCTCCAGCGCAGGATGCTCCTCGTCCGTCCCGCCCGCACGCGGCTTGCGCAGGAAAATGGCCCAGTACCGGTCGCCGGAGCCGGCAAGGACGCACGAGAACTTCCGGTAGTAGGCCAGGCGGTCCTCGAACGGCGTCTCTTCCCACAGGCGCCGGTCGGCCACGGCCAGGCGGACCTCGTCGCGAAGGAACGTCTCGATGGGCCAGTGATACTGAACGTCCGTCATGCCGTGGTCCGATGCCAGGACGATGACGGTTCGCTCGAGGCGGCCGGCTGCTTCGAGGTCCCTGAGGACGCGGCCGATATGGGCATCCGTGTGTTCGAGGGCCTTCTCGTACGCTTCGGACGAGGCGCCCGAGCGGTAGGCCACCATGTCTGGCGCGAGGAGGTAGGCGATGACAAGCGCGGGAAACTCGCCACGGACACGGGCCACGTGTGCCACGATGTCGAACCGCCACAGCGATATGCGGTCCACCAGGTCGTACCAGCCGAAGAAATACGGCGGGCCGGCGCTGGTCCAGTTCTCGACGAACTTCGTCGCGCCGCGGTGGGCCTGGAAGAAGAGGCTCATCGTCGTCGCGTCCGATAGCCGCTCGAAGATCGTCGGGGCCGTGTAGTCGCCGTCCAGCGTGTTCTTCTGGGCGATCGTCTCGTAGTCGCGCCACAGAAGAGAGTTGCGGTCGAACCAGTTGATGCCCGTCACGCCGTGCCGGCCGGGGAAAAGGCCCGTGACGAACGATGTCTGGTTCGCCAGCGTGACGCTCGGCACGTTCGCGACGCACCGCTCGCAGTACAGGCCGCGCTCGACGAAGTGCTTCCTGATCATCGGCAGGCGCCCGCCGGCGAGCATCCGGTCGAACACGTCGCGGTTGATACCGTCTACGAAGAAGACGATGGCCGATGGTCCCTCATCCGG
This sequence comes from Planctomycetota bacterium, assembly GCA_030602705.1. Classification (GTDB taxonomy): domain Bacteria; phylum Planctomycetota; class Phycisphaerae; order FEN-1346; family FEN-1346; genus JAUVZF01. Next base: position 53,436 of record JAUVZF010000017.1, read on the forward strand.
GGCCGGCGGCGGGAAGTTGAAGCCGAACGTCGCCGTCCGCTCGTCGTGCCAGGCCATGCATCCCGTCAGGAGGGCAACTATCGCAAGGGCCGGGAGAACGGCCGGCAAGGGGAGGCGGGCGCGTCGCGTATGCACTACCGGTTTTCCTTCCGTGCAGGCGGCCAGGGTCGGCCCGTCAGGTCGTCGAGGACGGCGGGCAGGTCGCGGCACCGCAGGGGCTGCCACTTCTGGAGGATCGGGCAGGTCGTGGACATGATGAACGTGGTGCTGCTCTTGCGGCCGAGGTCGCCGTGCGTGCTGGCGCCGTCGGAGAACCGCCAGGCCCGCGACGCCAGGCCGGCGGTGTAGTCTTCCTTGAGGCTCGCGATGACGTCCGGCACATGTTCGGTCTGGCCGTGGAACGCCCGCCAGAGACGGTCCGGCGCGTCGGGGTAGTCGTGGGTGAGTGTCAGCCTGAGCCAGGAGCGTTCGTCGGCGAAGCCGTCGGAGTCGAACACGCCGCCACGGGCCTTGCCCTGCCGGACGGTCTCTGCCAGATGCAGCGGATCGCCGGACTCGGCGCGGTACCGGTACCGGCTGCCGCGACGCTCGATGAACGCCTTCCCGCCGGTGCCCGCGACCACCACGACATTTCTCTCGGCGTACGTGACGAGGTCCACGCCTTCCTGTTCGAGGAGCGTGGCTGCCAGGGCCGCGCGGTCGCGCGTCGCGAACGAGGCGTAGGTCACGAGGCCGTACTCGACGGGCACAACGTCGCGCGGCCCGCCGAGACGGTCGCGGACGTTCCAGCCCTTCTCGCGGAGAAACTTGCGGAAATCGATCCACTTGCCGCGCACCAGCGTGTGGCCGTGGTCCGAGAAAAGGGTCACCTTCACGAGTCCCCGCGTTTTCCAGACGAGTTCCTCGACCAGGCGGTCGATGCCGCGGAGAATTTCGTGCTGGCCGGCGAGCAGGTCCCTGGTTCCGAGTCCGGCGGTCGAGACGAAGTAGGCGACGAACCGGGGTCGGTCGCGCCGGTCGAACCGTTTCCGGAACTCGGCCAGTTCCTCCTTGAAGTAATGCCCCGGGAACAGGTAGGCGAGCGGGTCCACGAGGGTGCCGGCCCGGTAATCGGTGCAGCGGACCCAGTCCTCGTCCGTCATGGCCAGGTAGTCGGCGTCGCCGCCTTCGAGCCGGTTGGTCCCGTGGTTGAAGTGGACGGCCTCGCAGGCGCGGCAGCGGACGGTCTGGAAGGCGTCGTTCAGGGCGATGTCGGTCATGGACGGGAACGTCGAGATGACCGGCGCCGGCGGGTGGAACAGCCGCAGACCCCCGCGCTGCTGGAACGCCTTCACGGTGTCGTACCCGACGCCGTCGATGATGAGGACGACGTGCCGGCAGTCGGCCACGGCAATCTGGTCGAGGTCCACCAGCGAGTCGGCCTCGCCGTTGCCGGTGGTGTCGTAGCCGATGCGGACGGTCCGGCCGTCGACGTCCTGCATGGTGACGTAGTCGGCGCGGCCGTCGCCGTCGGTGTCGTAGGCGTTGATGGAACCGGTTCCGGTCGTCTTGGTGACGAGCGGCGACTGGGGAAACCGGATGGTGTGCGCGCAACCTGCGGCCAGACCTATAAGAAGGGCGCAAGCCCAGGCCTGAGATGTTAGAGGGCCGGCACGACGGTTGGGCATACGTGTTCCCCCGGATCGTGGCCGACCGGAGCGTCCAGTCGGTCGCCTTCCATACGGCGGGCATTCTATCAGGTTGCGGGGGACGGTGCGTGCTCTTTTTCGGTTTGCTCCCGGGTCGGGCTCACGGCCTGACCGCCCGCTGCCGCCACCTTTTCGCCGCGGCACTGGCCGATGCGCTTGGCGACCCAGGCGGCTTCGACCTTCATGCCGTGGGCCTCGTAGAACTTGCGCAGGGCCTCGTAGCGGGCGATCATGTCGAAGCCGATGTCCCAGCGGAACTTCCGCAGGCACACGGGGCACAGGTGGATCGGTTGCGTGTCGGACTCCGCCAGGCTGTTCGACCCGTTCATCACGCAGTCGTACTGCTGGCAGTGGTGGACGCCGAACATGTGTCCCGTCTCGTGGACGAGCGTATGGAGGCTTCGCACCAGGCCCTTTTGCATGGCGGCGTCGGTTTCGGAGCGGCCCCAGAACGTGGGGTAGAACCGGACGAGGCTGTAGACGCCGACGCGCTGGGTCAGCATCGCTTGCCCAAAGACGTAGTTCCACGACGGCTCCGGGTACAGGTCCTCCATCGTGACGCCCAGCAGGCACATGGCGTCCGATGGCAGAGCCGGCCGAAGGATCTGGTGAAGGATGTCGCCGGTCAGATACTGGCGGAGTGTGCGGCCGAAGATCGACCGCTGGCGGCTGGTGACCCCCGCCAGGTCGAGCGGCTTGACGATCCGGACGGGCAGCGTGTAATACGCTTCGAGGAACTCGCGGAGCACGGCGAGACGGGCCTTTTCCTCCTCGCTCATCGGCCCGACGGGCGAGATGGCGAGCGTGTGCCGCCCGCGCGTCGGCCGGATGGGGCCCGAGCGGGCGTACTCGCTGAACGACTGCCGGGGTTCCGGGTGCTCGGCCATCCACTCGCCCGGCTTGGGTTCGCCTTTCTTCGTGAACAGCAGGGGCGAGTAATACACGGCGGGGTCCATCAGGACGCGCGGCGAGGGGCGCAGCAGTCTTCGCGAATCATCGGCCGAACAGTCTCTGCCCCACGAAAGGCCGACCAGGACCGCTGCCGCCAAGACGATTGCCGGACGCACGCGAATCCTCCTGAAAACGGTCGCAGGCACTTGACACCACGGCAACAGGAGATAGTATATGACGCGCCTTTCGTGGCCACAAGTCGGATGCGCTCGTGGCGGAATTGGCAGACGCGCTAGGTTCAGGTCCTAGTCCGTGTTACGACGGGTGGAGGTTCGAATCCTCTCGAGCGCACCATGCTGAATGCGACCCGGTCGCCGACGTGGCGGCCGGAGAAGCGCCGATATGACCCGCCGAGATCGCGCCGAAATCCGTGAGCAGGACGTGACCAAACGGTCTCCCGGCCGAACGCTGTTTCGACGTAAGTCTTTGTGGCAAAAGGCTTTGGCGGCGTAGCCAAGTGGATAAGGCAGCGGATTGCAAATCCGCCATTCACCGGTTCGAATCCGGTCGCCGCCTCCAGAATCGGGCTTCTTGATATCCTTATCGGCCATGGGCGGACAGGGCCGACCCCCCTTCGGCCAGCAAAAGCGCCAAGCAAAGCGCCTAGACAAATCATCGGTTTCCTCGTCTCTTCTCTCCCCGCCTATCAAGCCGTCGCCCTGGCGCCGCGTTTCCCCTCGTCGGCCGAGTCCGGCGAGAGGTCGGGCAGGGCGGCCACGGCGCCAAACAGGTCCTGCAAGACGGTGTGCGAATACCGGTCCATCGTCAGCGTGATCGTCGAGTGCCGCATCAAGACCTGGATCACCTTCGGATGCACACCGGCTTCCACAAGCAGGCTGCCGCACGTGTGCCTGAGACTGTGGAAGTCGGCCACCCGGCCCGCGTCGTCGCGGTACGGGATCCCCGCTGCCGCCAGGTCCTCGCGGAGCATCTTGACCGGCTTCCACCACTTCGGCAACGAGAAGGCCGGTTCTCCCGGCGCCTTCGCTTCGAGGAAGTTCCGCAGATCAGCGGCCGTATCCGGCTTGAGCGGCAGCACGTCCTCGCGCCGGTGTTTGGAGTACGCCGCTTCAACGGTCACGGTCGGGCGGACCGTATCCAGGTCAAACGAGGCGGGCGTTAAACTCCGCAGTTCTCCCAACCGCAGGCCGGTTTCTATTGCAACGCGATAGACC
>JAUVZF010000137.1 GCA_030602705.1 Planctomycetota bacterium
CCCCGATTTGACTTTTCCGAAATCTGTGTCATACTACTCCTAGAGTTAGGGGCCGGGCCGCACGGCGTCGCGGCAGGGCTTGCGGCCGAGCCCCGACTCATGGGGGCCGGGGCAAATCCGGGAAAAATCTAGAAAGAGGCAGGAAATGAAAAAGTTCATGTTGTGTGCAGCGGTAGTGGCGTTACTTGTTGTGGCGTTTGCCACGACGGCCCAGGCCGGGACGTTTTACATAGACTTGGCCGACGATAATGGCTCGGCTTCGGGTTGGGATGTGGTCACCGGCGGCGGCGGCAGCGGAGCCGATGATTTCACAACGTCTTCGCTTACGGACCAGTCGGGCGGTGGCGACAATGATGTTACGATAACGATTACAGATCTCGGTGGCGAAGGCACAACGGGCGCCCCGGGCAGCGGGACTACTGTTGGCGGCGTCACGGTGCCCAAAGAAGCGAATGATGACTATGTATGGGCATGGGATTGGGATACAGGGTCGTCAGCTGATCTTCTCTTCGAGTTCAAGAATCTGGACGCCGGCGATTACGACGTCTACGTGTTCGAGGGCCGGACCAGCGACGGCAACGGCCAGTACGGAAAGATTTGGGTCGGAACCGAACCTGGTTCGGAGAATACCGGCGACTACGCCGGCGGATCGAGTTCAAAGGTCAGTGTGACGATCACCGCCGGCGATAGTTTGTTCTTCAAAAATCTCGAAGACGGAACCGGCGGCACGAGCGGGATCATCATCGTCCCCGAGCCGGCGACGCTGGCGCTGATGGCCCTGGGCGGCGTGGGCCTGGTCCTCCGCCGCAAACGCAAGTAATCCTGTTGTGTTCCCTCTCCCTTGATGGGAGAGGGGCAGGGGTGAGGGTGAACGCGTGAAGCAGAAAACCGAGCGGCGGCCTTCGGGTCGCCGCTTCTTTTTTCCCCTGCCCCGGCCCAGGTTGCCGTTGAGCCCGAAGGGCTCAACCATTACCGCCCAGGCCTTCGGCCTGGACGGTGGGCCTTGCCCCGCCGTGCGTCGGTGCACGGCCGGACCTGCCTTCGCCCTTCGGGCTACGGCGGGCAGGCAAGACCGGCCGCCGGCCACCCTGGCTCGGCCTTCGGCTCCGCCGGGGCCGGCGGCACGAGCCGTAGCCGTGCCAGGGTGCCACACGCGTCCCGCGCCGGCGTTCTACTTCGTCGAGAACGTGTGGATCATCGTGTGCTTGTACGTCTCACCCGGCCGAAGGACCACCGGCGGAAAGTCCGGCTGGTTCGGCGAATCCGGGTAGTGCTGCGTCTCGAGGCAGAAGCCGTAATGCTTCTTGTACGCCACGCCGCCCTTGCCCGTGACGGCGCCGTCCAGAAAGTTGCCGGAGTAGAACTGGATGCCCGGCTGGTCGGTGTGGATTTCCATCACCCGTCCGCTCTTGGGCTCGACCACGCGGGCCGCCAGAGCGATCTTGCTGCCGTCCTGGTTGCGCAGGACGAAGTTGTGGTCGTAGCCGCCCTCCACCCGGGCGATGCGGGCGCCGATGGCCGTCGGCGTCGTGAAATCCATCGGCGTGCCCTTCACGTCTTTGAGTTCGCCGGTCGGTATCAGGCCGGCGTCAACGGGTGTGTACTTGTCGGCGGCAAGCATCAGTTCGTGGCCCAGGACGTCGCCGGCCGCAGCGCCCGCCAGGTTCCAGTACGTGTGATGGGCCAGGTTCACGACGGTCGGCTTGTCGGTCGTGGCGGAGAACTCGACCTTGAACTGGTTCGAGTTCGTGAGGGTGTAGAGGGCCGTCACCTTCAGGTTGCCGGGGTAGCCCTCCTCGCCGTCCTTGCTGAGGTAGGTGAACTTGACGCCGACGGCGCCGTCGGCCTCGACCGTTTCGGCGTCCCATAGGACCTTGTCGAAGCCCTTGACGCCGCCGTGCAGGTGGTTCTCGTCGTTGTTGGTTGCCAGCGTGTAGGTCTTGCCGTCGAGTGTGAACTTGCCCTTGGCGATGCGGTTGGCGTATCGTCCGACGGTGGCGCCGAAGTAAGACGTGCTCGTGAGCCACGCTTCGAGCGTGTCGTGGCCGAGCGTCACGTCGGCCAGGTTGCCGTCGGCGTCCGGGACTTCCAGGCCGACGGTGATGGCGCCGTAGTTGGTAAGTTTCACCTTCATGCCGCTGGAGTTGGTCAAGGTGAAGATGTCGGCCTGCCTGCCGTCCGGCAGTTTGCCGTAAGGCGCTTTCTCGACGCTCATTTTGGTTTCACCCTTCTCTGGCCCGCCTGCCGGAGGCGGGGCACTCTCGCAGGAGACAAGAAACGCACAGCAGAGGGCAACACTCAAGAGCAGCACACCGGATCTCGTGGATCTCATCACGCGTCCTCCTGACTGGGCCGGTAACAGGGTTCTTCCATCTCGGCCCGCGTATTAGACACCCGCGCGGGCGCCGGTGCAAGCATTGGGCAAAAAGGTTCCAGGAACCTTGTCTGCGCTGCACCCTCCGGGCCCTTCAGGGAAATGGTTCCTGTAACCTTTTTGCCCCGGCCCAAGGGCCGTGCCACCCGGCCAGGAGGGTGGCACGGCAGCGGCGAAGCAGCGGCCGTGGTCCGCATCGCGCCGAGGAGCACACGGTCATCCCGGCGCGCCGGGACGCGTGGCCGTGCCACCCGGCATTCCGAGTGCGGCTGCACGGCCCAAGGGCCGCGCCACCCTCCCGGCGGCCCGTGTTCTCTACTCGTCGTCGGTGTCGTCGTCGGGCGCGAGGTGCAGGCGCTTCTCCCGCTCCGGCCAGCCGTGCGTCCGCTCGTGGTGCTCGACGTCCTTGCCGCGCACGGCGATGGCGACGCAGACCCCCAGGCCGCCGAACAGGATCATCAGCACCAGCGCTCCGGCCAACGACGCCGGACGGGTGAGCCAGATGCTGAAAAGGCAGTACGAGACCACGCCGAGTCCCACGATGCACAACAGCCCCCATCGGCGGCCGAGGAGAAACGATATGACGAACAGGCCGAAGAACGCCGCAACGCTGACGTAACCGGCGAACTCCAACCACGCCTTCGTTTCGTCGTCCTCTTTCCGTCCGGCGGGCGCCTCTTCGGCCCGGGCCGCTTTGACGGCGCCGGGCGCGCTTTCGGCCGAAGCGGCCTGCGCCGGCGGCGGCTTACTCGCGGGCTGCTTCTCAATCTTCTCAAGCAGCGCTGCGGCAAGGATGACGACCAACGTAAGCGGCACAATGAGGCGAATGCACAGTTTCCACCAGCCGCCAAGATGAATCTCCGAAACCTGGTTGATGTAGTGCTCCAAACGGGCGGTCCGGAAGAAGTAGCCTACCACCAGGCACTCCATGAGCCCGACGAAAACGAGTCCGTAGTCGGCCCACGCGTTGAACTGATCGATCCAGTCTCCACCGGCCCGCGTGGCAAACAGCAGCCCTGCCAGGAAACCTCCACCGCACATGATCGCCGTCACACGGCCGCGGGTCAGAAAACGGAACCGATCGTGCAGCCCGGCGACGACGCCTTCCACAATCGAAAACAACGAGTCAATGCCCAAACTCAAGAGCATCAGGAAAAACAGGATGGCGACCAGCGGCGGCCAGAACGCCCCGTATTCGCCCAACTTGGCGATGGCCGTCGGATACGTGATGAACGCCAGCCCGCCGCCACCCGTGTCAACCGCGACGTCTTCGACGGGGCACCCCTCCTTGAAGGCGAGGAACCCAAGAACGCTGAACACGACGAACCCCGCAAGGAAACTGGTCGCACAGTTCGCCAAACTGGTGATGAAGGCGTTGTTTGTCACGTCCCCGCGGCGCTTGTTGTAACTGGCGTAGGCGATCAGGATGCCGAACCCCAGCGACAGGCTGAAGAATACCTGCCCGTACGCCGAGATCCACACATCCGGGTCGCCCAACTTCGAAAAATCAGGGTTCAGGTAATACTCGACGCCGGCGATGGCTCCGTCGAGCCCCAGGCCGCGAATCGCCAGAATCCCCAGCAGAATGACCGGCAGCGGCACGGTAACCAGCACCACGCGCCCCACGCGGCGAACTCCCTTGTAGATGATGAGGAAGACGGCGACCCAGATTGCCGCCAGACAGGCCACCAGCGGCCAGTGCAGATCCCATCGCTCGCCGGGTGCCCTGGACGCCGCCAGGACGCGCTCCTTGAAATAAACCGCCGGCGCATCGCCCCACGGCACCGCCCCCGAAAAGGCACACCAGACCGAGTCGACCAGGAAAATCAGCGCCCAGGCCATGACCACGGCGTAGAAGAACGAAATGACGCCGCCAACGCACAGCGAAAACCAGCCGACCCACTCGTAGTTCCGGTTCAGCCGCCCCAGCGCCTTCGGGGCCGAGCCCTGGAACAACTGGCCGATACCGTACTCCAGAATCATCAGCGGAATCCCCGCCGTGATCAGGGCAACGATGTACGGGATGAAGAACGCGCCGCCGCCACCCTCGTACACCTTGCCGGGGAACCGCCAGACGTTGCCCAGGCCGACGGCGCTGCCGATGGCGGCCATGACGAAGGCGGTGCGGCTGTCCCAGCGGTCGCGGGGCTCGGACTGCGGGGGCGTCTGGCTCATGTCAGCCTCCCGGTCAAGGCAAGAGGCACAAGTTGAAAGGCACTTCGCATCGCGCGATTCTAGGATGCCGCCGCGCACAGCGTCAAGCAAAAGCCCGCCCCGGGCGCAACGCCTCCGTCACAAGAGGGTGGGCTACCCGGCCAGCAGGGTGGCACGGCAGCGGCGAAGCAGCGGCCGTGTGGCACGTCGCGCCGAGTAGCACACGGTCACGCTGCGCGTGGCCGTGCCACCCGGCCAGGAGGGTGGGCTACCCGGCCAGCAGGGTGGGCTGCACGGCCAGGAGGGTGGCACGGCAGCGGCGAAGCAGCGGCCGTGGTCCGCATCGCGCCGAGTAGCACACGGTCACGCTGCGCGTGGCCGTGCCCCCCGGCCAGGAGGGTGGCACGGCAGCGGCGAAGACGCGGCCGTGGGCCACATCACGACGAGGAGCACACGGTCACGCTGCGCGTGGCCGTGCCACCCGGCCAG
>JAUVZF010000139.1 GCA_030602705.1 Planctomycetota bacterium
AAACCAGCGCGTTTTGCCTTACCTATCTTAACATTCGACCCCCAAATCGCCCCTCACGGCCCAGAATCAAGGATCAAAGCCAAAAAAAACGCGCATTTGACCGTTTCGGCAAGGTGAAAATTGACGTAAGTCTTATAGAGCGCGCGGCATGTTTGATGCTTCGGGCGGGGGGAATCGCGATTCAAACGGGGCCGTGGCGGCGCTGCCAGATCTCCTCGGCCTCCGGGCGGCGAACGTACACGGGCTCCAGCCGCAGCGGGTCGGCAAACTCGCCGCGCTTGCACATCGCGTAGCCCAGACGCGCCACCGTCGCCGGCCGCACGTCCCACAGCGTCTCCGGGGCGAGGTCGAACGCCGCCAGGGCCTCGGCGGCCTTCGGGATGCCGCGACCGAGGATGAAGGCGGGCCTGTCGAGCCGCCGGGCCAGGTCGTCCGGCTGGATCAGGGCGGGGCCGAACGTCTCGTCGAGCCCGTCGTCCCGCCGCTCGAAAACGCTCGCATACAGGCCGCCACGCTTGGCGTCGAGGATGCACGCTATACGCTCGCAATCGGCCGGAGCGTTCTCGGCCAGCGCCCGCAGGCTCGGCACCGCCGCGATCACGGCGCCCGTGTCCCAGGCGATGAACTTGGCGAGCGTGACGGCGATCCGCAGGCCGGTAAACGAGCCCGGTCCGATGCTGACGGCCACGGCGTCGATGCCGCGCGGCTGCCAGCCAGCCCGTTCGCAGGCCCCCTTGATGGCAACGAGCATGTCGCGTGCGTGACGGAGCCCCTCTTCCAGATGCACTTCCTCGACGAGTGCCGCCGTGTCGGCGCCGTCCAGAAGGGCGATGCCGCCGTGGACGCCGCTGGTTTCGACGGCAAGCAGGTGCATGGTGTGCCCTCGAATCGGTGGTACAGACGGTCGCGGCTCGGATACGGGCAATCGCGGCTCGATCTCGGGCATTGTAGCGTCGTGGCGGGCCGTGCGAAAGGGGTGCGATGGATAAAACGGTTGACTTGAGTCCGGCGCCGCCTAAACTGGCGTGGTCGCAGCGGGGGCCCTGATGCACGCAATGCGCCCGCGAGGTGGAGGCCATGGCATGATCGACGAGAAACTGCTGGACGTCCTCGTTTGCCCCGCCTGCAAGGCCAAAGTGGTTCCGGACGGCGAGTGGCTGGCGTGCCAGAACCCGTCGTGCGGCCTGTGGTATCCGGTTCGCGACGACATCCCGATTATGCTCATCGAGGAGGCGGTGAAGCCGGAAGAAGCGGAAGGCAAGGCCGATTAGGCTCTTGCGGGAGCCGGGGCCGTTGGGCGGCTCGATCGCCCGTCGGCTGCCTGCCGCAGACGCCCCCACGCCTGAAGAGTATCCGAGGAACCGATGGCGAAGATCAGGACGATTGCGGTCATCTCCGATATCCACGCCAACCTCGAGGCCCTGGACGCCGTCTTGGCCGACATCGCCGGCCGTGGCATCACGAAGGTCTTCTGCCTCGGCGACGTCGTCGGATACGGGCCCGACCCGGAGGCGTGCATCGACCGCGTGCTGGACTGCGATTTCACGGTCATGGGCAACCACGACCACGCGGTGTTTATGGAGCCGACCGGGTTCAACACGCCCGCCGAGGATGCCGTGTTCTGGACCCGTCAGCGTCTGGACGCCGAGCCGGACGAACAGGTCCGCCGGCGGCGGTGGGAGTTCATCGCCGGCATGCGCGAGTACCGCGAGACGAACTCGGTGCTGTTCGTCCACGGGTCACCGCAGCGCCCCATGCACGATTACCTGTTCCCGGACGAGGCGGAACTGAACATGACGCACCTGATGGAGGTGTTCGACCTCTTGAAGCAGGTCTGCTTCGTCGGGCACACCCACCTGCCGGGCGTGTTCACCGAGACGTACGAGTTTCTGACGCCCGCCCAGATCGGTGAGGCGTACACCATCGGCGACCGCAAGGTCATCATAAATGTCGGCAGCGTCGGTCAGTCGCGCGACCTTGACCCGCGGGCATGCTACGTCACGGTCGCCGGCCGCGAGGTCTGCTGGCGCCGCGTGCCGTACGAGCACAAGAAGACGATGGAGAAGATCCTGGCAACCGACGCGCTCGACGACTTCCTGGCCAATCGGCTGGCCGAGGGACGATAGGGCCGCCGGCGCGACACTTCAGGGCGAGGCTGTCTTTGAAGCGAGACACACTGGAAACCGTCGTACGCACGCTGGTGGCGGGGGCGATCATCCTCGGCATCCTGTTTGCCTGGCCGTACCTGGCGCCGTACCTTCCGGGCTCGTCGAAGAAAGCCCCGCCGCCCGCTGCGGAGCCGGCGCAGGAGTCTCCCACCGGGAAACCCACGACTCCGCCCGGCCAGACGCCGCCTGCCGAAAAGCCTCCCGCTGAGAAGCCCGCTGCCGAAAAGCCTCCCGCTGAGAAGCCCGCTGCCGAGAAGCCTCCGGCGCCCGCTGCCGAGAAGCCCCCTGGGGAAAAACCGCCCGCACCGCCCGCCGTCACGGTGCCGGACCTGGTGGCGGAGGGTGCTGCGGAAGCGCCGAAAGAGATGATCGTCCTCGGGTCGGCGCTCGCGGTCAGTGCGTTCGACCTGGAGGCCGAGATCGATCCGCTCGGGGCGGCCGTGCGGCGGCTGACGCTCGCGCGGCGGAAGACGCCGGCGGGGCGGCAGTTCTTCAAGACCGTGGCGGACCGGCACCTCTCGGACGACCAGCGTGCGGCCATGAATCTCATCGAGCCCGACTCGCCGGAGGCGGCCTTTACGATTCCCGAACTGGCGGTCAAACTCAAGGGCGTCGACGGCTGGAGCAAGGTGGACCTGGCAGACGTCGTCTGGCGCGTGGAGCCCAAGACGGGCGGCGGCGAGTCGGCGGCGCTCGCTGTGGACGTGAAGGTTTCGGCCGGCGCGGTTCTGCTCACCGTCCGCAAGACCTTCACGCTCGAGGAGCGGCAGGCCCCGCCGGAAGGCAAGACCGCCGAGGTGCCGCAGTACGAAATGGGGATGGTCCTGGAATTCGTTGCCGCCGACGAGCGGGTCGAGAAGGTGACGTACGTTGTCCAGGGCCCCTCGGCGCTTCCGAAAGAGGGGCGGCGGACGGATTTCCGGTCCGTGGTCTTCGGAAAATGGGCGGAAGGCGACAACAGCCACGTCGAGGTCGAGTCGGTGGCCGGCGCCAAGATCGAGGACATGGCGGCGCCGGGGGCGCTCCTGGCGTGGGTCGGCCAGGTGGACAAGTACTTCGCGGTGATCCTGATTCCGATGGTCCCCTCGTCCGGGGGGACGTTCGTGCTTCCGGACGGCCCGCCGAAGCCTGCCGACCGGCTTGCGGCAGGCGTCAGGGGCTCGGCCCGCGAGGTGACCGAGCACCGCAAGAAGACCAAACTGCCGGTCGTCCAACTGCTGTCGAAGGAGACGGCCCTTGCCGTCGGCAGCCCCGTGACGCACGCCTACACCGTCTTCGCCGGTCCGAAGGATGCGAAGCACCTGGAGACGTACTACGCGGCGATCGGCCTGGATCAACTGGTCGCATGGACCCGCTGCTGCATTTCGATACCGGGGCTCCAGCACATCAGCCGCCTGCTGTTGTGGGTGATCGATCGGTTCGAGTCGCTGGTCGGCAACTATGGGTTGGCGATCATCATGCTGGTGCTCTTGCTGCGGGCGTGCCTGCTGCCCGTCTCGAAGTGGAGCGCCAAGTCGATGGCCGAGATGCAGAAGATGGCGCCCAAGATGCAGGAGATCAAGGCGAAGTACGCGAACGACCAGAAGCGGATGCAGGAAGAGATGGCGAAGATCGGCGGCCTCAAGGCGTTCGGCGGGTGCCTGCCGATGTTCGTTCAGATGCCGATCTGGATCGGCCTGTACGGGGCGCTGCAGGCGGCGATTCAACTCAGGCACTCGGCGCTGCTGCCGGCCTCCTGGATACCGGAGTGGTCGGTGTTCCTGCAGGACCTTGCGGCCCCGGACGCGCTGATTGTGTGGGAGACGCCGTGGTACCTCCCCGGTCAGGACATTCCGCTGTTGGGGTGGGTCATCGGCAGCATCCAGGGGATGCTGGGTGGGGGTCTCACGAGTTTCAACATCCTGCCGCTCCTGATGGGCGTGGTCATGTTCCTCCAGCAGAAACTGACCGTTACCACGGCGGCCGGCCCGCAGGCCGATCAGCAGAAGAAGATGATGATGTTCATGATGCTCTTCTTTGCCGTGATTCTCTACAGCGCCCCGTCGGGCCTGTGCCTGTATATCGCCACGTCGATGGGTCTGGGGCTGGTGGAGAACAAGTTCTTCCGCAGGAAATGGATCGAGGCCGCCAAGGCCAAAGAGAGCGGCGAGGCGCCGACGCCGAAGGCCGCCAAGCCCAAAGATGTCCGAGAGAAGTCGCTCGTTTCGGGCCGCGACAAGTCCATCGGCGAGCGGGTCGAATCGTGGATCAAACAACGCATCGGCCAGGCCAAAGCGAAACCCGGCGGCAAGAAACGCGGAAAACGCAGGAAGTAGGGCGCCCGACGGCGAGATCGTTCTTCGCGTCAGCCCAGTCAGGCAGGCCGGCACTAAGCGGTCTTACGTAAGTCTTTTGCTGTGGCGAGAACGGCACCCGCTCGCTTACGCTCGCGGCTAGTTACACTCGCGCCCGACCAGCCCCGTGAGAAAACTAGCCGCGCACGTAAGTAAGCGGCGCAACCTCTTGGGCTACGA
>JAUVZF010000095.1 GCA_030602705.1 Planctomycetota bacterium
CGTGTCATTCCGAGCGAGCGAAGCGAGTCGAGGAATCTCGCCGTTATGCGTGTCCGGACGACGAGATTTCTCCGCTCGCCCTCGCCTTTGGCGAGGGCTCGGTCGAAATGACATCGCTTCGAGAGCACGCTAAACAGGTACCGCTTCGCTCTGGTCGATGGCCAGTGGCTCATGAAGTGACCGCGAAGACCTCCTTGAGGTCGGGGATATCCTCGCCGTGCCCACCGGACAACGGTTTTCTGGTCGGCCCGAGGTGAGGGGGCGTGACAACGATTTCTGGCAGGGGACGATTTCCTGCGGCTTGGCCGTAGCGCCGGGGTTTATCCCCGGCGCATCCTGGCCGGCGCCGCCGCCAACGGCCGCCGGGCATAAAGCCCGGCGCTACAACCGCCTGCGCCCGCCAGAAAAAATCGCCACACCCGAGGTGAGGTGCTCGCCGCGGCGTCCCTTTTGCCTTGAATTCTCCTATCATGTGGGTACACTGTTGGGTCGCTGCCTCGCACAGCGGAAAGGCTAAGGAGACGCTCATGGCGAACGTTTATCAGGGCAAACTGGTTGCCGGGAAACACCGGTTTGGTGTGGTCGTCTCGCGCTTTAACGAGTTCATTACGGCGAAACTGCTGGGCGGGTGTCTCGACGCCCTGGAGCGGCACGGCGTGCCGTCCGACGCCATCGACGTCGCCTGGACGCCGGGCTCGTTCGAGATTCCGGTCGTGGCGAAGCGGATGGCGGAGAGCGGCAAGTACGCGGCCGTCATCTGTCTCGGGGCGGTGATTCGCGGCGCTACGCCGCACTTCGACTACATCGCCAACGAGGCGGCCAAGGGTGTGGCCCAGGTGGGTCTTTCGACCGGCGTGCCGACCGTTTTCGGCGTCATTACCGCCGACACGATCGAGCAGGCTATCGAACGCGCCGGCACGAAGGCGGGCAACAAGGGCGCCGACGCCGCCGCCAGCGCCATCGAGATGGCCAATCTCCTGGACGGGCTCGGCAAGAAGAAGTAAGTCCGCTGCGGCGATGCGCATCCGGAGCGGTCGGGTGAGGGGCCACGCCGCGCGTCGGAATCGCTCGATGACTCTTTCCTGCGCCGATCCTTTCGGTCTCGCGTGTTTTGGTCTCGTGGGGCTTGTGGGTGTGGCTATCGCGGGGCGTGCCGAGGCCGGCGGTATGCGCTTCGTTGGCGTGGTTCCCGGTCGGCGAATGCCGGCGCGATGATACAGTAGCCCGGAGTCGGTCTTTCTCATGAAGCGTCGCGAACAGTCACGGCAGATCGCCCTTCAGGCGCTGTACCAGTTGGACCTCAGGGGCGAGGAGTTCGGCCCCCAGATCGTGGCGTTCCTGCGCGAGAGCACGCGCGACCCGGAGGTCTACTTCTTCGCCCGGCGGCTGACCGAAGGCGCCTGGCCCTGGCGGGCGGAGGCCGACAAACTCATCGACCAGGCCGCCGAGCACTGGCGCATCGAACGCATGGCGCCCATCGACCGCAACATCCTGCGCCTGGCGACGTGGGAAATCTGTGAGGCCCCGGACATCCCCGACCGCGTCTCGATCGACCAAGGCATCGAACTGGCCAAACGGTTCAGCGCGGCCGAGTCGGGAGCGTTCGTCAACGGCGTCCTCGACCGCGTTCTGCGCCTGGCGAAGGGGGAGGCGGCGGTGCCCGCTTCCCGCACCGCCGAAGAGCCGCACGCCGACGAGGAAACCGCAGCCCATCCGGAACCCGAGGAGTGAACCGCGCATGGTGCTGGGCAAATGGCTGGGCAGACTGACGTCGGGACTCACCAAGACCCGCTCCAAACTGGCCGACGGCGTGCGAGACCTCTTTCGCGTCGGACGCAAGGTCGACGCCGAGTTCCTCCGTGAACTCGAGGAGACGCTCATCCTCGGAGACGTGGGAGTGGCGACGACCCGCAACATCGTCCAGGACCTCAAAAGCCGCTACCGCGACCGCGAAATCACTGCCGACGACGACCTGCTCGGCGTCATCAAGAACGACCTCAAGGGGAGCCTCGGCGACGCCGACCGCTCGCTCATCACCAACCCGGACGGGCCGACCGTCTGCCTGGTGGCCGGTGTCAACGGCAGCGGCAAGACGACGGCGGTGGCACGGCTGGCGCGGCTGTTCCTGGACGAGGGCCGCTCGGTGTTGCTGGCGTGCTGCGACACGTTCCGCGCGGCCGCCGACGAGCAACTGCGGATATGGAGCGAGCGCGTCGGCGTCGATATGGTCCGGCACAAGCCGGGCTCCGACCCCGGGGCGGTGGCGTACGATGCGGCCGAGGCGGCCGTCGCCCGCGGCATCGACGTGCTGCTCGTCGATACCGCCGGCCGCCTGCACACCCAGGATCACCTGATGAGGGAACTCGGAAAGATCCGCAACGTTCTGGCGAAGAAGATCCCCGGCGCCCCGCACGAGGTTCTGCTGGTCCTGGACGCGACGACCGGCCAGAACGCCATCGCCCAGGCCAAGCAGTTCCGCTCTTGCATCGACGTGACGGGGGTGTTTCTGGCGAAACTCGATGGTACCGCCAAGGGCGGTATCGTCTTGGCGATCAAGCAGGAACTGGGCATCCCGGTCAAGTTCGTCGGCATCGGCGAAGGCGCCGACGACATCGCCCCCTTCGACCCCGACACGTTCGTCGAGGCCCTGTTTGTCGGCGGGGAGGCGTGAGAGTTTTGTTGCCGGCGTCGGGATAAACGGTATGATGTCGGCACGGTGTTCCTTTTGAGGGCAGAAACGTGATCCCGCGTATCCGCGAAGTTCGCGTGCGCAACTACAAGAGCATCGCCCAGGTTCGCGTGGCGCTTGAGCCGTTCACGGCATTTGTTGGCCCCAACGGCGCTGGCAAGAGCAACTTCATCGACACACTGGCTTTTGTTCAAGAGTGCCTGTCCGGGTCCATAGAGTTCGCATTCAAGAATCGTGGTGGGATCAAGGCTGTGCGGCGCAGATCCGGTGGGCATCCCACGCATATCGGCATAGGCTTATCTCTCGACCTTGATGACAGCCTGTCTGCCGATTATGGTTTCGAGATTGCTGCGAAACAGGCAGGAGAGTTCAGCGTTGCTCATGAGCGCTGCCGGCTTCGCCCATTCATGGGTCCTGAGATAGGCTTTAGAGTTGACCGTGGGAAGTTCACCGAGGGGATTTCGGGCATCCGGCCAAAGGTTTCTTCAGACCGCCTCGCGCTATTCGCGGCATCTGCGACCGAGGAGTTCAGGCCTGTCTTTGACTTCTTGACATCCATGCGTTTCTACTCTGTGGTTCCGGGTCGGCTGCGCGAACTCCAGGATCCCGATCCCGGACTGTTCCTTAATCGCGATGGCAGTAATGCTGCCGCAGTGCTCAAGCGACTGGCCGGGACAGCCGATGGCAATGATCGCTATGATCGGCTCTGCCGTCTTCTCTCAAGAATCGTGTCGGGTCTTCAGAAAGTGGAGTATCGCTCTGTTGGTCAGAAAGAAACCCTGCAATTCAGGCAAGACGTCGGCACGAAGGACCCTTGGCGCTTCGAAGCGCTCAACATGTCGGACGGCACACTACGCGCACTGGGTCTCCTTTTGGCTGTCTATCAGCCGGGCGATGTCTCGGTCGTCGCGATTGAAGAGCCGGAAGCCACCGTGCACCCGGCCGTCATGGAACTCATTGTGGAAGTCCTGATGGACGCGGCGAATGAGTGCCAGGTTCTTGTGACGACTCACAGTCCGGACATACTGGACTATAAGGCCCTGTCCGATGAGCACGTAAGGGTTGTTACCGTTGAGCAGAGCCGCACGCTCATCTGCCCCCTGGCACAGTCGAGCCGGGACGCCGTTCGCAACAGGCTCTACACCCCCGGCGAGTTGCTCCGGGCCGATGAACTTAACCCAGACATCTCCGAGGCCAAGAAGAGAGCCGAGCAGTTGGATCTGTTCGAGTCCTCGTCCAACCCGCTCAGCGAGTGCGAATGAAGCCTGCGATTGTTCCCATCGTCGAAGGCCAGGCAGAGGTTCAGGCTGTCCCCGTCCTGCTCCGACGCATTCTTGAGGTTCTTGAGGCTCATCACGTCGAAGTTGCACGCCCGTTTCGCGTCGGGCGCTACAAGGTGGTCAAGCAGGGCGAACTCGAACGGGCCATTCAGTATGCCATGAAGGACCGCGAGAACGTTGAAGCCATTCTCATCGTGCTTGATGCGGACGATGACTGTCCTGCCGAATTGGGTCCTGACTTGGCTCGACGCGTCGAGATGGTTGCCGCTGGCAAACCTTTTGCAGTGGTGCTTGCCAAAAGAGAACTGGAAGCGTGGTTCCTGGGAGCCAAGAGGTCGTTAAGGGGCGTCAGGGGTATCCTGCCCGATGCCGAATCACCCCCCGAGCCTGAGGAAATACGAGGGGCAAAAGAAGCGCTGTCACGGAACATGGCCGGAAAACGATATTTGGGCATTGATGATCAGCCCGCGTTGGCGGCTGCGATGGACCTCGAAGCCGCACGGAGGCGATGTGCATCGTTCGACAAACTGATGCGCGAGGTGGCCCGCCTTGTGGCTGAGTTGCCCCGTCCGGAATCCGGCAACTGAACGGAGGGCGCGCGACCGGGGCGCCTCTGCCGCGCTCGCCTGACGCGAGAGGACGACGATGATCATCTCCGACCTTGCAGGGATAGAAGGCCGCCGCTACCCTGCCCGTCGCCGGACGCAGAACCTCGTGGGCGGCTCTGCACCCATCCAGTGCGAAAACTTCTGCATGGGCTATGTTACCCTCGACCCCGACGGCGGCCAGGTGCCGTGGCACAACCAGGATTCGGAGGAAGTATACTTCCTTCTCAGCGGCACGTGCGAGATGTGCCTGGGCCGCGAGCGGCAAACGGTGACCGGCGGCCAGGCGGTTTACATTCCGCCCGGCACGTTCCACCAGATCACGAACATCGGCGACGCGCCCGCCACGTTCATCTACTGCTACGGTCCGGCGGGCGACGTGGACCACTGGCGGCAGGAACTTGCCGGCACGCTGCCGAGGGCGGGCACCGACGTGCCGTCCCTGCCCGATGGCGCACGGCCCCAATGTACCGACAAGCCCGAGGATTGAACCGACCCGAGCCCGACGCCGAAGCGTCGGGTCACCATGACCCGGTGCCGAGCCCCAGCCGCAGGTGAAGGTAGGACGATGGCTAAAACCACCCACCACGTCGGCATCATCATGAACGGCGTCACCGGACGCATGGGAACCAACCAACACCTCGTCCGCTCGATCCTCGCCATCCGCGACTCCGGCGGCGTCCGGCTCGATGGCGGCGGGACGATCATGCCCGAACCCGTTCTCGTCGGACGCAACCCCACGAAACTGAAGGCCCTCGACGAGCAGTACGGTCCGCTGAAATGGACGACCGACCTCGACGAGGTCCTCGCCGCCGACTCGCTGGCCGTCTATTTCGATGCCCTCTCGACGTCGCTCAGGCCGGCGACCGTCCGGAAGGCTATCGCCGCCGGCAAACACATTTACTGCGAAAAGCCCACCGCCCTGAGCGCCCGCGACGCCTACGAACTCTACACGCTGGCCCGCGACGCCGGCGTCAAACACGGCGTCGTCCAGGACAAACTCTGGCTGCCGGGGCTCATCAAGTTGAAGAAACTGATCGATGACGGATTCTTCGGCCGCATCCTCTCGGTGCGCGGCGAGTTCGGCTACTGGGTCTTCACCGGTGAAGACCCGAGCCGGCCTGCCCAGCGGCCGTCGTGGAATTATCGCAAGCAGGACGGCGGCAGCATCATCTTCGACATGTTCTGCCACTGGCGGTACGTGCTCGATAACATCTTCGGAAGCGTCAAGGCCGTCTCGTGCATCGCCGCAACGCACGTTCCCAGGCGATGGGACGAGGGGGGCAAGCCATACGACGCCACGGCCGACGATTCGGCCTACGCTGCGTTCGAACTGGAAGGCGGCATCATCGTGCAACTCAACTCTTCCTGGTGTGTCCGTGTCCGCCGCGACGACCTGCTGGTGCTTCAGGTGGACGGCACCGACGGCTCGGCCGTGGCGGGCCTGCGTGATTGCCGCGTTCAGTCGCTCGCCGGCACGCCGCGGCCCGTCTGGAACCCCGACGTTGCGAACCCCATCGACTTCCGCGAAGGCTGGGAACCGGTCGAGCCCGACGCCGAATACGACAACGCCTTCAAGGTGCAGTGGGAACTGTTTCTGCGGCACGTTGTCACCGGCGAGCCGTTCCGCTGGAGCCTGCTCGAAGGCGCCAAGGGCGTTCAACTGGCCGAACTCGGCGTCGAGTCATGGCGCCGCCGCTCGTGGATCGACGTGCCCGAATTGAACGCGTGACAAGCCGTTTTGCGCCGTTACTAGCCCCGTTACTAGCCCCCGCTGGTAAGCGGGGGAGGTGCTCGCCCCAGTTATCATGGGGCCAATCAGGAGACCCGACAATGACCATGCACGAAAAACCTCACTCGCACCCAACCTGTTCCGGCTGCTGTGGCTGCACGACCGGAAGCCATGAGACGGGCGTCTCGCGCCGCGACTTCCTGAAGGCAGGCAGCCTGGCGCTGGGCGGCATGGCGCTGGCCGGCTGCGCGGACGCGATCCTCAGGGACGCCGGCGCCGAGGTTCAGATGCCGCCTGCCCGAAAACCCCTCGTCGTCAAGCCGATCCTCATCTACGACCTGCCCAAGCCGCGGCCGAAACGCAGTTGGCGAAACTGGGGTGGCGTCCAGACGCCCGAGGCGGCCAAGGAGGAAACCGTACGCATCACCGGCGAACTCGAAAACGTTCGCGCCGAGGCCGACTTCCCGCTCACCGTCCTGCCGGTCGCCGCCATACGCGGCCCGGGCGACGTGGCGAAGATAGCGGACCTCGCCGGCGCCGACACCGTTATCATCTACGCCGCAGGCGGATGGACCAACACGCTCGACGCCATCGCCAAGACCGGCAAGCACGTCATCTTCTTCGTGCGGCACAGGTCGGGGCCGGTGTACCTGTGGTACGAGATCATCTCGCCGCGCTACCTCAGGCGGCACACCGACACGCTGGCCGTCAAGGGCATGGATTTCGAGGACGTGGTGGTCGATTCCACCGATGAGTTGGCCTGGCGTCTGCGGGCCCTGTGCGGCTTGAAGAACGCTCTCGGCACGCGCATCGTTGCCATCGGCGGCCCGGGCGGATGGGCGTCCCGCGAGGCGCCGAACCTCGCACGCGAGAAGTTCAAACTCGACATCCGGACCGTCTCGTATCCGGAACTCACGAAACTCATCCAGGCCGCGCGCAACGATAAGGCCGCCGTCGAGACCGCCCGCCGCCGCGCCGATGCCTACCTCAAGGGACCCGGCGTCAGCCTCGAAACCGAGAAGGTCTTTGTCGAGAACTGCTTCCTCCTCGACCAGATCTTCCGCGCCATCATGAAGCAGGTCGATGCGTCGGCCATCACCGTCAATGGCTGCATGGGCACAATCATACCGATTGCCGAGACGACCGCCTGCCTGACGCTCACGACCCTCAACGACGACGGATACATGGCGTTCTGTGAGTCGGACTTCGTGACCATTCCCGCGGGCATTCTCCTCGCGAACATCACGGGCCGCCCGGCGTTCCTCAACAATCCGACCTTCCCGCACGATCGCATCATGACCCAGGCCCACTGCACGGCCCCGCGCAAGATGGACGGCAAGACGCTTGACCCGGTCCGGATCGTCACGCACATGGAGTCCGACTACGGTGCTGCGCCGAAGGTGGAACTCCGAAAAGGGCAGACCATCACGAACGTCATCGCGGACTTTAAGATGGAGCGGTGGTCGGGCCTTCTGTGCAAGATCGTCGATACGCCGTTCCTGCCCATCTGCCGGTCGCAGATGGACGTGTCCTACACGATCCCCGACGCCGAACTGGCCGAGAAGATGCGCGGCTTCCACTGGATGACCGTCTACGGCGACTATCTGCGCGAGACGGGCTACGCACTGAAGAAGTTACCTATTGCGTGGGAGAGGCTGGGGTAGATTTCGGATTTCGGATTGGCCGGCAGCATGTAGGCCGGGGCGCGCCCCGGCCGGTCTCGCGCGACCATGTGAGCCGTGACCGCGAGGGAGCGGTTGGCGTAGATTGCGCAGTGACCGGCAGCATGTAGGCCGGGGCGCGCCCCGGCGCCGACAGCGCTGGTCTGCGTCATTCGTCGCCGACTTCCCGGACCACCCTCTCCGCCCCCTTGATCCACGCATGTTGCGGGTCGTCGAACGGGCACATCGTGCGGCCGGTGCCGGCCATCAGCCAGAGGTAGTAGACCTGGTACCCCGGCGCGGCCGCAACGGGATGGTAGCCGCGCGGCAGCATGACCACGTCGCCGTGCTCGACGGCGTACGATTCGTCGAGGCTGCGGTCGTCGGTATAGACGCGCTGGAAGCCGAACCCCTGGGGCGGGTTCACCTGGAAGAAGTACACCTCCTCCAGGTCGGCCTCCAGCGGGGGCCGGTCCTCGTCGTGACGGTGCGGCGGGTAGGACGACCAGCACCCGGCCTTGTTGAACGTTTCGCCCACGAGCAGCCGCCCGGCCGCAATCCGCCCGTCGATGATGTCGTGCACCTGCCGCTCCCAGTTCCGGACGCCGACGGTCTTCGTGCGGACCTGGTCGGGCGTGATGACGGTCGGCCCCGCGCCCGTCTCGGAGAGCGCCTGGCAGACGGCGAGTTGCGCCGGCCTCACGGCCCTGATACGTCCCTTGCACCCTGGCGGAAGATAGACGGCGGCCGCCTTGCCGCCGAAGACGTTCGCCCGCGAACCGAGGGGGGCCTTCGTCAGTTGCTCGCCGCCCGCGAAGGCGCGCACCGAACCGGCCAGAACCACGATCGTCCATTCGCACTTCTTTGTATCGAACGTCCATCGTTTGCCTGCCGCAAGGCTGGCCAAGCCGAAACCGAGGACCTCCAGCGGCGCCTTCGCCACCGGCACGACCTGCCGGTAGCCGGACTCCGGCATGCACGACTTGACGAGTAGTTTCGCCACGATGGTCTCCCTTCGTCACCCGTTGCCCATCCGGCGGCCGGCGTCATGCGCTATCCAGAAACGGTGCCAGGTGCCGGCGGATGTGTTTCTCGAGCGCCTCGGCGTACGCCTCTTCGTGCGTCTTCAGGGCCGTCAGCAGGCGGCTGCGGAACCGCTCGCCGCCGGCGGCCGTCAGCACTGAGCCGTACGTCACGTGCAGCGCCTGGCGGCTGTCGAACGCATCGAGGACCTGCGGCAAGGCGTCGTCGGCCAGGTCATCCGGCGCGGGCACCTTCGCCAGATCGGCCGAGACGTGGTAGGTTGCCTTGTCGGTTTCGTATCGCTCGCGGGCGAACGCAAGGATCTCGCGGAAGAGCGCCGGCTCCCGCGCCGCCGTCACACGCAGGGCCTCCAGGTAACTCGTACCGGCGGTCTTGACGTGCACACGGTGGCCGCCGTGTCTGGCCGCCATCGCGTAGACGCTGAACTTGTCGCTCCCGGAATGCAGGCTGATCTTATAGTCGCCGAACTGGCCGGCGACGGCTAGGTGGTCCACGAACGTCCGCTCCAGTTCCGCCAGGTCGCCGATGTAATCCACGCCCTTCTCGAAGCGTCCGACGAACCGCGGGGCAAGGCTGACCCACTCCACCCCCAGCCGCGCCAGTTCCGCCGCCACGTAGTAGTGCTCGGCTATCGAGGTCGGCGCCACAGTCTCATCGACCGAGACCTCGAGTTCGAACTTTCGCTTGCCCATCTTCTCGACCAGGTGTCGATACAACGCCGCCGTGTGGGCAACCGCCCGGCCGTACTTGACGGCGGCCCGGTGGACAGTTGTCAGGTCAAGCGCGAGCACTGTGCCGCTCTGGAGTGCGACGTCTTTGCCCGCGTACCGCGCCACCGCATCGCCGGCGGTCGTCTCGAGGGCCCCCCAGGGCAGGGCCTCGAACGCCTCGGCCAGCGTCCCGGCATCCGCCTGGTCGGCCTCGCCGGCGACGTGGTCGCCCGGGTCGACGGTATAGAAGGTGAATCCTGCGGCGGCGCAGCGGTCGATGTCGTCGGTGCTCTTCAGATGGTCGGCGTCGGCGCCGAACCCTGTCCGGAAGCCCGTCTGGAAGACGCCCCACGTGGCGTCGTCCATGACATCCTGTGGCGACCGCCCGGTCCGCGTCATCTCGCGGATCGACTGCTGGGCCAGCATCGGGACGTATCCCGTCCCGGCCACCGCCCGGACGTGGCCCGGCGTTGCCAGTCCCAGCCGGTCGCCCAGGCCGATCGACGGTCGCCGGGCTATCTGCTGCGGCGCGGTATGGGGCAGGGCGGCTCGCAGGGCGGCCGCATTGGCGCTGTCTGCGGGGGATTCGAGCAGCCGCACCTTGCCGAACGGAAGCGTCTTTCGGCGAGGCTCGCCTTGAAACACGAATGAGACTCGAAGATCGCCAAGTAGTTCCTGGGAGTAAGCAAGGAGGATAAACTTCTCCAGTCCCCGGCGCGCCAGGGCCAGCACGCCCCCGCCTTCGGCCGCCACCGAATCGGCGTACACCTCGGTGTCCGTGGCCCGGCCGAGCGCGCGGGCGATTTGCGCGGCCGCGTCGGGCTGGGGCGCTCCCGAGAATCCGCCGGCGGCGTTCTTCCAGAATGTCTCCATCCGCCAGTTCCTTTTTGCCGATTAATAAGGTTAATCCTATACGGAGAGGGTAGTCGGCCCAAGGAGATTCCGGCGTGCCGGGTCGGGGCCTTTTTTTTGGGCGTTTTCGTGGCGTGTTGAGGAAACACAGGGGTTATCTGAACCCCAGAGGCTGTGCGCAGTCGGCTGAAACGGAAGCGTCCAGGGATCGGGAAAGACCATGCATCGGCCCAGATCGGCGTTCACGCTTGTCGAAATCCTCATCGTGGTCATCATTCTGGGGATCCTTGCCGCGATTGTGATCCCGAACATCACGGGTGTAACCGTCATCTCTCGCGAGGCCAACCTCAAGGAGAACCTCTCGAAAATCCGCGTCCAGATCCAGGTGTATCGAAACCAGCACAACGGGTTCCCGGCCGCCGCCGGTTTTGTCGCCCAGATGACCAAGTACACCCGCACGGACGGCCAGGTTTCCGCCGTCCGGACGGACGAATACCGCTTCGGACCCTACCTTGAGCAGATGCCTCCCAATTCGATCAGCAGCGACCGCACCATCCGCGCCGCGGCTGCCGCCAGCGATGCTTTCCCTCCGGGCGACGCCGACGGCGGATGGTGGTACAACGAGACCACCGGCGCCTTCTACGCCGACCTTAAAGACACACACGTGGACCAGAGAGGCAATCCGTACAACCGGTACTGAAGTCCAAAGTCTAAAGTCCAAAGTCTAAAGTCCAAAGTCCAAAGTCCAAGGTCCAAAGTCCAAAGTTCAGCGTCAGGAGCGCACGCAGGTGAGCCGGGGTGTGACTCTTTTTTCTGGCAGCGATCTGCCGTCACAGGCTTGAGGCGGCTTCCAGCCGCCTTGCCGCCGCGAAGCGGCGTATAGGCCGGGGCTGCACCCGCCTGCGGCGGGCAAAGGCCCATAGAATGGGCCTCAGCAGGCCTGCCATAACCCGTGGCCACACCCGTGAGCCGTGACTTTGGACTTTGGACTTTGGACTTTGGACTACTCTTCACGCCAACAGCCCCGTCGGCGACGATTCGCCCGTGTGCCGCCGGACGAGCCAGTCGATGCCAAGGTACAGCGGAATCACTACCAGCGGCACGGCCGCAGGGATCAGAATCTCCGCAATCCCCTTTCCGAGGTAGGCGTTCCAGGCGAACGACCAGGCCAGGTGCCCGAGACATGTCAGAAGTACGGCCGCCAGGGCGCCCCAACGCCCGCGGAGGATGAACGCCCCGCCCAAGGCCGCCGCCGAGAGCATCAGCGGATAGGAGTTCTGAAGTTCGCCCGCCGATATGCGGGCGGCCTCCGACAGCGACCCCAGAGAGACCCCCACGCCGGCAACGATCCACGCAGCGGCCAGCCCGGCGATGCCGCGCGAGCCTGTCCGGATGATCGGCGGCAGCGACGGCGGCGACACGAGCCCCGTCACGCCGAGGATTGCCGCTCCTCCGGCCAGAACGCCTACCGAGAGCATCAGCGCCCACGGCCACGGCCACGGCCCGGCGCCGGGGCTTACGCCCTTCAGAATGCTCAGGAGCAGGAACAGGCCGAACGCGACGATACCCGTCCACAGGGCGCTCGAGATGCGCCCGTACCACGTCACCAGGGCGCTGGCGAGTCCCACGCCGCCAGCCAGGGCGCAGATGGTGACCGTCGGCAGTATGGGAGCACCCACGACGATGTAGCGCCTGGACTGAAGCGCCAACGCCAGCACCAGGATCACGGGCAGCGAGAGATCGAGCCGCCGGCACGACAGCATCAACCCCAGTGCCGCCGACACCGGCAGCACGCCTATTGCCAGCGTCTGCGTGTTGATGTCGGGCAACTTGCCGTCGCCGAGCGACGCCAGGATGACCGCCGCCAGGACCAGCACCAGGTTCACCGCCACGATCGCCAGAATCCGGGCCGTGTAGCCGCCGGTGCCGGACGGGGCGCGCCGGGTGTAGGATTCGCGCTGTGCTGGTTCGGCCATAGATGCCTCGCGTCCCGCCGACTGGCGGGTGCCTCTCTCCCTGTATTGTGCTTCGGCTATCGGGCGGCAACAAGTTGAAAATCTTTGCCGGCGTACGAGCCGCGCTGTTTGTGATGCCAATCGGGGCGTGCCGCTGCCACCATGTTAGGTTGAACATGCCGCCTGCTCTATAAGACTTACGTCAATTTTCACCTTGCCGAAACGGTCAAATGCGCGTTTTTTTTGGCTTTGATCCTTGATTCTGGGCCGTGAGGGGCGATTTGGGGGTCGAATGTTAAGATAGGTAAGGCAAAACGCGCTGGTTT
>JAUVZF010000159.1 GCA_030602705.1 Planctomycetota bacterium
ACCCCCCCCCACTCCGTGTATTCGCCCCGCCCGGGGGGGGGGGGCACACCGGGCCACTGCCCCTTGCCCCCCCCGGGCCCCGCGGGGTGTCCCCAAAAATTGTTTCTTTTACCTTTTGGCCACCCCCGGCGCCGCGTCACCAACTTTTCCTCAAGGTCGTCCTCACACCGTCCGATAATACGCCACGGCGAGGGGAAGTCTGTGCCCTGCCCGTGCAGGTTCCCCGCACTGCCTTGTTCCGTAGGCCGGGGCGCGCCCCGGCAATCTGTCGAGGATAAGCCGCGGCTTGCCGCGGCCTACATCTAGAGAAAGAAATGTTGCTATGACCAGACTCGCTCTCCTAGACCGCGTGCGCTCCTGGTTCGGGCGGAAGGCCGAGACGGTCGGCGCGGCAGCCTCGGCCGCACAGTGGCCGCTTGGGCCGGGCGCACGCACCGAACTGGCGTTGGCCGCCGCCGCCACGGGCGGTGCGCCTCCGGCGCCGCACGTTCCCCGGGACACCCTGGCACTTGAGTCCGTGCCGGACGCCGGCGCCGAGACAACGGCCGCCGCGCCCCCGGAAACCCACGCGCTCACGGAACCGCCCCCTGCGAAAACCTGCCTCGACCCGCTGGACCCCGAGTGGATCCAGGCCATGCCCTCGCTCGAAGAGATCGGCCACGAGTTGGACGGGCATCGTCGGACGAACCGCACCATCATGGACGCCGTCCAGCAGTTGCCCGACCTGGCGTCGAACCAGGCGGACCTGACTACCGAGACCAACAAGGTGCTGGAGCGGCAGTCGGCTCTGCTCGAATCGATCCTCGATTCGCTTGTCTCGCTTCGGTCGGCGTTCCGGACGGTGGACGAGAGTTCCAGGCGGCACGCCGCCGCACTGGGCCAACTCGAAGCGTCGCATCGGGAGATCCTCCTCGGATACCAGGCGATGCTCCTGAGAGCCCACCGGCGTCTCGGCCGGCTGGCGGCCCTGGCCGTCCTGGTCGCCGCGGCGGCGCTCGGCGGCGTCGCTTGCGTGGCGTATCTGGTTCTGGTTGCTCCATAGCGTTGCACACCGCGCATGGCAGAAGGCCCCGACCGCAAGGATCGGGGCCTGCTGTCTGTCCGGACCAGCCACCCGCCACGTCTTGCCCGGAAGCCGTGCCATCGGAGTTCCGCGCGCCTACTCCGCCGCCAGTTTCCGGGGTGCTTCCAGCAGGTCGCGAATCATCTCGAGAAACTGGGCGCCCACCGCGCCGTCAACCAGCCGATGGTCCGCCGACAGCGTCATGCTCATCATTTTGCGGACCCCGACGTCGCCCTGGCAGTGCACCACGCGGTCCTGGATGACCCCGAGGCCGAGGATCGTGCTCTCCCCGGGGTTGACCACCGGGACGAAGTTGCGGATGCCGAACATGCCCAGGTTCGAGACCGTCATGCACCCGTCCCGGTACTCGTCGGGGACGAGTTTCTTCGACCGGGCCCGCCGGGCGAAGTCGGCCGTCTCGCGGGCGATCTCGCGCAGCGTCTTGGTGTCGGCATGACGAACGACCGGGACAACGAGACCCTCGTCGAGCGCCACGGCCAGGCCCACGTGCGCGGCGGCGCGGCGCTGGATCCCGCCCTCGACCCACCGGCTGTTGACCCGCGGAAACGCCTTCAAGGCCAGCGCGCAGGCTTTGACGATAAAATCGTTGAACGAGATCTTGCCGTCCGTGGCGCCGGCGTTCAGGTTGCTCCGCAGTTCCGCCAGGGCCGTCATGTCGGCGTCCATCTGGAGGTAATAGCAGGGAATAGTCTGCTTGGAGATGAGCATCCGCTCCGCGACGATTCGCCGCATCGCCGTCAGCGGAACGACCACGCCCGGCGCGGCGGCCAGAACATCGGCCTTCATGACCTTGCCGCCCGGGCCCGTGCCCCGGACGGCCGCCACGTCCACGCCTTGCCGCTCGGCCAGTTTGCGTGCCAGTGGACTCGCCTTCACGGCCGGAGCCGCCTCCCCATACGGGCCCGTACCGGGGGCGGCGACTACGTCGGCCTCCACGATTCGTCCGCCCGGGCCCGTGCCCCGGAGCCCAGCGAGCGCGACACCGAGGTCGCGTGCCGTCCGGCGGGCGCGCGGCGAGGCAAAGACACGGCCGCCCGGCGTCACGGGCGCCACGACCGATGCCGCGGCGGAGGGCGCCGCCGCCGCAACGGGTCCCGGCG
>JAUVZF010000131.1 GCA_030602705.1 Planctomycetota bacterium
CTCGCGCCCGACCAGCCACGTGACTAGCCGCGCACGTAAGTAAGCGGCGCAAGCCCCTTGGGCTACGAGCCCAATCAGTTGTCGCCACGGCATGCACACGCAAACGTGGGCATGGCACCCGACGGCAAAAGACTTACCTGAGACCGATTAGCAAATCCTCGGCAAATCTTCGCCGTAAGGCATCTCCAGCACCCGTTCCCCGCCGATGCGAGTACGCAGCGTCACGCGGGGGCCTTTCTCGGGTGCGGACAGGACCTCGCCGATGACGGCGGCGTCGCGGCCTAAAGGATGCTCGCGCATGGCAGCCAGGGCCGCGTCGGCCTCGTCCGCCGGGGCGATGACCACGAACTTGCCCTCGTTGGCGACGTTCAGCGGGTCCAACCCGAGCGCCTCACACGCCCCCGCCACCGCCGGCCGGACCGGCACCGACGCCTCCTCGATCCGCATCCCTACGCCGGCGGCCTCGGCCAGTTCGTTCACCGCCGCCGCCAGGCCGCCGCGCGTCGGGTCCTTCAGCGCCCGCAGGTTCCGAGAAGCGCCGAGCAGCGCCTCGGCGAGCGGCCACAGAGGGGCCGCATCGCTGGCGACCGCCGCCTCGAACTCCAGGCCCTCCCGCCTGCTCATGACGGCGACGCCGTGGTCCGCCAGCGTCCCGGAGACCAGCACCACGTCGCCCGGGCGTATGGCCTCGGCCCCAAGTTGGCGCCCGTTCTCGATAACGCCTACGCCCGCCGTGTTGATGAACAGTTTATCAGCGCTGCCGCGCTCCACCACCTTCGTGTCGCCGCAAACGATCGGCACGGCCGTCTCGCGAGCCGCCTGGGCCGCCGAGTCCAGCACCCGCCCCAGCGTCGCCAGTTCCAGCCCTTCTTCGATGATGAGCGCCAGCGACAGGGCCACCGGCCTCGCCCCCAGACACGCCAGGTCGTTGACGGTTCCCGCGACGGCCAGCCTGCCGATGTCGCCGCCCGGGAACTCCAGCGGCCGCACGGTGTAGGAGTCGGTCGTGAAGGCCAGGTCGGCGCCCTCGGTCTGGAGACGTGCGGCGTCGGCCAGGCGCGCCAACTCCCCGCTGCCATCGTCCGGGGCGAAGCGCGACAGGATCTGGCTGCGGATGAGGTCCATCATCCGCTCGCCGCCGCCGCCGTCGGCCAGAAGCACCAGGTCGTCGGTCATGGCTCGCTCCGCGTGTGTCGGCTACAGTTTCTCATACCGCGCCGCCGCGCGGAACATGCCCTGGATCTGGTCGTGCTCTACGAACGTCGGGGCGCAACGTTCGTTGAGCGGTTGGAGACGTATGCGGCCGTCGTCGTCGAAGAACACCCGCTTGAACGTGCTCTCGCCGTCCACCGGCCCGCCCGTTACGGCGAACCGCACGAAACAATCGTCGCCCGATTCAACCGGCGCCGAGGGCATGAACACCACCACGTCGCCCTCGTGGTACTTCGGTTCCATCGAATCGCCCACCACGCGAACCGCAAAGGCGTTCGGATCGGCCATCTCCTCCGGCACCGAGACGTACTCGTCGGCGATCCCCACCGGGTATTCCAGGTCGGTGAAGTCCTGCGGGTACCCCGCCGAGACCTTGTTGATGATGGGGATCGCCAGCAGCCGGCCCCTGCGGTCCTCCGGAGGCGCCTCGCCCCACGCCGCCAGATGATGGAGCAGGCCGCTGCGGTGCAGGGCGTCAAGGTTCAGGGCGACGCCGGCCCCTTGCTCCGTCGGCTCCGGGGCGTTGCCCGGCTCCCCCTGTTGCGGCAGGGCGCCCTGCGCGCCGGCCTTGGCCACGAGCAGCGCGCGGATCACCTCCTCGGTCGCATCGAACATGCGGGCCATACGAGCCTTCGCGTCGTCCGGTAGTTCCGAGAGGTGTGCCCGCGGCAACAAGGCCTTTGCGTCGAGTCCGAGTGCCTCGGCGATCCTGCGAATCTTCTCATCGCGCGGCGGCGGGGCGTAGCCGGTCTCGATCTGAGACAGATACGACTTGGCCATGCCCGTCGCCTGCGACAGCGCCTCCAGCGTCATGCCGCGCCGCTGCCGCGCTCGCCGCACCTCCTCGCCGAACGCACCCCCCTGCCGGCTCACAGCCAGCAAGCGGCGAACCATCTCGAGTTCCTTGAGGTTCTCCTTCAATCCCATCGCTCGCCTCCTTGGGGCAAAAAGGTTCCCGGAACCTTTTCTGCGTAGCACCCTCCGGGCCTTTCAGGGAAAAGGTTCCTGGAACCTTTTTGCATCCCGGTCAGGCCACCCTATAAGTTTACCCCAGACCAAACATGAGTCAACCCCAATTTTGGAAAATTGAGAAAAACCGCAACGGGCCGTCGTTTGCTAGTTACCATATTCGGCGGATTTTTTGTTTGACAATCAGCAAAACGGGTGTATAATACCTCGGAAACTTCGACGAGCACCAAAAATGTCGCCCAGAAGACGCACCACCGCCGATTTTGTGACCCTCCTTGGTTTGCTGGATGGCAAAACACACCGCCACCACCTCATTCGCCGTGATCTGCGCAGGGCCTGGCGCCTGCTCCCGCAGAGAGACCGATCTCTACTTACGCTCCTGCGCCAGCGCGGAGCAAGCCTCCGCGAAGTCGCCGGCCTGCTCGGCGTCAGCAGAATCACAGTCAGGCGGATGGCCGGGCGAGCCGTCCGCCGGGCGACCGATCCCGAGAACCTGGCCATCCTCGCGTCATGGCAACGCCTGAAGCCCGAGGAGCGACGGCTGGTCTACCTTCACCGCTTTCTCGGGATGTCGCTGCGGCAGATCGCCCGGCTGGGTCTCGTCGCGACTTCCCCGTCCGGGAGCGGCTCAGGCGCGGCCGCCGGCGTCAAGTCGCCGAGGGCCATGTGGCGGAAAATCCGGAGGAAGGTCCGTCGATGGGCCCGCACGAAGCAACCTCAGGAAGGACCGGCCCTGCCCCCTTCGTCACCGGCCTCGTCCCCTCCATCGCCGGAGGCGGGCTCGTCGGCGGGATAGGTGAAACGAATGCGAAAGCACGGAACGTCGGCCAACCGGTCACCGTACAGCGCCCGCAGTTCGGCGAGCAGCGACTCACGCGACTCGAACCCGTCGAGCCTGGCATCCTCGTCCGTCAGGTCTTCGGGGCTCACGCGCTCGAAGGCCGTGATCCGAATGCGGCCGAGGCCGGGGATGAACTCCCTCTGCCCCGGCCGCAGACGCCGCCGCGGCCACACGCGGACCGTCTGCTGCTTGACCCCCGACCGGACCAGGTCCAGGAACTTCTTCTTCAGCAGGATCATGGAAAGGAGAATACGTATGGCCCTCTACTACTACTACGCTACAAAGCCCGGGACAATCAGCCTAAGCCATTGCCGCCAAACGACTTACGGATAGTTGACACCATGCTGCAGTGCAGTCGCAAGGAGCGCGGGGCGACAGTGCCAGGCAACACGTACAAACCGCCTGCAAACACGGGCCAAATGCGGGCCCCGGTTGCGCGCCAGCCAAGTGCTTCGTAGCGTAGTAGTAATAGAGCGTTCTGACGAAAGTTTTGCGCGGTGGGTCCGGAGACCCACCGAAGTTGGCAACGTAGCATCTGAACCAGGAGAGCGCGTATGTTCACCCGAGAGCAGGTAGCGAAGGCGATCGACCACGCGGTCCTGAAACCGTTCGCCACCAGCCAGGACGTCATCGACGGGGCCAGGATGTGCAAAGAGCGCGGCGTGGGGAACTTCTGCGTCAGGCCGACGGACGTGGCGCTGGCGGCCGCCGAACTCAAGGACTGCGACACGACCGTGGCCTGTGTCATCGGCTTCCCGCACGGCAGCAACCGGCCCGAGACGAAGGCGCTGGAGGCCCGCCTTGCCATCGAGGACGGCGCGGACGAGTTGGACATGGTCATGAACATCGGCCGGTTCCTCTCGGGCGACCACGAGGCCGTCCGGAAAGACATCGAGGCCGTCGTGGCCGAAGCGAAGCAGGCCGGGGCGCTCGTCAAGGTCATCCTGGAGATCTGCTGGCTCTCGCCCCCCCAGATTGCCCGGGCCTGCCGACTCGCCGAGGCCGCCGGCGCCGACTTCGTCAAGACCTCCACCGGATTCGGCGACGGCCCCGCCACACCCGAGGCCATCGGCATCATGGTCAAGACCGTCGGCTCCGGCGTGGGCGTCAAGGCGTCCGGCGGCGTCCGCTCGTGGGAGACCGCCGTCGCCTACCTCGAGCAGGGCTGCAAGCGGCTCGGCGTGGCCTCCACCGAGAAGGTCCTCGACGGAGCCCCCCAGTGACCGACTCCATGAAGGCCGTCGTCTATCACGCGCCCGGGGACATCCGGATCGAGACCATCGCCGTTGCCTCGTGTGGCGACGATGAACTGCGCGTGACGATCGACGCCTGCGCCGTCTGTGGCACCGACCTGAAGACCTATGTGCATGGCAACCCCCGCATCAAGGCCCCGATGGTCATGGGGCACGAGTTCACCGGCCTCGTCGAGACGGTGGGGGCCGCGGTCGAGGGCTTTTCGGTCGGCGACCGCATCGTCATGGCCACCTCGGTGTCGTGCGGCGAGTGCACCTACTGCCGGCGCGGATGGCGGAACCTGTGCGCCGACCTCGCGCCGATGGGCTTCAGTTACCCCGGCGGCATGGCCGAGTACACGACCATCCCCGCCCGGGCGATCGCCGGCGGACACGTCGTCAAGGTGCCGCCCGGCGTGGCGGCCGAGCACGCTGCCCTGGCCGAGCCACTCAGTTGCACCGTCAACGCCTGCGAGAACTGTAGCGTGCGGCAGGGCGACACGGTCGTGGTCGTCGGCGCCGGCCCGATGGGCATCATGAACGCCTGCATGGTCCGCGAGTTCGGCGCCACGAAGGTCATCGTGGCCGAGATCAACCCGGCCCGATTGGCCATGTGCGAGCCGTTCGGGTTCGACCTGCTCGTGAACCCGGCGACCCAGGACCTGGCCGAGGCGGTGATGAACGAGACCGGCGGCCTGGGCGCCGACGTCGCCATCGTGGCGGCCCCTGCCGCGCCGCCGCAGCAGCAGGCGCCGCTGCTCGTCAGGAAGCGCGGCACGGTCTGCCTGTTCGCCTCGCTGCCCAAGGGCGAGAGCACGCTCTCGGTTGACAGCCGGCCCATCCATTACGGCGAGTTGAGGGTCGTTGGAACCAGCGATTCCACACCCGCCCAGGTCGCCAGGGCCGTGGAACTCTTGAGCGGCGGCGCGATTGCGGCCGAGCGAATTGTCACGCACGTCCTGGGCCTGGACGACCTGTTCAAGGCGTACGAACTGATGCAGAGCGGCGAAGCGCTCAGGGTCGTCCTGAAACCGTAGAAAGGGCGTGGGCCGGGGGGAATCCGTTCGAGCAGACAGGAGTCTTGCGGTGGACCTGAACCTCAAGGACAAGGTTGGGCTGGTGACCGGCGGCTCGCGCGGACTGGGCAAGGCCATCTGCTTCGCTCTGGCGGCCGAGGGCGCCAAGGTCCTCGTCAATTACTATCGCAGCGCCGACGGGAAGGTGGACCTCGCCGACGAGGCCGCCGCCGTCGTCGAGAAGATCAAGGCAACCCACGGCGCCCAGGCCCTGGCCGTGCCGGCCGACGTCTCCAGCGAGGCCGACATCATCGCGATGTTCGACCAGGCCCGGGAAGGGCTTGGCCCCGTCGACGTGCTCGTCAACAACGCCGCCTATTGCCCCGTCTTGCCCACCGCCGAGATTAGCGAGCAGGAGTGGAACCACGCCTTCCAGGTGAACATGACGGGCACGTTCCTCGGGTCGCGTGAACTGGTGCGCCGCCTGCTGGCCTCGGGGCGCACCGGCCGCATCGTCAACATCTCGTCGCAGGCGGCGTTTCGCGGCTCGCGGTCGGGCAAGTCGGCCTACGATGCCTCGAAGGGCGCCATCGTGGCCTTCACGGTGTCGCTGGCCAGGGAGATGGCGCCCCACGGCATCGGCGTTAACGCGGTGGCCCCGGGGCTGATGTACACCGAGATGCTGGCGCCGTACGTCGATGCCGATCCCGAGAAGTTCAACGCCAGGCTTCCGATCGGACGGCTCGGCAAACCCGAAGAGGTCGCCAACGTCGTCGTGTTCCTCGCCAGCGACCGGTCGAGTTTCATGACCGGCGCCACGGTGGACGTGAGCGGCGGCATGCTGATGCGATAGAGAGACTACGGAACCTAATACGATAGCGCTACGTTGCGCGGCGGGTCTCCGGACCCGCCGCGCAAAGGGCCTTGTTGCGTGTCAGGACGTGGTTTTCTGCGCGGTGGGTCCGGAGACCCACCGCGCAAAGGCTCGATAGACGAGTTCCGACAGCGAATCGAGGGGTCAGGGCACCAAGGGCCCGGCGGAACCGGCCCGCAAGAGGAGGCAGACAAGCCATGGCCAAAATGTCAATGAGTGTACGAATCCGGCTGAGCGTCATGATGTTCCTGCAGTACATGTTGATAGCGGTATGGTTCGTCCAACTGACCGCCTACGTCAAGAAACTGGGGATGGGCG
>JAUVZF010000029.1 GCA_030602705.1 Planctomycetota bacterium
ATGGGACGATTTCCTGCGGCTTGGCCGTAGCGCCGGGGTTTATCCCCGGCGCATCCTGGCCGGCGCCGCCGCCAACGGCCGCCGGGCATAAAGCCCGGCGCTACAACCGCCTGCGCTCGCCAGAAAAACTTGCCACACCCCGGTTACAGGACGCCCTCTCCGAAGATGTGGCCCTTGTCTTCACCTTCGGGCTCTTCCTCGGTGTCGGGAACCTCTTCAACAGGCGCCTCGGCGGGCGGTTCGGGAGGCGGTGCTTCCGCCACGTCCGG
The DNA here is from genome assembly GCA_030602705.1 of Planctomycetota bacterium. Taxonomy (GTDB): domain Bacteria; phylum Planctomycetota; class Phycisphaerae; order FEN-1346; family FEN-1346; genus JAUVZF01. The sequence continues at coordinate 270 of JAUVZF010000029.1, forward strand.
CTCGATGTCCGCCGGCGCTTCAGCGGCCGCCGGTTCGGGCGCGGGCGCCTCGGGCACGTCGGCGCCGACAGAGGCGGTCTCCGTCTCGCCGCGTCCCGCCCGGGCCACCTCCTCGCGATAGGCATCGAGAATCACGTCCTGCAGCCGCGCGCGGCAGTCGGAGTTGATCGGATGCGCGATGTCGGCGTGCAGTTTGCCCTGCACGTCCTCGTCCGACATGCGGTTCTCCGGGAGCCGGCCTCCGCAATCGTTGCAGAACTTGGCCCGCAGGTGATTCTTCCCGCCGCACTTTGGGCAGTGGTCGGTCAGTTTTCTGGAGGGCATGGCGACGAACAGGCCGTTCGTCCCATCGATGATCTTCAGGTCGCGCACGACGAACTCACCGTCCAACGTCATCGTGCAGAAGGCCTTTAACCGGTCGCCGCTCTGCGGCGACAACTTGACGCTGACATTCGTGACTTTCATGCCGGTCTCTCCTGCTGCTGCTTCCCATCCGCCAGTAGTGTTGTAACATAAGTTTTCGCGCCCGCGGCGCAAGCGGCCTCGGCCAGGCGGCGTGCCTCAACCTCCGTATCGGCAATCGCAAAATAAGCCGATCCGCTTCCCGTCATCCCGATGGCGGCCGCTCCGGCACGTTCCAGACATCCACGCACGTCGAACCGACCACGCCTAATACTATCGGCTGCTGCCTCCAAATCATTCACCAGAAACGGCCGAGCCCCCCGCGCCGGCCCCGCCAGGCGGGGCAAGATGTCGGTCGCCGCCGGACCACCGTCCGGCGAGGCGCCCAGCCTGTCGTAGGCCGCGTACACCTCGGCCGTCGGCATCTCGTAGTCGGGCCACGCCAGGACGAGCCACCAGGCCGTGCCGGCCGAGACCCGTTCCAGGCGCTCGCCCCGGCCGCGCATGACGGCAACGGGCGACGCCAGAAACAGCGGCACGTCGCCGCCGACGCCGGCGCCGAGGCGAGCCAACTCCTGCCGCTCCAGGCCGCAGTCCCACAGCGCATTCAGGCCGACGAGCGCGGCGGCAGCGTCGCTCGACCCGCCGCCGAAACCCCGCCCGGGAGGGATGCGCTTCTCCAAACGTATCCGCGCCCCCTGCCCCGGGCGGCATTCCTCGGCAAGGACCCGCGCGGCCGTCATCACCAGGTTGTCCGCGCCTACGGGGACGCCCATCCCCCGGCACACGAGGTCAATACCGTCTGCCGGCTCGAAGACGAGTGTGTCGAACAGGGCAACCGCCGCCACAACGCTCTCCAGGTCGTGGTAGCCGTCGTCCCGCACGCCGAGTACGCGAAGCGTCAGGTTGACCTTGGCGGGCGCCTTGACCGTCAGGCCCTGACCCGATGATGTGACGCCGAGCATCCGACCGCCCTCGTCGCTCCCAGAAGCCGAAATCCGCTGGTGCGGTATACCGACTGCGGCAGTCACCCCCTCCACGTCTATGATAGGCACGGCGAGCCGGCCAAGTCAATGCGTAGCGCATTTTACCTTGCCGCTTTGCATTCCCCCGCTTAGACTCCTTCCCGCAGCGAAACGGAGATGCGACCCGACAAGACGGGTGCGAGCGGTCGGTGATGCGCAAGAAGGGCAAAATCCACTTGTCAGACGATCAGAAGGCGAACGCGACGACGGGCGGCACCGACGAGACCGTCGAGGAGGAGATACACGCCCACGCTGCGGCGCGGTTGCTCGGACCCGTCCGACGGTTGTACGAGTGGGTGCTCGGCTGGGCCGAAACCCGACACGCCGCAAAGGCAATGGCGGCGCTTGCCTTCTCGGAGGCCATCTTTTTCCCCGTCCCGGCCGACCTCCTGCTGGGGGCGCTGTGCCTGGGGCGGCCGCGATCCAGTTTCCGGTGGGCGACGATCTGCACGCTCTTCAGCATCCTCGGCGGAACGACCGCCATGCTGCTGGGCCTGGCCATCGGGCAGGCCCGCGTTACGGGGACCATGGAGTTCGTGGGCCTCGGCGAGGAGGCGGCCAAGGCCCTCGCGGTCTTCGGTGAGTATGGTTTCTGGGCGGTGGCGGTGGCGGCGCTGACGCCGGTGCCGTACATGGTGTTTTCGTGGGTGGCGGGGTTTGCCGAGATCGCCGTCTGGCAGTTTCTGCTCGCGTCGGCCATCTTCCGCTCGATGCGATTCTTCGCGGTGGCGGCGATCGTTTACGTCTTCGGGCCTGCCGCCAAGCGGTTCATCGACAGGTACTTCAACCTGGCCACCGTGCTGGTCATGTTGTTGGTAATCGGCGTCGTGGTGCTTGTGAAGGTTCTGAGGGGCTAGGGGGCCGGCCATGCTTTCCGATAGCGACAGGAAAACGCTGCTTCGTATCGCACGCGAGACGATCGAGGCGGCCGTGACGGGCACGGCCGCGCCGCAGATCGCGGTCGAAAGCGAGGCCCTGGAGGCGCCGTGCGGCGCGTTCGTCACGATGAAGAACGACGGGCGTCTTCGCGGCTGTATCGGCACGTTCGTTGCGCAGGGCCCGCTCTACCGGACGGTCCTGGAGATGGCCTCGGCCGCCACACGCGATCCGCGATTCCTCGGCGACCCCGTGACGGCAGGGGAACTCGAGCGGATCGACATCGAGATCTCGGCCCTCTCGCCGCTGGAGAAGGTGGACGACCCGCTCCGCGACATCGAACTCGGCCGCCACGGCATCTACGTCCAGGGGCCGTACGGCTCGGGCTGCTTCCTGCCGCAGGTCGCCACCGAGACGGGATGGTCGAAGGAGGAGTTTTTGTCGCACTGCTGCATGGGCAAAGCCGGCATGCCGCCCGACGCCTGGAAGTCGCCGGAGGTAACCGTCTCGCGCTTCGAGGCGGAAATCTTCGGCGAAAAGGAGGAACCGGACTAATCGGTCCGACATAGGTTTTGCGCGGCCCGTACGGGCCGCGCATAACGGTGCCTGTCCCACGCCCGTACGGGCCGCACCGTGACCTGCTGCGGGCCCACGCAAAACAGGAGGAAGAATCCATGAAACACACCGCACCGCTGTTTCTCGTCGCGTTCGCCGCCGGTCTTTGTCTCGCCGGCCCAGCCACGGCCGAGGAAGCACCGGCCTTCAAGCAGGCCGCCGCCTCGGCCAGCATCGCCGGATACTCCCTCAGCAAGGTCCAACGCTGGCTCCACGAGGTCGCGCTGAAGAAGATCGACACTGAGACGGGTCTGTACCGGGCCGACGGCAACTGGAACTACTTTGACACGGCCGCCGACTGTTACCCCTTCCTGGTCTGGGCGGCGTGGGCGACCGACCAGGCGGCGCTCGAGGGGCCCGTGCGCAAGGTCCTGCACGCCGAGCAAAGACTGTGCAACCACCTCGACCGCATCCCCGTGCCCTACGATTTCAAGCGGAAGGCCAAACAGGAGGGGCAGTCGCTCGACCGGATGATCTTCGGCGCCTCGGAGTACGTCAAGGACGGCCTCATCGCCATCGTCGAGGTCACCGGCAAGGACGAGTGGTTCGACCGCATGAAAGCCATCCAGGAGGACATCTGGAAACACGCGCGGTACGACACGCCGTACGGCAAGATACCGTCCACGAACGTGGAGGTCAACGGCGAGCAACTCCAGGCCCTCGCGCGGCTGTATACGATGACCGGCGAGAAGAAGTTCCTGACGTGGGCCGAGCGCCTGGCCGACTACTACCTGAAGCCCGGCAACTTCGTGCCGACACGCCTGCGCGACCACGGCTGCGAGATCATCGGCGGCCTGGGCCTGCTGCTCGGCGTCGAGTCGGAGGTCAATCCCGAGAAGGCCAACGAGTACCTGCCGCTCATGCGGAAGATGCTCGACGAAATCCTCGCGCGCGGCACCAACGCCGACGGCATCATGATCAACACGCTCCAGAAGGAACCCGGACCGCACGAAGGCCGCCTCAGCGACGGATGGGGATACAACTACGTCGGGCACCTCTGCTACGACATGGCCGCCGGCAAAGCCGTTTACAGGGAGCGGGTCGCCCAGACGCTCCGCAACCTGGCCAAGCCACGCTACAGGAACTACCCGTGGGAGGGTTCCTCCATCGACGGCTTCGCCGATTCCATCGAAGGCGGAATCTATTGCCTGAACCGCGTGCCCGTGCCCGAGGGCTTCGCGTGGGTGGACCGCGAGATGGCCTCCAACGTGGCCCGGTCGGCCGAGCCGCTCGAGACCGCCAAACTGTGGGGCACGATAAGCGTTCAGTCCAACGGCGTGCGGACGGTCATCATGCACGCACTGATGCACACGCGCGGGCTGCTCGCGCGCCCGTGGCAAATGGGCCTCACGCTCGGTGCCGCCGAGACGAAAGAAGGCCTCGCCGTCGTCCTGACCGCCGAGAAGGCGTGGGCCGGAAAACTCGTCTTCGACGTTCCCCGTCACCGCCTGACCATGGGTTTCAAGCGCGACTGGCCCCGCATGAATACGCTGCCGGAATGGTTCACCGTCGAACTCGACCGCCGCTACGTGGTCCGCAACCTGACGACCGGCGAGACCGCTACCCACACCGGCAAGCAACTGCACGACGGCCTGCCGCTTGAAGCAAAGGCCGGTGCGCCCGTACGCCTGCTCGTGAAACCGCAATGAGGGTGCCTCGCACGGTGAGATGACAAGTTTTGCGCGGTGGGTGTCCCCACCCACCGCGCACGCAGGAGCGGCAAGGTCGCCACTGGAGCGCGGTGGGTCCGGAGACCCACCGCGCTATGCGCACGTTGCGCGGTGGGTCTCCCGACCCACCGCGCTATGCACTCCACACGCCGGAACGCACTCAGCCGTCGGCGTCCGCCAGGTGCTCCTTCACCTCTCCCACCAGGTAGAGGGATCCGCAGACCACGATGAGGCCGTCGGCGGTTGCTCTCTCGGCGGCCACGTTGAGGGCGCTTGCCACGTCGCCGGCCGCTTCGCCGGCCGTCCCGCCGCACGCGCGTAAACGTTCGGCCAGGTCCGCCGGGTCGGCCGCTCGCGGATTGTCGGTCCGCGTGAAGACGACCGGCGAGTCGGGCAGCCGCTCCGCCAGCACGCCGAGCATGCCGTCAACATCCTTGTCGGCCGCCGAGCCGAAGACGATGACCGTCCGCCTGGCCGGGAAGTGCCTCGCGAGCGCCTCGAGGAGTCGCTTCATACTCGCCCGGTTGTGGGCCCCGTCGAGGACCATCTCGGGCTTACCCGGCAGGTGCTCCATGCGCCCGGGCCACCGGACCTGCCGCAGCGCTTCGCGCACGACCCGGGGCGAGAGACGTTCGGCGAGCGGCCCGCAGCGCTCGGCAGCGGCAACGGCTGTGGCCGCATTGACCGCCTGGTGCTCGCCCATCAGCGGAACGAAAAGTCGGTCGTACAACGCATCGGGCGTGCGAACGGTCACCTCGCATCCCAGGCGGCCGGCTTCCTCTGCGGGGGACCACGTGTAGGTGACCTCGCGGCCGACCACCACGAGCGGCGCTTCGGCCGCGCGGCAGACATCTTCAATGACCGCCATGGCATCGGGCGGCTGCGGCTGCGAGACCACCGGAACGCCCGGCTTGACGATCCCCGCCTTCTCGGCTGCGATGGCGCTCAGCGCGTCGCCCAGTTGCAGCGTGTGGTCCAGGCTGATGGCCGTGATGACCACGGTGTCGGGCGCCAGGACGTTCGTGGCATCGAGTCGCCCGCCCAATCCGACTTCAACGACCGCCACGTCCACGCCGGCGCGGGCGAAATGCCCGAACGCCAGCGCCGTGAAGATCTCGAAGAACGTCGGGGCGTCGGCTTCGGCCCGGAGGCGGTCAACGTGAGGCCGGGCAGCCTCAACGAGCGCTGCCAGTTCGTGCCGTCCAATGTCCCGGCCCCCGATTCGGATACGTTCACGGATGTCCACCAGGTGCGGCGACGTGTACAGCCCCGCCGTCAGACCGCACGCCATCGCCACCGCATGAACCAGCGCCGCCGTCGAGCCCTTCCCTTTCGTACCGGCCACGTGCACGGTGCGCAGGCGGCGCTGCGGCGAGCCGAGCAGGTCGAGCAGCCGGCGCATACGGTCGAGGCTGAAGGTGTCGGCGTTGTAGCGGACGCGCTGCATCTTCTCGTAGTCGGTCGCCGAGAACAGGTACGCGAGCGCCGCTTCGTAGTCGGTCTGCGCCATGCAAGTCTCCCAGGCCCGCGCCGGCAGTCCAGCGATTATACCAGCCCGAGCGCCCCCTATTAAGATACCAGAAAAACCTGCGCAAGGGGTTGCCGTGCCCCCCTCTCCGTGCGAACAATTAGGGTGGAGCGAAAAGTGAATCACGGGCCCGTGTTGTTGGGAACGATTGGCGGTGCCGGGAGGCGGGGTTCTCAGGAGGGCGGCGCCAGGAAACGTTGGGCAGTCTATGAGGGGCGGGACTGCAAAACGCAACTGGCGTCCCAGACGCTGCGGAGCGGAAGGCTCCGCGGCGTCTCTTTTTTGGTTCTTGTCCCAACAGCGGGGAGCCTGAAAGGCTCCAATTCGTCAGCCCAGGGCAACGCCCTGGGGCTCGGAGAAGATGGCGAATGACAAGCCCTGAAAGGGCGTTACAAACAGCCCTGTGGCGCCCTTTCAGGGCTTCCTTTCTCTGGGGCCGACCCGCCAACCCAGGGCGTTGCCCTGGGCTTGAGGATTTCAGCCCTTCGGGCTGAGGTCCCCACAAATGGGTCATGAACCTCTTTTTTGACCCACTCTTCACGCAACGAACGCCCGCGGCATCCGTCTTATGGGATGGACGCAATCGGATTCCTTTTGACCGCCCCCGAAGGGCGGTTTAGAATCGACGCGGGAGATCCGGAAAATGAACGCGACACACGAGAACGTTACGCGCTCGCGCCGCCCGGCCCTCGGCCTCACGCTTCTGCTGCTGGCGTTCGGCGCCGGGGCGCCGGCCCTCGGAGCCGAATCGACGCCCGCGGGCAACGATGCCGCTCTCGGCAAAAAAGCGGCGGCTGAAACGGCGAAGGACGCGGCCGTGGCCGAGGCCACCAGGAAAGAGGTCGTCGTAAACGCCGAAGACGCCGCGACCACGGCCGAGAAGGCCGAATCGACCTCGAAGAAAACCCCGCCGGGCAAACCCATCGGAGACGGAAGGCGCGAGATGACCCTCGACGAGATCCGCGACCTGCCCATCCTCAAACGCTACGACATGTCGCTCGAAAAGGGAGAGGCTCTGCTGAGCGACGTCAAAGATCGGACGTTCGACTATGACGAATCGGCGTTCTGGTACGTCGTCCACAAGGTCTCCAAAATACCGCCCGAGATGCTCCAGCCCGACGATATGGTCACCGGCTATCCGCAACTCCTGGCGATGCCGTCGGCCCATCGCGGCAAGCCCGTCACGATTCGCGGGGCCTACTTGATGGTGACGCCGTTCACGACGCCCGTGTTGGCACTGCGGAAGGACATCCCGACGCTCTACGAGTGCAACCTCCGCGAACTCCCGCTGACCGAGCAGCGGCCCGTCGCCACGGTCATCGTTCTTGAGGACCCGATGAACTACCTGGAGGTCTACGACACGGTCCGCGTCAAGGGCTACTTCTACAAGGTCCGCCGGTACAAGGGCACCAAGGGCGAGGGGTTCGCTCCGATGCTGGTGGCGCGGCGGCTGGAACTGGAAGAACGGGGCCCGGCCGACCTTCAACCGGGCACCGGCATGAGCAAAGACAAGATTCTGCTCGCCTTCATGGTCGCGCTGGTCGTCCTCCTGGGACTGGCGTTTCTCTGGCTTCGACACCGGAATAAGGCCAAGATTCATGCAGCAGGTGCACGTCCAATTCACCGGTTTCGGTTACGTCGTCCGGATCGGGTCGAACCTCCTGCCGACGCTGGGGACGGAGGCAAAGGCGGCGAGCCGGAGCCCTAAGGCCGCGCTCATCACCGACGAGAACGTCGCCCGCCACTACCTCGACCCCGCCATGGAGAGCCTGCGCGCCGCCGGCCTGGAGGTCGAGGCCGTCGTCGTCCCGCCCGGCGAGGCGTCCAAGACGCTCGAGCGGGCCGGCCGACTCTACGAGGCCATGCTGAAGGCGGGCCTCGACCGCGGCTCCGTCGTCGTCGGGTTGGGCGGAGGCGTCGTCACGGACCTGGCGGGGTTCGTCGCGGCCACGTACATGCGCGGCATCGCGTGGGTGGCCGTCTCGACCAGTCTGCTCGGGCAGGTGGACGCCGGCGTGGGCGGCAAGACCGGCGTGGACCATCCGGAGTGCAAGAACCTCATCGGCGCGTTCCACCAGCCGTCCGCCGTTTTGGCCGACGTGACGACCCTCGCGACCCTGCCGCAGGAGGAACTGCGCACCGGCCTGGCAGAGGTCGTCAAACACGCCGTTATCCGCGACGCCGCACTGTTCGACACGCTCGAAGCCGAGGCCGACAGAATCCTCGCCCGCGACGCGGCCGTCCTCGAAGACGTGGTGACCCGCAACGTCGAGATTAAGGCCGACGTCGTCATGGCCGACGAACGCGAGGGGGGCCTGCGGCGGATCCTGAACTACGGGCACACCGTCGGCCACGCCCTTGAGAGCCTGGCGATGGAAGCCGACGGTCAACTCGGCGGCGCCGCCGTCACCCACGGCCGCGCGGTCGCCCTCGGCATGATGGCTGAAGCCCGAATCGCCCAAGCGCGGGGCACCGCCGAGGCCGGACTCCTCCAGCGCCAGCGCACGCTGCTCGAGCGTTTCGGCCTGCCCGTCGGCCTCGACGCGCCGCCGGACGCAGAGCGGTGCCTCCAGATCATGCGGCACGATAAGAAGGCCCAGTCCGGCCGCCTGCGGTTCATCCTGCCGCAGACCATCGGCGCCGTCTGCGACACCGACGACGTGACGGACGACGAAATCCGCGAGGCGCTTCGCTGCCTCGCCGCCGGCTGTTGATCCCGGCAGAAGTGAAGCCACACGCCGACACAGGATAACCGTGGATGGACCAGGACGAACGGCTGGCGACGATTCGGCTGCACCTGACCAGGGGCATCGGCCCGCGCCTGTACGGTGCGCTCGTCGAGCATTTCGGTTCCGCCGCAGTTGCAGCCGAAGCCGGCGCCGCCGCACTCGCCGAGGTGAAGGGCCTCGGACACGCCAAGACCCGCGCGATCCGCTCCAGTATCCAGCAGGCCGACCCCGAGGCGGAACTCGAGCTCGCCGCATCCGCAGGCGCAGCAGTTATCATTCGCGGCGACCCGGAGTACCCGGTCGCCCTCACATATCTGTTCGCCGCGCCGCCGGTCCTGTACGTCAAGGGCTCCATCGTGCCGGAGGACGCCCAGGCCATCAGCATCGTGGGCATGCGCAAGTGCAGCCTGTACGGCCAGGACCAGGCGGAGCGTCTTGCCGGCGGCATGGCGCGGACGGGGTTCACGGTGGTCTCGGGTCTGGCTCGCGGCATCGATTCTGCGGCCCATCGCGGAGCGCTGGCCGCCGGCGGCCGGACGCTCGCCGTACTGGGCAACGGCCTGGCGTCGGTCTATCCTCCGGAGAACGCCCGCCTGGCCGACGCGGTCATCGAGCGCGGCGCGCTGGTGAGCGAGTTCCCGATGACGGTCGGGCCGGCGGCCGAGAACTTTCCGCGGCGGAACCGCCTCCTGGCGGCCCTGTCGCTCGGCACCATCGTCGTGGAGGCCGGCCGGCGAAGCGGGGCCTTGATCACGGCGCGCCTGGCCGGCGAGATGGGCAAGGAGGTCTTCGCCGTCCCGAACCGCGTGGATGCCCCCGGGGCGGCCGGCGTCCACGGCCTGATCCGCGACGGAGTGAAACTCATCGAGTCGCTCGCCGACGTGCTGGAGGAGTTCCCGGACCTGGAGATCGCGGCCCCCGCGGGCGCCGACGCGCCGCGGCAGGAAACGCTCTCACTGAAGGCGAACCTTTCGGCGGAAGAAGCGCGGTTGATGGAAGTTCTCGACACGCAGCCGGCGCCGCTCGATGTCCTGGCGTCGCGGGCGGGCCTGGAGGCTGCCAAGGCCAGCGGCGCACTGACGCTGCTGGAACTCAAAGGCCTGGTGCGAGCGCTGCCCGGCGGCCGCTTCGTGCAACGGCGAACGGACGGCTGAGCCGGTCAATGGCATTGACATTCGGCCCGGGTTGTGGTCTAAACACGCGGTTCGACAAGGCATCCGAGTTGTGTCAAACCATAATCGGGAGGTGAATGCGTGGCCAAGCATCGACGGCGCCGTAAGGTCGGCAGCAAGAAAAGGCACATGCGATGGAAACGACGACACAAAAAACATTAGGGCGGCAACGAACCAACGCCAAGCACGTCGGCAGGAGATCCTCTGCCGGACTTCGTGGAGGAGGGAACCATCGGTAAGACCTTCACAGACCGCCGTCAGGTCGTTGGCGGTACGGTTCGCGGCGTCAGCCCGGAGGTGATGCAGCGCCGTCAGTTTCCGACGCCCGAAGACGCTGAGGCCGTCCCTCCCGCCGCCAAGGAACTCCAGTGGGCCATCGACGTCTACAAGATGGAACACGGCCTGAAACGCATCTCGGTCATCGAACTGCTCGGTGTGCTGGAGAAACTGGGATATCACCGGGACTGATGCCCGGCGCGCCCTGGCGCCCGCGCGGGAAGACGCGATGCCGCATCTCGGCGTAAACATCGATCACGTCGCCACAATCCGCCAGGCCCGTGGTGGCGTCGAGCCCGACCCCGTCTGGGCGGCTGCCGAGGCCGAACTGGGCGGGGCCGCCTGCATCACCGTGCATCTGCGCGAGGACCGACGCCATATCCAGGACCGCGATCTCCAACTGCTGCGCCAAACGGTCCAGGTCAAACTGAATCTCGAAATGGCCGTCACCGATGCGATGCTCGACGTCGCCTGCCGCGTCCGGCCCGACCAGGCCACGTTCGTACCCGAAGGCCGCCAGGAACTGACGACCGAGGGCGGACTGGCCGTGGCCGCCCAGGAAGAGAAGATCACGGCGGCCGTCAAGCGGCTTCAGAAATCGGGCATCGTCGTCAGCCACTTCATCGATGCAACCCCTGAGGAGATCGAAGCGGCCGCACGCACGGGGGCCGAGGCGGTTGAGTTCCACACAGGGGAGTATGCCAATGCCCCGGAAGGCGCCCAGCGCGACCGGCAACTGGCCCGCGTCGTCGCCGGCGCGAAGCAGGCTCAGAAACTGGGCCTCACCGTGCACGCGGGTCACGGCCTGAACTACACGAACGTTCGCCCCGTGGCCGCCGTCGCAGGAATGGAAGAACTCAACATCGGCCACAGCATCGTCAGCCGCGCCGTCTTCGTCGGTCTGCGTGAAGCGGTGCGCGAGATGGTGCGCCTGATTGAATCGCCGCTCGCCTGACATGGAGACGAGACGCCGCAACATTACCTGATAATCCCACTGCCACGTCCGCCGCACGGTCGGCTTTTGATGCCGGCCGGCACAGGAAGGAGTCGGTCATGACGGGGTTCCGTTTCTTCGTAATCGTTGTCATCTTCTGCACGGTCAGCGTGGCGTGGCTGATCCTCGGCGGGACGATCGAGTACCGCACGCACGATCTGACCCGATCGCTCAGCAAGGAAATGGATGCCCTCTGGGGACCGTCCGGCCTGGTGCAGTCCGCCCCCTCCCCCGATCCCGACGCCAGCGAGATCACCGTGGCGTTCGACCACCAGCACCGCTACAAGGGGCTGATCTGGTTCACCACGTACACCGTGGAGTTCACGGGCACTTACACGATCACACGCCCTTCAGGTCAGGCGTCGCCGGACAACTTCCTGTTTTGCCTGCCGGCAAACACGCCCGGCTTCGAGAACCTGGCCGTGACGCTGGACGGCAAGCCGTGCGACTTGGCGCACGTCATGACGGCCGACGCCCTCAGCGTTCGTATCACGGCCGACGACCAGCCGCACACCGTCACCGTAACCTACCGGACGCAAGGGCGCGACCGGTGGGAGTACGACCTGGCGCACGGCAGCGACGAAACCACAATGCTCAAGAACTTCTCGCTGACCGCCACGACGAACTTCGCCGAGATCGACTATCCGAAAGGCTCGGCCAGCCCAACGCCGGACCCGGCCCAACAGACCGACGGCGGCATGAAGGCCGTCTGGAAGTTCGAGAACCGCAGCACCCGCCAGCGAATCGGCATCGAGATGCCGGCCCGCACCAACGCCGGTCCCATTGCCGCACGCATGGCGCTGTACGCGCCCGTCAGCCTGCTCTTCTTTTTCACCGTGATGTTCACGATCGTGATCCTGAAGAAGATTCCGCTGCATCCGATGCACTACCTGTTCATCTCGGCGGGGTTCTTCGCGTTCCACATCCTGATGGCGTACCTGGTGGACAAGATCGACGTCCATTACGCGTTCTGGATCTGTGCGGTCACCAGCGCGTTTCTGGTGGTCTCGTACATGCGGCTGGTGGCAGGAGCGAAGTTCGCGGTCGTGTACGCGGGCCTGGCGCAACTGGTGTACCTGGTGGGCTTCAGCTACGCCTTCTTCTGGGTCGGCTGGACCGGTCTGACGATCGTGGTTGTGGCCATCATCACGCTGTTCGTGCTGATGCAGGCCACGGGGCGACTCGACTGGAACGAGGTGTTCAAGAAGCCGGTTGCGCCGCGCGTGCCGCCACCAGCGTCGCCGGATCAGGCCGGCGGCTGACCACCCGGAGGCCTGGCGCGCCACAAGAGAACACACGCCGCCGACCATCGGCAGGAACCGAGTTGGCGCAGGCGCCCACCGCACGCAGCACGTCGCAACGTCTGGACATCACGTCGCCGGCCGGTAAAATGGACTCTTACAGCGGACCGTTTGCACGGGAGAAATGCATGTTCAAGGGAACGCTTGTCGCTCTCGTCACGCCGCTGGCCGGCGGCCAGGTCGATTACGCGGCCATCGAGCGGCTCGTGGACTGGCACGTCGAGCAGGGCACCGATGGCCTCGTCCCCGTCGGGACGACCGGCGAGAGCCCGACCGTCGACATGGATGAGCACAAGCGAATCATCGAGACCATCGTCGGGCGCGCCGACGGCCGCATTCCCGTCATCGCCGGGACGGGCGGAAACGCCACCGCCGAGGCCGTCGAACTCACCTGCTTCGCTCGCCAGGTCGGCGCCGACGCCTCGCTCCAGGTGTGCCCCTACTACAACAAGCCCACCCAAGAAGGCCTATACCGGCACTTCGCCGAGATCGCCGAGACGTGCGACCTGCCGCTGGTCCTCTACAACATCCCGTCGCGGACGGGCATCTCGATGACGCCCGAGACGGTGGCACGGCTCGCCGAACTCGAGCAGGTTGTCGCCATCAAGGAGTCCACCGGCTCGATGGACCAGACGAGCCGGATCCTCTCGCTGTGCGATCTCACGGTCCTGTCGGGCGACGACAGCCTGACGCTTCCTCTGATGGCCATCGGCGCCAAAGGGGTCGTCAGCGTCGTGGCCAACCTCGTGCCGAAGGACGTGAAGACGCTGACCGACGCGATGCTCGCCGGCAACGTGGCAACCGCCGAGCAAACTCACCGGAAACTCTTCCCACTGTGCCGGGCCATGTTCGTCGAGACCAATCCGATTCCCATCAAGACGGCGATGAAGTGGACGGGCCTGCTGGAGTCGGATGAAAAACGGCTTCCCATGACCGACCTCTCGCCGGCCGCAGCCGAGACGCTCCGGCAGGCGATGACAGACTACGGCCTGCTCTGAGCGGACCGACCCGGGCTTCGCGCGGCGGCAGGATCGCCCGCCGCGCTATGAAACTAAGCAGGAGCGATGAAGTCAATCCGAATTCGGCGGCTGACTTGGCGTGCACCCAAGTCCGTAGCGCCGGGCTTTATGCCCGGCGGCCGTTGGTCAGGGCGACGGCGGTTCCCCGCCGGGGATAAACCCCGGCGCTACGGCTGTTCGGAAACACTTTCTCGCTCCTGCTTAGCGGCCCGTTGCCCAAAGTTGAGGAACCCGCCTTAGTCGCGGACAATCCGATATGGCGAAGCGACAAGCCTCACGAACCACGCTCGAGCGCAAGAGCCGCCTCATCTTCGGGCTGCTGATTTTCCTGACCGTCGCCGCGTGCCTCGGATGGCCGTGGTGGCAGATGAAACGCTCCGCGGGCTCCGGCGACCCCGGCCGCGCCCGTACGACGGCCCGGGCGTATCTCCAGAACATCCACGCCATCGCCTTCGCGGCCCCGCCGGCTGCCGCCAAGCAGCCGCCCGGCGCCAAGCCGTCGGACGAGGCCAGGCAACTTGCGGCCAAACGCGCCGAGTTGCTCCGGCATTTCGGCAAACCCAAGGGCGAGAAAGGGGCACGGCTGATCAAGATCGCCCCGGCCGAGCCGGACCAGCGCCAGCGGCCCCCCGCCTCGCTGGCCGGCTTCGAGGCCCAAGCCGTCGACAACTTCCTGAATCACCCTGAGGAGGTGAGCCTTTGCCGGACCGTCGGCCAATCGTTTCTCTATGCCCAGGCCCTACGTTGCACCGAGGGCGAGTGCCTCGACTGTCACCAGAACGAGTACCAAAAGGACGAACTCATCGGGGCCATCGTCGTGGAACTCGACGTCAAAGATCGCCTCGACACGCTCCTGGCCAACCGGCTTACCCTCGTTGCGGCCGCGCTCCTGGTCGTCCTCGTGTCGATGGTCATCTTCGGCGCCCTGTTCCGCTACATGGTGGTGCGGCCGGTCCGGCATCTCAGGGACGTGGCCGACCGTGTCAGCGAGGGCGACCTTCAGGTCCGAAGCGAGATCGACACCGGCAACGAACTCGAGGTCCTCAGCGACGCCCTCAACCACATGCTCGACGAACTCTCGAAGGCCCAGGCGGACCTGCGGGCCGCCACCGAAACCCGCGACGCCAAACTCGACGAACTCGCCAAAGCCAACGTCGCCCTGTTCGAGACCAACCAGGTCAAGACCAAGTTCGTCACAACCATGAGCCACGAACTCCGAACGCCGCTGAACTCGATCATCGGCTTCGCCCAGGTCCTGAGCGATTCGGCGCCCGTCAAGAACGAGGCCAAACTCAGCCGCTACGCCGAGAACATCCTGACGAGCGGGCGCATGTTGCTCGAACTCATCGACGACCTCCTCGACCTGGCACAGATCGAGTCCGGCCGGCTACAGGTCCGCTGCGCCAAGACCGCCCCACGCGACCTTGCCGAGGTTGTCTGCAACATGGTCCGGCCGATGCTGCCCGAGAGCGGCCTGAACCTCGCCTACGAGGTCGATCCCGAGACCCCCGCCATGACCACCGACCCGACCAAGGTGCAGCAAATCCTGTACAACCTCCTGTCGAACGCCATCAAGTTCACCGAGGAAGGCGAGGTCCGGCTCAAAATCCGGCCCGTCCAGGACGAGCGGGTGGCGTTTGCGGTCATCGACACCGGGCCCGGCATCGGACGCGACCAGCAACTTCGCGTGTTTCAACGGTTTACACAACTGGACTCCGGCTACACAAGACGGTATCGTGGTACGGGGTTGGGACTGTCGATCGTAAAAGAACTGACGGGCCTGCTCGGCGGAACGGTGTCGGTCGAGAGCGAGATCGGCAGCGGATCGACCTTCACGGTGGTCCTGCCGGTCGATTCGAGCAACGCCGAAGGCCGGACCCCGGAAGACGTTGCGGCGGCCGAGGCAGCCGACGACGGCGCCGCCCAAGGTGAAAGACAAATCTAGTGCTGCTTTGTCAACTTCGCCCCGGCTGACGAAAACCGGAAGCGCGGCCCGTACGGACCGCGCGGCCCGTACGGGCCGCGCCACGTCAATGGACGTGTGCCCTGAATTGACAAAGCAGGACCGGGAGCCAAACGGGTCAACCGCACCCAAAGGAGAGCACGATGTCAATTCTGTTTCGGTGTCCCTGCGGACGGAGCATGGTGGTGGAGTCCGACCGCGCAGGCGCGGTCGTCACGTGCCCGAACTGCCGGCGCAGCCTGAAGGTGCCCAGCGGAAAAGGGCGCGGCGTTGAGATTCCCGCCGCCGCCACCACGCGGACCTCGCGCCGCTGCAAACGTTGCGGCAAGGACGTCCCCGTGGACAGCCAGATCTGCCCACACTGCAACACCATCATGATGGATGCCGTCGTACCAACGGCGCAGCCGACGACCGCCACCGCCCAGCCCGCCGCCACAGGCCGCCCATCCGCCGCCTCGGCCGCTTCGACTGGCATCATGTACGGCGGCGCGCGCGGCAACTGGTTTACCCGACTGACGCCCGGCGGCAAGGCTGGCGTCCTGATAGGCGCGTTCGTCTTCCTGATACTCATGGCAATCATCACCTACTTCATCGCCTCTTCCTACCACACCGGCCAGATTGCGGCCGCCAGGGAACGATTCACCAACGCACTCGCCGAGGGCAGAAAACACGAGAACCACGGACAGTTCCAGGAAGCCTACCGCCTGTACGCCGTGCCCACCGAGGTCGTCGAGTATCTCAGGGACACCGGCATCAGGAGCGACGCCGAACTGACCAACGCCGTCCACGCGCGGATGATCGCCCTGCAATACCTCGTGGGCATAGTCAAGACGAAGGAGGAGATTCAGTGGAGGCCCAAAAGCCAGGCCGAGTACGACCAGGCCATGGCCTACCTTAAGGATCCGAAGAACTATGGGCCCTACCGGCAGTTGTGCCTTGCGCTGAGCGAATCCGGCTTGGCCGCGGTCGCCGCCGGAACGACGGCCACCCCCAACCAGCCGACGTACGAGGCGAAGGTCTCGCTGGCCGTCGAGGCCTACATGCGACTCATCCAGCAAACCACCGTCCAACAGCGGGCCCAACTGACGTTCCAGACCGTTATCCAGGGCGTTCGCGACCTCGGCGACGCCAACAGGCACTGGAACGACAACCAACGCACCATCTGCCTCGACAGGGCCAAGGCCTATTTCGAGGCGCTCAAGGAGCGCGTCTCGAAACCGGGGTATCCCGACGCCATCCGCCAGTAAGCCAGCACGCGCGGGCTACAGCAGTTCGCGCTTGGGTATGCCAACGGGTTGCGCGTGTAGCGCGTGTAGCGCGGTGGGTCTCCTGACCCACCGCGTTTGGCTGTAGCGCGGCAGGTCACAGCTGTTCCGGGAAGGTCGCGATGCTGTAGTTCGGCGCCTCCTGCGTGATGGCGATGTCGTGCGGATGGCCTTCCAGCACGCCCGCCCGGCTGATACGCATGAATCGCGGGCGCGTCCGAAGGTCCTCGATCGTCCGGCACCCGCAGTACCCCATGCCGGCACGCACGCCGCCCACCAACTGGTACACGAAGTCGGCCAGCGGCCCGCGATGCGGCACGCGTCCCTCCACGCCTTCGGGCACCAGTTTCTCGCCGCGTCGCCGCTGGGCATCCTGCGCGTACCGTCCGGCCGACCCTTTGACCATCGCCCCGAGCGACCCCATCCCGCGGTAGGCCTTGAAGGTGCGGCCCTTGTAGATGATGACCTCGCCGGGCGCCTCGTCGAGGCCCGCCAGCAGGCTGCCCAGCATCACGCTCGACGCCCCGGCCGCCAGCGCCTTCGTAATGTCGCCGCTGTGACGGATGCCGCCGTCCGAGATGATCGGCACGCCTTGCTTTTCGGCCTCTTCGGCACACGCCGCCACCGCGCTGATCTGCGGCATGCCCACGCCGCTCACCACGCGGGTCGTGCAGATCGACCCCGGCCCGATGCCCACCTTGACGCCGCAGGCGCCGGCCTTCACGAGGTCGGCCACCGCCTCGGCCGTGGCGACGTTGCCCGCCACCAACTGGATGTCGCGCGTCCGGCGCAGTTTCTTGATCGTCTCCATGACGTTGGCCGAGTGGCCGTGAGCCGTGTCCAGCACCAGCAGGTCCACGTCCTTTTCGATGAGCCGCTCCGCCCGCTCGTAGTCGTGGACGCCCACGGCGGCGCCCACGCGGAGGCGCCCGCGCTCGTCGCGGCAGGCGTTCGGAAACTGGTGAAGTTTCTCGATATCCTTGATCGTAATCAGGCCGACGAGCGCCCCGGCGTCGTCCACGAGCGGCAGTTTCTCGACCTTGTTCCTGAGCAGGATCTTCGCGGCCTCCTCCAGGGTCGTCGAGGGGGGGGCCGTAATCAGGTTCTCGCGCGTCATGACGTCGGAGATCGCCATCTCCTCGTCTTCCAGAAACTTCATGTCGCGCCGCGTCAGAATGCCCACCAGTCGCCCGCCCGCGATGATCGGGATGCCCGAGATGTTCTGCTCGTCCATCACCCGCTGGGCCGTCGCCACACGCTCCGCCGGGCCAAGCGTCACGGGGTCGAGTATCACGCCGTTGGCGCTGCGTTTCACCTTCTCGACCTCGCGGCACTGGTCGTCGATCGAGAGGTTCTTGTGAATGATGCCGATGCCGCCCTCCTGCGCCAGCGCGATCGCCAGCGCCGCCTCGGTCACCGTGTCCATGGCGGCCGAAACGACGGGGATGTTGATGCGGATGTCGCGCGTCAGACGGGTCGACGTATCGGCGTCGCGCGGCACCACGTCGCTGTAGGCGGGGATGAGCAGAACGTCGTCGAACGTGATTCCGTCGCCGATGATGCGATCGGTCATGGACATAGGTCTCGGGTCTCCTGCGGCCGGCGCGTTCCTCTCATCAGGCGGCGCGCGATGGGTCGCGGCCAACCTCCGCCGCGCGGGGGGCAGGATGGGCCCGGCCGCTCAGGCCTTTCCGAGGATCGCCCTGACCCGTCGGCAGATTGACTCACTGTCCAGGCCGACGTACGCGAGAACGTCGTCGGCCGATTTGCCCGACTTCGGCATGCGCTCGGGCGTCATCGTCGATACGCTCACATCCGCACGCTCGCCGGCGGCTACCGCCACGGCGCTCCCCAGGCCGCCGCCGTAATTGTCTTCCACAACGAGCAGCATCGCGCCGTCGCCCGCACCGACGGCCTCCAGGAAATCGTCGGCCAGCGGCAGACTGTACGCGTCCACCAGGCCGCACTCCACACCGCCGGCCTTCAGGGCCTCGATCACCTTCAGCGACTCGTGCACCATGTAACCCCACGACACGATCACGAGGTCCTTGCCCTCGACCAGCACCTTCTGCCCGATCAGGTGGAACTCCTCGTCCGCCTCGTACAGAAGCGGCGTCGTCGGACGAAGCGTCCGCATGTACGCCAGGCCCTCGTAGTTGGCCATCAGGCACACCAGTTTATACGTGCTGATGGCGTCGCACGGGTTCAGCACCACGGCCCCGGGATGCCCCTTCGGCGTCGTCACGCCTGCCAGCGAGCCGAAGAACGCCGTATCGACAACGCCCATCTGGCTGGGCCCGTCGGCGCCCAGGCTGATGCCCGAGTGGCTGCCCACGATCTTCACGTTCGCGCACGTGTAGGCCGCCATCTCGATCTGGTCGTACGCACGGACGAGGAACTTCGCGAACGAGTTGGCGAACGGAATCTTGCCGGTCGCCGCCAGCCCGGCGGCCGCCGAGATCATGTTCTGCTCGGCGATGCGGCACTCAAAGAATCGGTCCGGAAACGCCTGGCCGAACAGTTGCGAGAACGTCGAGTTCGACACGTCGCCGTCGAGCGCCACGATCCGGTCCGACGCCTTCCCCAGGGCGAGCAGCGTCAGGCCGTACGCGTGACGGGTGGCCAGTTCGCCCTTGGCAGCGCCGTCGGCGAACTTGGTGCCCTCGGCCAGTTTCACGAAATCCGGGTCGGGCATCGAAATGGGTCCGCTCTCGGTCGCCGCCGTCTCGCCTTTCGGCGCCGCCGGGCACAGTTGCATGTCGGGCGGGGGTTCGGGAAGGGTCAACTCCGCCAGCGCCGCCTCGGCCCCCTCGGCCGTCAGCGGTCTGCCGTGGTAGCCCACCTGCTGGAGTTCGCTCACGCCCCAGCCCTTGACCGTCCTGGCGATGACGACGACCGGCTTGCCTTCGGGCGGCGCGAGCGACAGGGCCTTCAAGACCGCGTCCGGGTCGTGACCGTTTATCGCGACCGGGTGCAGGCCGTACGCCTTGACCTTGGCGACGAGCATCTCGTGGCTCTGCTGGCCGCTGACGTAATCGCTCTGGCCCATCTTGTTGCAGTTGAAGATGACGCGGACGTTCGTCAGGCTGCGGTCGGCGAGGAAATCGAGTGCCTCCCAGATCTGCCCCTCGCGGCTCTCGCCGTCGCCGCACAGGACGTAGATGACCCTGTCGCTGCTGTCCAGTTGGGCTGCCAGGCCCAGGCCCGCCGCCACGCTGATGCCCTGCCCCAACGAGCCCGTGGCCGCATCGAAGAACGGAAACCCGAGCGCCGGGTTCGGATGACCGTCGAGCACGCTCTGGATGTCGCGAAGCGTCTGGAGGTCCTCAACGGTCAACTTGCGGGCGTTTGCCGGGTCGGTCCCGACGACGCCGCCCAGGTCGGCATAGGCCGCATAGACGATGGGCACCGCGTGGCCTTCGGACAGGACCAAGCGGTCGCTGTTGGGGTTCCACGGATTCGCCAGGTCGTACCGCATCTTGTGATACATGAGGACGGCCGTGATATGGGCGAGGCTGTTTGCGGAACTCGGATGGCCGGACCCTGCGGCAGTGGTCATCTCGACCGCGCGGCGGCACATTTGAACCGCCTTGTAGTTGACGGCATCGGCGAAACTCATCCGAAGTCTCCTTCTCCTGCCCCCGACTTCGCACCTTCCGCAAAAGACATCGGGCAAACCCCGGCGAGATCCAAGGTCTGCCCGCTCCGCCGGTATCGGACTGTATAAGAACCAGCGCGCCGCGTCAACAAGATTCTCGGGATGGGGCGGGAAGGGGTGTGACAACCACCTCGGCCATAGGCAAGAAACTCCCAGCGGGACTGCCCAAGAACGCGCGTTCCACAACCAGCCTTGGCCGGCCGTGTGTTTGTCCAGCCAGCCACCCGGCCACAGACTCACCAGCGAGAGTCAGTTGGATGAGGAGGGCCACAGAACTCATCAACGGTCTTTCGATGCGGTGATGCAATTCGCCAAGAAAGCGTTAGCCAAGAAGCCCAGCTTAGCACCATGATGCATGTACGTTGCCTTCATAGATCAGGCGCCATTGCCCAGCCAGCTTTGGACGCGCGCTGCCGCGTCCTCGGCCAACGAGTACTCCTTGTAAAGCTTCATGAGAACGTCCGTGTGCAGGGCTTTCAGCGATTCATGCTTGAGTATCAGACAGTCCCGCCCAAGCAGATGCATCATCCCAAGCTCGTATGCGACATTGGGGTTAAACTTCTGTTTGGGCTCTGGCTGGTCAAATAGCGCCAAGCCGCGTGAGCAGCACAGGAGGCAAGCAACGGGATTATAGAGGTCGTCTGTGATATCGTACTCTGACGCCAAAACACCAAGGAAGCCACATTTCTTGAGCGCCCCCTTCACCGCCGCAATCAGACTCTTGTTTCGCCCTCGGTACCTGATCATCAGGAAAACCGACTTGTCGAAAGGATGGGTGGTAAGAAAGGCTGACACATTGCTGCGCCAACCCAGCAGCGAGTTAGGCACGAGGCTGAGGGGCAAGTCCGGGATGCCGGGAATGAAGAGTTCCTCCGGCACTGCCGTACGCGGAGCCAGGCTAGGAGAGCTCGCAGGGGGCAAATGGAGCACGAGACTGTTGGCCAAAGCAATAGCGCGGTTGAGCCTCCTACGATACTCACTAACAGGCTTTACTCGCGTCGTCAACGCTGCCAAGACTTCCAGCTCAGCAGCCAGCTTGTGGAATTCGCGCCTGCTCGAAAGCAGTGGTTGCACCGCTGGGCCGAAAGTAGAAACCCAAGCCCGGTAAAGCGTGCGAAATCTCTCTCGAACCGTCTCGTGGCGAACAGTCTTCGTGGGGATCTCGCCGAGAATGCCTTGCAAAGCCCTTAGCTCGGACCTGAAAGATTCGAAGGTTGCCGCTGACACTTAAGCAACCCCCTACGCGTTGAGCAGCTCCTGGATGGCCTCTTCCCCATCCGTTGTCAACACATACGCTCTCTTGCCCTCTTTGTCTCCCGAAGGCATAATCAAGCCCTTCCTGATGTTCTTTGCCATCCCCTCGCTTGGGTTTTTGGGAGGGTTGGCCTTTGCAAGGCGTATGGTGCGTGCCACCTCAGCCGTCGTGAAACTCTCTTGCCTGCCGTAGTTCTCAAGGTAGTACCCAGCAGCGAGGACGCGCCCCACATCAGTCTTGGCGGACCCCTTCCTGAAGAACTGCGCTACGGACATCTTCTTGGCGCGGCCGGTGCTTGCGGGCGCGACCGCAGGCGCTCCTTCCCCACTTGGGCCCCTTGGGGCAGGACCAATCTGCTTATACTGGTCGAGGAAGTCCTGCACCTTTTTCTCGACGAAGTCCTTGGGGCCAGTAACCTCAACCTCGTTGTCGCCAACCCGCACCCGCATCGTCACATCACCCTTTTTCGTTTCAGCCATTTGAAGGCTCCCTCATCACATAACCAAGCCAGCCCAGCGAATTCGAGACAGACAATATCAATTGGCCCAGGCCTCTTGCTCCAACCCGTTGGATTCCTGCCATGCGGATAGAGTAATGCCACGTGGCGCCGCGGTCAAGTTCAATCCTTTTGGTCACTGGTCATTTGGCATGTGTCATTTGTCATTCGTCACTGGTCACTTGCCACTGCGTCCCGAAGCCAAAGGATCGCCGTCGATTCCGCGCGCCGCATTCCGCAATGAGGCCTTCGGTCCTCCGCAATACCCGCTCCCCTACGGCGCGGCGGCTGCGCCGGGGGTGGGTGATTTTTCGGCAGGCGGCGGGGCGGCGCCCGGAACGAACAACGGTTGGGTCGTCTCGGCGCCGGGTTTCGGCGGCGCTTCGCGCTGGGGCTGGAAGAGCGAGTCGGGAATCTCCCTGATCTCGGGGGCAGCCCGGTCGAGCAGTTCCCGCGCCAGGCGGATCTGCTCGTGCGGCCAGTAGGTTGCAAGTTCGGCCTTGGCGCCGCGGAACCGCACGCCGATGCCCACGAACTCGTGTCCGGGATCAATCGTACCGATGCGGTCGGGTGCGGTGCCCCCGCGAGTCAGCGATTGCCCCAGGTAAACCGGCAGGCTGAGCGCCACCAGCACGTTCTGATCGCGCGAAACGTGGGTGCCGAGACGGCGCAGCGCAGGCGAGGGCTGCGGCTCGCGTCCCATTTTCAGCCGCTCGATCGTCCTTCGCAGCAGCGTCAGGTCGCTCCCCGCCGCCACCACCGCATGGTTACCCACGACGGCCACCCGATAGACGAGGCCTTCCGGACCGTACAGCATCCGCAGACGCCTCTGGAACTCGACGTGCCGCGCGGGGAGTCCGAACCGCAGACGCGGCACGTACGTCATCACCGCCGCGCCGGCGATCTCGGTGGTATCCGGCAGGGCCTTGAACTTCAGATAGAGGCGCAGTTGGTCGGCCAGGCGTTCCCACGCCGTCGCCAACAGTTCCACCCCGCGGCGAAACTTTTCGGGGTCCTTCAGTTCATAGACGCTGACGCCGCTCTCGACACCCATGCCCGTCCGGGCCGGCGCCGAGAGGAACGTGATGTTCTCGCCGAGCGATTCGACAAACGTCTGAACGGCCTCCTGCACGGTGTCTTTCGTGGGTTCCGGCAGCGGTTCGGGCCGCGGCGCCGATTGGAGGAAGAACCGCGTCGCCCGCAGGGCGAACTCGGTGCGCTTCTGCGGATCCAAGCGAATCGACACGGCCGAGGCCACCGGCCGATCCGTCAGGATGGGCACCTGGACGCCACCCTGCTTCTGGGCCGAGATAAACTCCGCCACGCCGGCGCCTTCGACGAATCGGACCGAGAGGTCGGCTGCCAGGCCTTCCGGCCCGAAGCGCAAGACGGCTTCCGCCGTCTCCATCTGGTCGATGAACGACGCGATGCCCAGCATGTACGACACCAGGATGTCGGCGTACGGAACGGCGTTCGGCTGCTCGTACACCTGACCGCTCGAGGCCCGGAACCACGATGCGATCTCGACCTCGTAGATCTGCGTCAGCCGGTGCATGTTCACGTAAACCATGGGCGACCCGGACCTCGCGCGGGCGAGCGTTTCGGGCGCCAGCGACGCGACCAGGCTCTCCGTGCCGGCCAGCGCGTCCATCGTGCGGATCGAACTCATGACGACCGCGAACTTGCCCCGGCGCGCGACAAACCGCGGGCC
Organism: Planctomycetota bacterium; assembly: GCA_030602705.1. Classification (GTDB taxonomy): domain Bacteria; phylum Planctomycetota; class Phycisphaerae; order FEN-1346; family FEN-1346; genus JAUVZF01. The sequence goes on from JAUVZF010000029.1 coordinate 24,225, forward strand.
CGCCGTCCCCGTCAGCGCGTACAGGCCGGGCGACATCATTTCGCCCTGCGTGGACCCGAGCAGCGCGTCCCAGTCGGCCACCGGCAAGACGTAGATCGTGTAACGCTGCCGGAAGCGCTTCGGGTCCATGAAGCCGATGCACACACTGCCGTCGGGGTCGATGCCTTCCGGGATGCCGGTGCGGCGCGTGAGCACGTCGAGCACCGGCTGCTCGCCGCGCCCCAGTTGCCAACCGGTCCGGCCGGCAAACTGTTTCAGCCCCTTCTCAAGTGTCCGGATGCTCGGCACGAGGAAGAACGCGATGGCCTCGCGCGGCAGCAGCGCGAGCGCCGGAGGGTGCGGTTCGGCCTCCGCCGCTCCTGCCGAAGCGACCAACAGGTGCGCCGTCGCCAACCCTGCGAGCAGGATAAGGGCTCTCATGTGGTCTCCTCGTGATAAAGATGGCACGCCACGGCGTGGTCGGGGTCATCCGGCAGCGGCAGAAGCGATGGCCGGCCGGTTTTGCACCGGTCCATCATCCACTGGCATCGTGGATGGAACGGGCAGCCGGGCGGCGGATTCGTTGCGCTCGGGACCTCGCCGCGAGGCACGATGCGGTCGCGTACGTCATCCGGATGCGATTTGGGAATCGACGACATCAGGCACTTCGTGTAGGGATGGAGCGGCTTCTCGTACAGGCGACGGCTGGGGGCCTGCTCGACGATCTTCCCGAGGTACATCACCGCCACGTCGTCGGAGATGTGGCTGACGACGGCCAGATCGTGGGCGATGAACAGGTAGGTCAGCCCCAACTGCTTCTGGAGACGCTCCAGAAGGTTCAGGATCTGGGCCTGGATCGAGACGTCAAGGGCACTGACCGGCTCGTCGCAAATGATGAAGCGCGGTTCCAGTGCCAGGGCCCGGGCAATGCCGATCCGCTGCCGCTGTCCGCCCGAGAACTCGTGCGGGTACCGGTTGCGAAAGGCCGGGCTGAGGCCGACGCGGTCGAGGAGTTCTGCAACCTGGTTCTGGAGCCCGCGTCCGCGTGCCCGTCCGTGGACGCGCAGCGGCTCGCCGATGATGCCGCCGATCGTCATCCGCGGGTTCAGACTGCCGTAGGGGTCCTGGAAGATGAGTTGCATGTCCTGTCGCAGGCGCCGCATCTCGGCTGCCGGCAGGTCAAAGACGTCGCGGTCTGCGAATCGCACGGACCCCGCGGTCGCCGGAATCAGCCGCAGGATGGTGCGTGCGGCCGTCGTCTTGCCGCACCCCGACTCGCCCACCAGGCCGAGCGTCTTTCCGGCAGCCAGTCGGAACGAGACGCCGTCGACGGCCCGGACATGAGCGACCGTGCGGCCGAAGAGTCCGCGCCGGACGGGGAAGTGCGTTTTGAGGTCGCGGACGCAGAGCAGCACGTCGTGGGTTTCAGTCGTTGTCGGGTTTGGTATCATGTTTTGTAGAGCGCTTTGCCCTGTGCGCGTGCTTCGGCCACGCGGTCGGTGTACCAGCAGGCGGCGGCGTGCCCTTCTTTCTTCGGCTCAAGAGGCGGGCGGTCTGTTACGCATTTTGCCCCGTCCGACGCCGGGCACCGGGGGTGGAACAGGCAGCCGGAGGGAACCGCCAACGGGCTCGGCACCTGTCCGGGGATAGTGGCCAGGGCGTCGCCGGCGCGAGCGAGCGTCGGGCGGCTGCGGAACAGGCCCACCGTGTACGGATGGAGCGGGTTGTCGAACAGTTCGCGTATCTCGGCCTCTTCGACGATGCGTCCGAGGTACATGACGGCCACGTGCTGGGCCGTCTCGGCCACAACGCCCAAATCGTGCGTAATCAGCAGGACGCTCATGCCGATCTCGGCCTGCAACTGCCGCAGCAGGTCCAGGATTTGGGCCTGGATCGTCACGTCAAGCGCCGTGGTGGGCTCGTCGGCAATCAGCAGTTCCGGCCCGCACACCAGGGCCATGGCAATCATCACGCGCTGCCGCATGCCCCCCGACATCTGGTGCGGGTACTCGCGCACACGCAGTTCGGGGTCGGGGATGCCGACTTTGCGGAGCATGGCGACGGTCTGCTGAAGCGCCTCGGCCTTGTCCACCTTCTTGTGGAGCATAAGTGCCTCGAGGATCTGGTCGCCGACCGTGAAGACGGGGTTGAGGCTGGTCATCGGCTCCTGAAAGATCATCGAGATGCGGTTGCCGCGCACTTTGCGCATCTCGGCTTCGGCCAGGCCCATGAGGTCTGTCTCGCCCATTCGGACGGCACCGGAGACGATGCGGCCGGGAGGATCCGGGATCAGCCGCAGCATCGACAACGCCGTCACCGTCTTGCCGTAGCCCGATTCCCCGACCAGTGCGACGGTGCGGCCTCGCGGGATCTCGAACGAGACGTCCTCGACGGCGTAAACGACGCCTTCGTCGATGAAGAAGCGCGTCGTCAGTTCGGAGACGCCCAGTAGGATGTTGTTGTCGGTATTGCCCACGGTGTTGCCCTAAACGCGCCCGTACGGGCGGCTAACACGTCATCGGCGCTGTGCTACACCTTCAATCGCGGGTCGATGGCGTCGCGAATCGCCTCACCGAGCAGATTGTACACGAAAACGGTCACAAAGATAGCGGTTCCGGCCGACGCCCAGACCCACCAGAGGTCCTGGAGGTGCTGTCGGCCGTCAACAAGCAGAGTTCCCCAACTGGGGGTTTCCACGAGGTCAAGAAACGCCAGCGTGGCCTCCAGAAAGACGGCGGAAGCCACACCGAAGGCTGCGCCGACGAGAATCGGCGCCAAGCCGTTCGGAATAGCGTGGCGAACCAGCAGACGCCACGTTGGAATGGCCAGGGCCCTGGCGGCCGTCATGTAGTCTTCACCGCGGATCTGCAGCAACTGGGCTCGCATCATCCTGTAGGAGCCCGTCCAACCGGTTATGCCGAGCACGACGACGACGGCCCAAACCGGTGGAATCCACGTCGGGATAACCGTCAGAATGATGATGATGAGGATCAGACGCGGGATGAGCATGAAGACCTCCGCGATGCGCATCATCGCCAGGTCGATCCAGCCGCTGAAGTACCCGCTCAGGGCGCCCAAGAGAACGCCGATCGTCATGCTGATGCCGACCGCCACGAAACCGATCGACATGGCCGTCCGGGCGCCGTACACAATGCCAATGAGAATGTCATCTCCCAGGCGCCCGGTCCCGAGAGGGTGCTGCCAGGACGGCGGCTGCTCCTTGATCTCCAACTCCTGGTAACCGGGGTGCCGGGGATAAGCGATGAGGGGGAACCAGGACGAGTCGGCCTCGTGCGCCCGTTCCAGGTAAAAGCCATATCGCCGCTCCGGTTCGCGGAACACGGCCAACGTGACCGTCACGGCGAGCCAGAGTCCGCCGTGAATCAGAACCCCCCGAACCCACGGGCTCGCGCCTATCTGCTCGAACCTTGGCCGCAGACGCCGAACGGTCAGGGGCAGCGTGAGCAGCAGCGCAAAGCCGGCCATCGCCGCGTACTCGCTGTTTGTCAAGTGGCGGAATATCGGCCAACTTGTCTCGCCGGCCTGGACCCATCGGATCGGCACCTCGCCGCCGATGAACGGTGCAAGGATCGCCACCAGCGCCAAGACTATGATGACCGCAAGGCTGATCATGGCGCTGGCGCGCTTCCTGAGTTGTCCCCAGACGATTGCGCCGTAGGTTCGCGGCGGCCCGGTCAGCGGCTCGCCGCCTTCGCGTGCAGCAGGCCGGGTTGTCTGCGTGTCACTCAAATCGCACTCGCGGATCGGCCCATGCGTAGAGGATGTCGGCCAGCAGCAAGGCCGCCAGTGTCAGCGTCCCATAGAGCAGCGTGCCGAACATGATGACCGACAGATCTCGCGACTGGGCGGCGCCGACGACCAGCATACCCATACCGTGAATACTGAAGATCTTCTCGACGATGACGCTGCCGCCTATCAGGGCGGGCAACATCATGACCATGACGGTAATCATGGGAATCAGGCTGTTGCGAAGCGCGTGGTGGTACACAACGCGGCGCTCCGGCACCCCCTTGGCGCGAGCCGTCCGGACGAAGTCGGCCCGAAGATTCTCAAGCAGGCTCGCCCGACCCAGTTTGGCCAGATAGGCCAGGCCGCCATACACCATACAGACGACAGGCAGCGTGACGTGCCACAGGAGGTCCAGCGTCCAGCGCACGAAGCCGAAATTCTCATGGCCGGCCGAATGAAGCCCGAAAGCGGGAAACCACCACAGGCCGATGCCGCCTCGACCAAGAAACCCGATCAGCAAGGTGCCCGCCAGAATCGCCGGGACGCTCCACAGCAAGAGAAGCCCGATCGTCGAGGCCCGGTCGAACACCTTCCCCCGGTACCGGGCTGAAGCCAGGCCGACGGGGATGGCAATGGTGAAGATGATGATCGAAGCCACCACGTTCAGGGGAATCGTGATGTGAGCCCGTTCGAGGAACAGCCCGCCAGGACTCTTGCTGCCCTCGGAGGTGCGAAACTTCATGCTCTCGCCGAAATCGCCGTGCAGCATGTGCCAGACCCAGCGGCCGTAGCCGTAGAAGGAGTTGAGGACCTTCTCGAGGAGGTCGATGTGGTCGGGATCGTCGCCCCAGATGTTGTAGTCCTGGAGGCCGAGCCGTTCGCGGATGGCATCGGCCTCCTTCGCAAAGACCCTGGGATTGATGTCGCCCGCCTGGGTCCGGATCATCGCCGCAACGGGGTCACCCGGCGCAAGGCGTACGATGGCATACGTCAGCAGTGTAATACCCACAAGGGTGGGCATCATCAGGAGCAGGCGTTTGAGGATGTAGGTTTTCACGGCGCCTGTCCCCCCTGCCCCGGGCGTTTCTGTTTCGGGATCCACCACTCCTGGTTTTCGATTCCCAGCCGCCGCACCTTCACGCCCTCCACCCGCGTCGAGATCAGCCGCAGGCTCTCACGGGCGATGAAGAACGTGTACGGCTGCTCCTCGTGCAGAAGCCGGTGGAACTGGTAGTAGAGAGCATTGCGCTTGACGGGGTCGAGTTCGGCGCGGGCCGTCATGATGAGGCGATCGGCCTCGGCGTTTCGGAACGTGATGAAGTTGTGGCCCTGGTCCCTGACCTGATCGCTGTGCCATATCTGGTACGGGTCGCTCTCGACGTCTCCGCCCCCCCACGCGAGGATGACGGCGTCGAACTCTCGTCTGTCGAGTTTCAGGACAAACACCGACCATTCGATGAACCGGGTTCGGACCTCGATGCCGACCCGACGAAATACCTCCTTCAGCAGCCGGGGAAGGCGCGTGTCGCCGCCGGTGGTCGAGAAGGTCCACTCGAAGGAGAAGCGTTTGCCGGTGCGGTCTTCGAGCCAACCGTCTCGGTCGCGGTCTTCCCAGCCGGCCTCCTTCAACAACCGCATCGCCTCCGCGCGGTCGCAGGGCCAAGGCTGGATCTCGGGGTCGTGCTGGGGTCCATGCGGCCAGAACGTGCCGGTCGCCACCTGGCCGACGTCGTAGTACAGGTGCTTCAGGATCCGCTTGCGGTCGATGAGGTGGGTCATGGCGCGGCGGACCCGTTTGTCGCCGAAGATGGGGTGCGGCTCGGCGATGCGATCTTCCGTGCCGTCGCTTTTCGTCACGCTCCGGTACTTCGCGCCGTTCCAGCCGATATACGAGTACCCGTTCGCGGGGGTGGCGTATCGGTACATCCGGAACGTCTTGCCTCGCTCCTCGTGGTCCGTCAGTTTGTCCCACCATTCCGGGGTGATGGGCAAATCGTCCAGTTCTCCCGCCAGGAACGCCTGCACGGACGCCTGCGTGTCGGTAATGATCCTGTAAACGATGCGGTCGAAGGCGCGCGGCTTGCCCCAGTAGTTCTCGTTGCGCGCCAGAACGATCTCCTGCCCCGTGGTCCATTTGACGAACTTGTACGGCCCCGACCCGATGAACCCCTGCACCAACTTGTTGAAGTGCTTGGGGTCTTCGCTCTCGGGGTCGGCCCGAACGTGCTTCTCGTAGACGTGCTTCGGCAGGATGGGGCTGAAACTGCCGCTGACCTCGAGCGTCTTGAAGTACGGCTCTTTCCACGTGTAGCGGACGGTGCGGTCGTCGACCTTTTCGCACTTGCGGCAGTCCTTGAAGTAGGAGGCGAGGCTGCGGCAGTCGATCTTGGCATCCGTCACGGTCTCGTACGTGAAGACGACGTCGTCGGCCGTTACGGGGTGCCCGTCGGAGAAGCGGGCCTCCGGTCTGAGATAGAACGTGACGATGCGGCCATCGGGCGAGACCTCCCACCGCTCGGCCAACCGGCCTTCGAATTCAAGGGTGTCCGGGTGCCGTTCGATGAGCCGCTCGTACACGTAGACGTTGACGAGGCGTTCGTAGAGGTCCTTGCCGGTGAGCGGGTTGAGGTTCCGGGGCTCGGCGTTCATCATCTGCCGCAGCGTGCCGCCCATCTGCTCGGCTGTGAAGTTGGGGATCGTGTCGGCACGTGCCGGCAGCAGCGCCGCCGCCATGCACACTGCGGTCAGCGCCAGGAAGAGCCCGGCTTGCCCGCAAGCCGTGCCGCGCGTGCGGATGCTCCCAACCCTGATCGATGCGTAGCCCATTCGCCGTTCGGGTTTCGTCATTCGCAGTGGTTCAGGCGTCGGGGAACCGGCCGGTAAAAACTTCCTCGACCGGCCCGGTTAGGCGGACCTCGGCCTGCTCCTCCGGCCATTCGACCTCCAGGTCGCCGCCGGGCACGTGGGCGAGGATGGCCCGGCCGGTCCGCCCCGTCAGGACGCCTGCGACGGCCACCGCGCTCGCCCCCGTCCCGCAGGCGAGCGTGGCGCCGCTGCCGCGCTCCCACGTCCGCACGATGACTTCCTCCCGCGAGACGACCTCCACGACGTGAGCGTTGACCCGTTCGGGAAACAGTTCGTGGCGCTCGATCTTCGGGCCGAGCGTCTCGAGCGGCCAGCCGGCGGCCGAGGCCACGTAGAAGACGGCGTGGGGGTTGCCCATGCCGACGCACGTCATCCGCATCTCGCGGTCATCTATGGTAATGGGCACGTCGACGGCCCGGTCGCCCTCCAGCGCCACGGGGATGTCGGCCGGCGTCAGGACGGGCCGGCCCATGCCGACGCTGCCTCCGACGATGCGGTCGCCGTCGCGGATAAGCCTGACGTCGCGGATGCCGGCGAGCGTCTCGACGCGGACGACGTCGCCCTCCGCCAGGCCGCGCTCGACGGCGAACTTCGCGAGGCACCGGACGCCGTTGCCGCACATCCGGGCCTCCGACCCGTCGGCGTTGAATACGCGCATCTGCAGGTCGCCGCCCGCGGTGGGGGGCAGCGCGAGGATCAGCCCGTCGGCCCCGATGCCGAAATGACGGTCGCTCGCGCGCACGGCCAACGCCGACGGGTCGGCCACGTCGGTCTCGAACCCGTTCACATAGATATAGTCGTTGCCGGCGCCGTGTAACTTGGCGAACCGCACGCGGGAGTCTCCTTGACGGGGGATTATAGATGCTGCAGCGGCCCCTTATCCAGTTTTTTGTCCTCATGGCGGCCGGACGGGTGAGGCAACGGTTTCTGGCATGGGACGATTTCCTGGGGCTTGGCCTCTGTGGTGGTTGTAGCGCCGGGGTTTATCCCCGGCGCATCCTGGCCGGCGCCGCCAACGGCCGCCGGGCATAAAGCCCGGCGCTACAACCACCTGCGCTCGCCAGAAAAACTTGTCACACCCGGCCGGACGAGAACGTTGACTCGTTTGTGCAGCACCGCTACAGTGCCGCCGGTGGCGCGGGCCGACTTGCTGCTGCGCATCGCCGGCAAGCAGCCAGCCACGGCACGGGCCGTAGCCGTGCCAGGTTGGCGCCCTGCTGGTGTGGCATGGCGGAACGCTACGCCGCCGCCTTGGCCGCCTTGCCCGTCAGAACGCGGCAAATCCTGGCGGCCATCAGGGCGGCCCCCTCGCCGTTGGGGTGAACCGTGTCGGGGAACAGTTCCTTCTTGCCGCTCAGGGCCGTGTACAGGTCGATCCCCGTGGCGCCGCTCTCCCTGACAACCTTGATGGTCAGGGGGATGACCTCGTTCCTGATCCTTCCGTCGTCGATGCCCCACCTGCCGGAAAACGCCGGCACGGGCAGACATACATACACGCGAACCTTTGCGTTCGCCTTCCGGAAGGCGGCGATCATCTCTTTGTAGTCGGCCACGAAGTCGGCCTTGTGTTGCCAGTTCCGCGGCTTCGAGTCGTTCGTGCCCAGTTTGATGATCACCACGTCGGGCACATACGCCAGCGCGTCGGCGTACGCCTTCTGCTTGTGATAAGGCCTATTGCCCTTCTTCAGCAGCGTGGCGCCCGAGACGCCGAAGTTGCGGACCTCCCACTTCTCGCCCAACAGGCGCCCCAACTGCGCGGGGTAACTGTTCTTGCCGCGGTCCTTGATCCCTGCGCCGAACGTGATGCTGTCACCCACGCACGCCACGCGGATCCTCTCCTTGTAATCCTCGACCCGGATCGGGGCGGGCCCCTTGGCAGCGCGGCAGACGAGGGCAGCAAGCACCACGCAAACGCTTGCCAGGGCAACGCGACGGGTGACTTTCAACATGGCGGCTCCTTTCTTCTCAGACATCGTGACCGGCCAAGAATGCCGCGGCGCGCCGCGGCCTACACCTACGCCTTGCCGCGTGCGGCCAGGCGATCCTTCATCTTCTGCACCAGACGATAATGCACGAGCATCGTCCCGCGGCCGAGGCCGAGGTGGATGCCGGCATCGTCGCGGCCGTGCCAGTCGCTGCCGCCAACCTCCAGCAGGCCCAGCCGCCCGGCGGCCGCACGGTAGCGGCGCGCGAAGTTCGGCGTATGGTCCGGGCTGGCCGTCTCCACGGCCTCGAGGCCGGCGGCGGCGAGGCGCTCGATCCACTCGTCCGTCTCGGCGGCGCCGCGGTTCAACTGCCGCGGATGCGCCAGGGCCGCAAGGCCACCTGCCCCGCGGATGGCGGCGATCGCTCCCTCCGGCGTCACGTGCCGGCGAGGAACAAACGCCACCTTGCCACGGCCGAGGTACTTCTCGAACGCATCGTCCCACGTCCTGACGTAGCCCCTCTCGACCATGACGGCGGCGAAGTGCGCCCGCGTCAGCGTGCCGCCGGCCACCCGGCAGGCCACGTCGTCCATCGAGAGGTCAAAGCCAAAATCGTTGAGGCGTTTCAGAATCTTCGCGTTCCGGACGCCACGACCCTCGCGGGCGTCGCGCAGGACTTCGTTGAGTGCGGCATCCTCCACGTTGATGTAATAGCCGAGGATGTGACACGCCCCGTTCTCGAACTCGGCCGATATCTCCACCCCCGGAATGACCTCAACGCCGAACGCTTCGCCGGCCGCCATCGCCTCCCGCACACCGGCCACCGTGTCGTGGTCCGTCAGGGAGATGGCCGCCAGGCCCACCTCAGCCGCGTGGCGGACAACGTCGTGCGGCGAGTAGAGGCCGTCGCTCGCGCTGGAGTGCACGTGAAGGTCAACCAGGTCTGGCTGCGGCGCCTTGCGGACCAAATCGGCCTCCTTTGAATCTCACCGTTCCGGATGCGTCAAAGCACCGCACTGTATCGACGCGGGCGGCTCTGCGTCAAGGTTCAGGCCCCCACGAATTGCGAAAACGTACGTGTTTAGCGGGGTGGCACGGCCCTTGGGCCGTGCAGCCGCACTCGGCGCGCCGGGTGGCACGGCCACGCGCAGCGTGACCGTGTGCTGCTCGGCGCGACGTATCCCACGGCCGCGTCTTCGCCGCTGCCGTGCCACCCTCTTGGTGGCGCGTGGGACGCTAAACACGTACGCGAAAACTATTGACCGCCCCTTCGGCGCGGCGTAGGTTGAACGTGATGAAGGTGACAGGCACACGGCGGGGCTGTCTGCTGCTCGTCGCGGTCGTCTGCCTCTGTAGCCCGGCGGCCGCGCGGGCCAGCTTCGCCGACCTGCTCAAGCACCTCAAGGACCGCCTCGGGCCCGTCCTGCTGGCCCGCGACGTCCTGGTCGAACCCGGCGAGGAGGTGACGCTGGCGGCCGGCCTGCGAAGCGGGCTGCGCCTGACCGGCGAGGCGGGCAGGCGAATCCAGTTCCACCTCGGCGAGCGCCGCCTCGGCCAGACCACCGGCGACCGTGACGGCAACGCCGCCATCCGCTGGACCGCGCCGGAAACGTGCGGCGATTATTTCGTCCGCGTCCGCGTCAAACCCGACGACCAGCCGGAAAGAAAAATCCAGGACACCCAACTGCTGGTCGCCGTCCGCAAGGCCGACACGCCGCTGGTCGTCGTCGACCTCGACAAGACGGTCGTGGCATCGGGTTTCGCCCGGGTCCTGCTGGGCGGCGCCAAGCCGATGGCCGGCGCCAACCTCGTGCTCCAGCGCCTGGCCAAGACCCGCACCATCGTGTACCTGACGCACCGGCCCGATTTCCTCGGACCGAAGAGCAAGAGGTGGCTCGCCGAGAACCGCTTCCCAACGGGGCCCGTCCTGACAAGCACGCTGGGCGGCTTCCTGAAAGGCAGCGGCGACTACAAGACCGACCGCATCGCCGCCATCAAGCGCACCTACCGCAACCTCGCCGCCGGCATCGGCGACAAGATCTCCGACGCCCGGGCCTACGCCGAGCAGGGCCTGGTCTCGATCCTCATCCTCCACGTAGACTGGTCGGAGGACGACGCGGAGGATTACGAGAAACTGGCGGCCGAACTGGCGGCCCTGCCTCAGACCGTCCACGTCGTGACCAACTGGTCCGACGTGGCGGCCGTCCTGTTCGAGCAGGCCGTCCGCTCCAAAGAGGCGATGGAGAAACGCCTGCGCGACGTTGCCCGCAGCCTCAGACGCCGTCGAAAGGACTGACCCCATGCGAACGTGCTGGGCCGCTGCGGCGTGTCTGCTGGCAGCCGTCGCCGGTCTCGCCCGTGCCGAGGCGCCGCCGAAGCCGGAGGAGATCGTCGTCGTGATCTTCCCCTTCTCCTCACCCGACGGCGGCAAGGCCGGCCGCGCGTTCGCCGAACGCCTGCGTCTGCGCGCCAGGCGCCTGAACCTGGTCGTCGTCGAACGGCTGAGCCTGAACGAGGCGATGGCGGCCAAGCAGATGCCGACGCTCGACACGCCGCCCGCCGAGATGGCGAAGATTTTGACCCAGCGCTTCGGCGCGAAGATCGGCCTGTGGGGCGAGGTCCGGCCCGAAGGCAGCGGCTTTGCCATGACGTTCCGCGGACTCAACCTCAACCTGAACAAGAACGCCCTCACCATCAGCGACACACGCCGCGCCGCCGAGCCGCAACTCGTCAACCCCGTTCAGGACCGCGTCCTGCTGCAACTGACCGGCCGCCGCAAGAAACCCGTCCCGACGGCCACGCCCGAGGCCGACGCCAAGGCGCCCACCCGCGGGCCGGAACTCGTCAAGAACGGCACCTTCGAGACGGGCGCCAAGACGCCCGATGCCTGGCAGAGACTCGACGGCCTGACGACGTTCTGGTCGGCCGGCGGCGCGAGCGGCAAGTGCCTCAAGATCAACACCGACGTGTACCACGACGAGTGGGTAGCGTGGCAGAAGAAATACAAGGCCGGCGCCAAGGCAGACGATGCGCCCAAGCCCACGCCCACCTCCGGACCCAAGTACGACACGGTCGCCGGCATCTACGGCGTGGCGTACGACTCGGCCCCCATCCCCGTCACGCCCGGCAAGGCCTACAAGGTCAGCATCAACTACAAGGGCAAGAGCACCGACTTCTTCTTCCCGAAACTGTTCATCCGCGGCTGGGCCGACGTGGGAGGCGAGAAGCGCGTCGTGTACGACGCGTACCTGGCACTGCGGTGCGCGACGGCCGGCAAAGCGTGGGAATCGAACGTGCGAATCTGCGAGATTCCGACTCTTGCGCAATCAAAAATCGAGTACGTCGTCCTGAAGGTTTACGCCTACTGGCCGCCCGGCACCTTCTACTTCGACAACGTCTCGATGAAGGAAGTGGCCCGGTAGGTCTGCTGCCACGGGCGCCAAGGCGCGGGTTCTGAGAGGGCGTGCACGGATGGTCTCAAACGATTCTCAAGATCGGCCGCCTGCCGACGACCCGGCCGCTACGCCGGCCGAGCCGGTCCCCGGTTCCGAGAAGACGCCGCTCGCAGAAGACCTGCCTCCGGACCTGCCGGTTGCCGAACCGGTCGAGCCGCCGCCCGTTCCCGTCGCCCAACCGGTGCCGATTCCCGTTGCCGAAGAGGTAACGCCGCCGAAACCGAAGGCGCGCCCCGCCAAAGCGCCGCCGAAAAAGCGGCCGCCATCGAAGGAACCGGCCCCCGCCGAGGGCGGGCCGCCGGCCGCCGAGCAGCCCCCCGCCGACCAGGGCGATCGGCCGCCCAGGCGCCGGCGCCGACGCGGCCTGCTGGTGCTGGCGGCGGCGATCGTCCTCCTTGTGGCCTTTGCCCCCACGATCCTGTCCGTCGGCCCCGTCCGGCGGTACGTCCTTGACGCCGCCAGCGCGCGGCTGCCCGTTCGCGTGGAGGCCGAAGGCTGGGGCCTTTCCTGGTTCGGCCGGCAGGTGGTCCGGGGCCTGTCGGTTCGGATGCCCGACGGCGCCCGCGTCGCGACCGTCACCGAGGCTTCGCTCGACGAAGGCCTGTTGTCGATTCTCACGAACCGCAGCCGCCTTGGCGCGATCCACATCGAGGGGGCCGAGGTCTGGCCCCGGGGCCTGAAGCAAGCGGCCGAGGCGTTTTCCGCCGCCGAGCCTGCCGAAGCGCCGGCACCGCCTCAGCCGCGTCCGCAGGCGCCTGAGCCCGCTCGACGACCTCCGCCGAGACCGGCGCCCGAGACCCCCGCGGCGCCTGCCCTTGCCCTGCCCGCGCCGGCGCTGGTCGTTCCCGACGCCGTCACGGTTAAGGACCTCGTGATCCACGCCGGCGCCGCGACGGTGCGCGTGACGCAGGCCCGGCTACAGAGCGGCGACGAAGGGCACATCCTCAAGGTCGACCTCCGGATACGCTGCGGCGAGGAGGCCGGCACGGCATCGCTCGAAGTGAAACTGACGGGCCTGGCGTCCGAGTGGCGTGGCATCCAGGCCCTTGGCGCCGAGGGCATCGTCCGCTGCACAGACCTTCCCGTCGCAGCCGTCTGGGCAACCGCCGCCGAACTCGGCGTGCCGATTGAAGGGGGCGGCGTCCTCACGGCCAAGGTCGCATTCTCGCGCGCCCGAAACGGCGACCTGGCCTTCCAGGTGACCACCTTCAGGGCCAGTGACCTCTCGCTCGCGGGCGAGTTGCTCAAAGGCGACACGCCCGCCCTCGAATCGCTCGCGCTCACGGCCGACGCGGCGTATGCCGGCGGCCTGATTACCGTCAACGCGCTCGACCTTGCGGCTCCGGTGGCCACGATGAAGGCAAGCGGCACGTTCGCGTTGGCGGCGTCCGACGCCGCGCCGCCCACGGGCACCGGCTCCGCCACGCTCACGCTCCAGGTCGGCCGCATCGCCCGGATGCTGCCCAGGACGCTCGGTCTGCACGAGGACCTGACGGTCGAGGCAGGGACGCTCCGTACCACGGTCGAGGCCGCGTCCGACGAGAAACGCTCGCAACTGAAGTTTGACGCTCGTCTGACAGACGTGCGCGGCACGCGGGGCGGCCAACGCGTCATCATGTCGCCGGTCCGTGTGCTGGCCGATCTGGAGCGCGATCACCGGCAAACCGCGGACGGGCAGCCTTCGACCGCCACCGGCTGGCTCGCCCTTGCCGAGAGCCTCCGTGTCAACGAACTCACGGCCAGCGCAGCAGGTGGCAGGATGACGGCCGGCGGACGGCTGGCAGCGTTCACGCTGGAGGCCCGGCTCGACCTGGCCAAGGCCACGGAGGAGGTCGGCCGGTTCGCCGACCTGGGAGGCTACGGCGCCGAGGGTGCAGCGGTCATCCACGTCAAGACCAGCGGCACACTCCGTTCCAGCGTCACGGTTGTACTGCGCTCGGATATCAACAACCTTGTTCTTCACCTGGGCGGCGGCAGCCGGCTCGCCGAGCCGCGAGCGACACTCACGGCGAGCGGCCGGGCCACGTTCGACGACCAGCGCCGCTTCAGCGAGATCACACTCGATGCGCTCGACCTGGATGCCGCCACCGCCTCGCTCACCGCCAAGGGCTTCGCCCAGCGGACGATGCAGTCGTGGCAATTCAGCGGCACGGCCGACGGCACGGGCACGATTGCCAATCTCGGCGGCCTGGCCGCGGTCATCATCCCGCTGGTTGCACCGGGGCAGCCTCCACAGGAGGAGGCCGAACAGGGCGGCCCCGACTGGCGCGAGACCTTGCTGGAGTACGCCCGCCGGGCCTCCGGTCGCGGCGGCAAGCCCGCCGCCGGACGATGGCAACTGAAGATGGAGGCCGGCGGCACTCTCGACCAGGCCGTCGCCGTCAAGGCCGACGCCGCCGTCACCGACATCCTCTGGCCGCTCGCCAAACCTGGGGCCGAGCCGCTGCGAATCGCCAACGGCGCGCTCCGCGCCGACGTGCTCTATCATCCGGGCGAGGCCGCCAAGGTCACGGTTCATTCCATCAACGCCGAGGTCCCCGGCGTCTCGGCGACCGTCCAAGGCCCCGTGACGGTGGGACTCGAGGGGGCCGACACGCTCGACGGCGCCCTGGAGGCCGTCATTGCGATCAATCTGCCGGCACTGACCCGGATGCTTGCCCCGCTCGACCTCCTGCCCGAAGAGCCGACGTATGCCGGCGACGTCACGGTCCGCCTGACCGCCTCGCCGGGCCTGGACCGCCGCACCATCGCCAAGGCCAAACTCACGGTGGTCGGCGAGAAGTTCGAGGTGGCCTGGCCCGACGGGCGCGGCTTCAAGGATCCCCTTGCCCGATTCTCGGCCGAAGCCAACCTGATTGGCGACGTCAATGAGGCGTCCGGGGAACCTGCCTCCGGTCCAGCCGACGCCGCGCGCGCCCTGAAGGCCGTCGAGATTACAGACTGGTCCCTCGCCACGATTGCCGGCTCGCTCAAAGGCGAGGCCGACATCGCCCTCACCAAGACGGGCCGGCACTGGCGCGTGACGGCCGGCGGTGAGGGCGCCATCCGGCCGCTCACCCAGGCCATCGCGAGGTTGCAGGGCCGCCCCGCCGATCCGCTTCGCGGCCTGTGGCGTCTGAAGGCCGCATACGACAGCCGCACGCGCGGGCTGACCGCCACTGCATCCGCCACGAACCTGGCCGTTCCGCAGGAAAGCGATGAACCCAAACCCGACCTGCGCCTCGACGACATCCGTCTGCAGACGACCGCCGCCCTTGCCGAGGACGGCCTGTTGCGAATCGACGCCGCCGACCTGACCGGGCCGGGCATCACGCTCAAGGCCAGTGGCACGGTGCGGCTGCCGTCGGACGAGGCCGGCGCCGTGGCCGACGGCACGGTCACGGCGAAGGCCGACCTTGCCCGGTTCGCCCAGGTGCTCCGCCCGTTCGGGCTGCTGCCGGAGGGAGTGCAGTTGGCCGGCACGGCCGACTTCGACGGCGGTGTCGCCTCCCGTGCCGACGGCTTTTCGGGCAAGGGCGTACTCGACATCGCCGACCTCGACCTGCGGATGCCGGAGTCGAAGACGTCGATTCAGGAGCCGCAGGTGCACTTGCCCATCGTGTTCTCCTACGACACGGGCAAGCGCCGGTGGGACGTCTCTTCGATGAAGATGAAGTCCCAGACGGTCAGCGGCTCGTGGCGCGTGGCGTTCACCCATGCCGACGACGCGCCGCTGCTCCAGATGCGGTACAGCCTGACGCTGGACGCCCAACGCGTCCGCACGCTGCTGGGCGAAACGCTCCCCGCAACCGTTCGGATGTCCGGGCCGTGGCACGCCACCGGCGAGGTGGCCGGCCCACTTACGGAACACGAGCAGTGGCACCGCCGCATCGCACGCCTCCAAGGCCGAGGCACAATCGACGTCAAGCGTTTCGAGTACGAGACGCTCACGGGCGGCGACGGCACGGTGCACTGGAGGATCGGCGAGAAGAAGATCTTTCTTTCACCCGACCAGGCAAGTTCCGCCGACGCCGGGAATCCGAGCCGCCTGGCACTGGCGGGCGGCCACGTGAACCTGGGCGGGTACGTGGATCTCTCGGGCGAGGTTCCCAGGCTGGTCGTCGCCCAGCAGTTGCAGGTGCTCGACAACGTGCCGCTCGGAGGCCGGCAGGTCCGGGACTACCTTCGGTACGCCAGCCCGGTGCTTGCGGCCAGCGTTAGCGCCAAGGGCAACCTGTCGGTTGCCATCGAAAGCCTCGTTGTCCCCCTGGGTAACGACCCGCGCGAGAAGGACCTGCCGGAGGAGCAGAAGACCCCCATTGCGAAGCGCGTAACGGCCACGGGCGAATACTGGATCGACGATTTCCAGACCGAACTTATGGGGCCTCTCGGCGAACTCCTCAAGGCGACCGGCCGACACAACCAAACCATCGTGCACACGTTCGGACCGGTCAAGGTCGCGATGCAGCGCGGCATCCTCCGTATCGAGGAGCATGACCTGCGTTATACCGACGCGGTGCGCCTGCGGTTCGGCGGCGCCATCGGCGTGGACAAACGGATGAACGTGATCGTCGGCGTGCCGCTGACGCCCGAGATGCTCGCGCGTTACAAGGTCTCCGCCTCGGCGATGCCGTACCTGAAAGACCTTGTCATTGCCGTCCCCCTGACCGGGACGATCGACCGGCCGCGAATCGATCAGCAGGCGTTCGCGAAACGCCTGGCGGACATTGCGATCGAGGTCATCAAACGCCAGACCCTCGAACGCCTCGGCGACTGGCTCAAAGGGACGTTCAAGCCGTAGCGCCGGGGTTTATCCCCGGCGCGGAACCGCCGGCGGCCTGACCAACGGCCGCCCGTACGGGCGCTACGGACTTGGGTGCACGCCAAGCCGTAGCGCCGGGGTTTATCCCCGGCGTGGAACCGCCGTCGGCCTGACGGGCGGCCGCCCGTACGGGCGCTACGAACTTGGTGCACGCCAACTCAACCGCCGAATTCGGATTGACTTCATCGCTCCTGCTTAGAATTCCGCCTCATCCATTTGACAACGCCCCCTGCGCGTTTATACTTTACTGGAAGGCCCACAAGAGCCCTCGCGAAGAGACACCAACTCTCTCGGCGGGCGGTGTGGCTTGCGGCCGTTAGCAGGGTAGGCAGTACCGGCCGTCGGGCCGTTCCGTGCCGCGGAAACCTGTAAGCGAGGCGCGGGCCTTCCCTGTTATGCGCGACGGGCCCATACGGGGCCGTACCGGGCCAAGCCCACCGGCGTACCTGTTCAGCGTGCTCTCGAAGCGAGACAATTCGACCGAGGCCGTACGGCCGAGCGGAGCGCTGTACCCCGAGTGCCCGCAGGCAATCTCGTCGTCCGGACACGCATAACGGCGATCCCGGCGCGCCGGGACTCGACTCGCTTCGCTCGGAATGACACGCTAAACACGTACCCGCCGGCTAACGGGTGTCAGCCGGCAAGCGGGTCGGCCACACTTGCCTCCGCAAACGCCTCGGCGCGGCGGCGACAACTCGCACACCTCCGGCACGGCGCGGCCTCGGCGCGGTAGCAGGACCACGTCAGGTGGAACGGTGCGCCCAGGTCGGCGCCCATTCGCACGACGTCGGCTTTCTTGAGGTCAATCAGCGGCGTCTCGACGCCGATTACAGTGTCCGGCCGCGTGCCGAGGTCGATCAAACGGTTGGCGGCGTCGTAGAACGCCGGGCGACAGTCGGGGTAGTTCGGGGCGTCCTGCTCGACGGCGCCGATGACGATCCGCCCTGCCCCAATCGTCTCGGCCCACGAGACGGCAATCGCAAGGAGGTTGGCGTTGCGGAACGGTACGTAGGTGCTGGGCACCTCGCCCGGCGCATCGTCCTGCGGCACGTCGACCCGTGTGTCGGTGAGGCTGCTGCCGCCAATCTGTGCAAGGTGCGGGGCGTCCACGGCGAGCGAGCGCTCGGCGCCGAAGTGCTCGACCTGTCGGCGAAAGCACGCCAGTTCTTTCGCCTCGGTCCGCTGACCGTAGTTGACGTGGAGCATGGCGAGGCGGTAGCGCTCGGCGGCCCACGCCGCCGCCACGCACGAATCCATGCCGCCGCTTGCCAGGATGACTGCCAGGGGTTCTTGCACCGCCTCGTCCTCTCGACCGCGTTTCAGGGCAACCTCCTATGGCCGGATGAGCACCTTGATGGCCTCCGGCGTCGCAGCATGTTCAAGGGCCGCGAGCGCCTCGTCGAGCGGATACTCGGCCGTGATGAGCGGTTCGACCTCAATATGGCCTGCCGCGAGCATCTCGATGGCTGCATCCATCGGCCCGCACCGCGACCCGACGACCGTAACCTCGTCCACGACGATGGGGGCGAGGTTCAGCCCGGCCGTATCGGCCACCGTGCTCTTCAGGACGATCTTGCCGCGCGGGCGCACGAACTCCAGCGCCATCGCCAGGCCGGCGGCTGCGCCCGTGCACTCGATGACCACGTCGGCCGTCTTCGACGGTTCGGCCTCGTCGGCATGGACCGCCGCGATGCCGAATCCGTCGAGGATGGCGAGTTTATCGGGCATCTTCCCGACGACCGTCGGCGCAAGGTCCCAGGCCTGAAACACCTGCGCCACGAGTTGTCCGAGCCGCCCGTCGCCCAAAACGATTATCTCCTGTCCGGGCTCCAGCGCGATCTGGCGGCCGATTTGAATCGCGGCGGCAAGCGGTTCGGCGAAGACCGCCTGCCGGTCGGAGACGCTATCGGGAACCGGCACGAGGTTCGTCTCAGGCAGAACCGTCTGCTCGGCGAACACGCCGTCGCGCCCCTGGATGCCGAGCACGGTCCGCCGCCGGCAATGGGTCGGCAGGCGCGAGCGGCACATGTCGCACGTGCCGCACACGCAGTTGATGCCGCCTACGACTCGCCGGCCGCCGCAGCGCCCCTCCAAAGCCGTGCCGACGAACTCGTGACCAAGGACGCCGGTGAACTCCATGTAGCCCTTGACGATCTCCAGGTCGGTGCGGCAGACACCGGCGAGACCGACGCGGACCCGCACCTCGCCTTGTGCCGCCACGGGGTCCGGGTAGGCGGCATCCACGCCAACGGTGCGGCCGTCGAGGACGCAGGCCTTCATGCCGGAATGCTCCGGGGGGTTATTCGAGTTCGGCCTCGAGGGGGTCTTTCTTGAACAGGCCGCTGAAGAACTCGCCGATGCCCTTCGTAAAGTGCGGCCGGCGGCTCTTACCTTTCGGCATGGGCGGCGCCTTGCCGTACCGTGCGAACGGCTGCTCGGCCGACGCCAGGTACCCGGTCCATGCCGGACCTTCTCGCGGCAGGTCCTGGCCCGTCATGTACCTGAGGCTCTCCCAGGCCTTCCGGGCAACGGCCAGGCGGCGGTCGGTGAGCGCCAGCACGAGCGTTTCGGCCGCCTCTTTCCGCCGGAAGTACCGCAGCGCCTCGGCGGCGGCGATTCGAACATCCACGTCTGAATCGTTTTTCAGCACGCCGGCCACCGCCGCCATCCCTTCCGGAGGCACGCGGCGGCCCAAAGACCGGACGGCATCGGCGCGAACGTAGTGGTCCTTATCGTTGGTCGCCACGTGGGTAAGCGTTTCCAGAACGTTGCGGCCTTCCATCCTGGCAAGGCCGCGAGCGGCCGCACCGCGGACCAAGGCGTCTTCGTCGCTGCGTGCCACCAGACAGAACAGTTTGACGACCGATTCCTCCTTGAGCGCCTTGCGGTCCTTCGCGATGGCCTGGAGGGCCTCGCGGCGCTCGTCGGGAAGGTGGCTCTGAACCAGGGCCACCTTCGCGGAGGTCGGCATCGGAAGCAGTTTCGACTTGACCCACTCATCGAGGCTCGGATTCTTGCCGCCGCACCCCGCCAGGAGCACCGCTCCCGCCGTCATCAGGATGGCGAGGCTACGCGTCACGAAACGTCCTCCGCCCGCGCCGGTGTAGCCGGAGAGGCTGCGAAGAAGTCTTCCGGCGCGACGAGCGAGACCGGCCCTATCGGTTCGCCGAGGAACCGCGTGCCCACGTCTCGGAACCGCTGCGGGTTGTCGCTGACGAAGAATCGCACGTCACCCGGCCCGCCGGTTTCCGCCGCCCCGTCCGCCGCCAGTCTCGACGCCACCTCGCCGGCCACCGCCTCGGCCGAGTCCACCAGATGGACGCCGGGGCCCAGGATGTCGGCAATCGCGTCCCCGAGCAGCGGATAGTGCGTGCAGCCCAGGACGAGCGTTGCGACCTCGGCCTGCTGCATCGGGGCCAGGTACTGCCGAAGCGCCAACCGCACGATGCGGTCGCCCGCCGAGCGGCCCTCCTCCACAAGCGGCACCAGCAGCGGGCACGCCTGCTCCAGGACCGTGGCGTCCGGCGCCAGGCCAAGGATCGCCCGGCGGTAGGCGCCGCTGGCAACCGTGGCCTCGGTAGCGATGACGCCGATGGGCCGGCCGCCGCCGGCGCGCACCGCCTCGGCGGCCCCCGGCTCGATGACGCCGCAGAGGGGCATCGTGAAACGTTCCTCGAGCGCCGCTAGCGCCGCCGCGCTCGCCGTGTTGCACGCCGCCACGATGAACTTCGGGTCGTGCCGGCACAGGAACTCGCAGTCCTCGATAGCGAAGCGTGTTACGGTCCGTCCGCTCTTGATGCCGTACGGCACGCGGGCCGTGTCGCCGAAGTAGACGATCGACTCGGCCGGCAGACGCCGGCGAATCGCCCGGACCACGGTCAACCCGCCCAGGCCGGAATCGAAGATGCCGATGGGACGGCTCACGCGCTGTGCCCTCTGCCGTGACGGAGCGTGCATCACCCCACAAGACCCGTCATCATATCGGCAGCGCGGGCCAAATCAAGGCGTAGATCTGAGGCCGACGCCCCGTAGCGCCGGGCTTTATGCCCGGCGGCCGTTGGCGGCGGCGCCGGCCAGGATGCGCCGGGGATAAACCCCGGCGCTACAACCACACACAGTAGCGCAGAGCGCGTGTGCCACGGCCGGTCTTGTCCGGCCGTGTTCTTGCGTGCGCCACCCGCCGCATGAACAACACACGGCCGGACAAGACCGGCCGTGGCACACAGCGCCGGGGATAAACCCCGGCGCTACGGCCAAGCCGCAGGAAATCGTCCCATGCCAGAAATCGTTGCCAC
>JAUVZF010000063.1 GCA_030602705.1 Planctomycetota bacterium
GACGACCGTGCGCCGGGTGTCTTGGAGTTCCTTCACGCGCTCCCGCCTGCGCCTCCTCACGTGCGTGCCGTGGCCCCTTGCCCGATGTATTATCGCCACTAATGGTAGAACCGCTTTAGGCGGTGGTCAATGCGGTGAAAACCGGCGCGCCGGGGCGGCCGTGGGACCGGAACTCGCATCACGGCCACGCATGCGCGTTGCCGTGCCACCCGGCACCCGGCTACTCTTGCTTCGGCGCGTCGCCGTACACGACCAGCGCCGGCAGGCGCTCCCTCGTGCCGCCATCGCCCGCACCTTCCGGCAACGGGTCGTGGAACCAGGCGAGCAGAAACGGCCCGTCGCCCTCGCGCCGCTCGCCGTCCCACCACTTCAGGCTCCGTCCGGCGTAGGCGACGTTCGGGTCCTCGCTCGCCTGCCACTGGACGGCCCAGGCGTCGAGGGTCTGCGACCGGCCGCCCGCATCCGTAGCGCGAAGCCCCTCCACGCGCACGGCGTTGATGCAGTCGGGCCTATCCGCCAGCGTTCTGAGCGCTTCCACGGATACGTCATCGACCGACAGTCCGAACGGCGGATCAACCGTGTCGAGGATGTGCAGCAGGATCTGCCTTGCATGCGACTCGACCCGCTCTTGCGCTTGGCAAACAAGCGTGAACTGCTGCCGGAAAAGGTCCTGGGCCTCCGCGAGCACCGGCCAGGGAAGGGGCGTGACGCCCGGTTGCCCCAGCCGGTAGCAGGCGTGAGCCGCTCCACGCGATTGGAGGTGGACGACGTGCTCCAGCGCCGCGGGCGCCCTCAGTCTTGGAATCGAGGATGCAGCGACTGCCGTGGCTGGAAACGGATCCACGTAGAAGATGCGCGCGTCCTGAAGCGTGGCGCTGTTGGCGGGCGCCAGCAGCCAGATGCAAGTGGTCGCGCCTGCCGCGAGCAGCGCCATGCATCCCGCCACAAAGAGCGCGCCTCGCCGATGAACGAGCACACCGCCGGCCGCTACGGCCACAACGAACAGGCCTAGCCATAGCCACAGCCGTTGGCGGTCCCCGGCTCTGCGGGAGCGTGAATCGAAAAGTCCATAGATGGCGGGCTGAATGGGCCTGTCCACGCCGCCCGGGAACAGAGCGTACTTCAGGTTGCCGGGATAGGAGACGGAGTTATCAATCCGACACGCCCGCCCACCGGGAAGCCGCAGGTCCCTGTCCACGACAACGACGTCCAAAACTCCGCAACGCAACGCTTGACCCAGGTCCTCTGCCGAAAGCCACAGAGGCTGAGGAACGACCTCGTAAATGGTGTTGGGCAGGCCCTTCTGGATGGCGACTAGCGCCTTGCCTTCGGGAAGCGGACGGACCTGCGGCAGCGTGGCTTTTGCGCAGGCGACGCTGTTGCCGTCGGCGTCGCGGAACTCAACCGCCGGCGCCAGGTCGGCGCCCGTGTAGAATACCGGCAGGACCTTGGCGTCTGTCTCGCCGGGCGCCAGGCGCCACTCGCAGCGCACGTCCACCGGCCCGCCCGTCGTAACAAACACCTCGGCGATCTCTTTGTCCGTCCGGTTGGTCACCGTGAACGTCACCGGCACGTACGCGCCGACACGGGCCCAGCCGTCGGTGATGTCGAGGGAGGCGGTGACGTCGACGCCCTGGGCCGAGGCGGGCGAGACGGTTAGCAGCAGAGCGAGCATCATGTAGGCCGGGGCGCGCCCCGGCGTTTTGGCGCGAGCGTCGCCCCGTGCGAATGATTGCCGGGGCACGCCCCGGCCTACATGCCGGCGCCGAGACCGTCGCCCTGCCAATTCGCAATTCGCAATCCGCAATCCGCAATGCCTCACGGTACGCCTCCGGTCGTCTCCAGGACGCGCCAAATGTGAATCGCGGCCGCGACGGACCAGGCCTGGGCGATGCAGCCGCCGGGGCGGTGCGGCGGGTCGCCGTCGAAGACCTCGCTTAGAAAGCCCAGCCCGGCCTCGTCCATCGAATCCAGAAGGTCCGCCAGGATTTCGCCCGCCTCGGCGCGGGCGCGATCGCGCGGCCCCACCTTAAAGAGCGCGTCCACGTACGGTCCCAGGAGCCACGGCCACGCCGTCCCCTGATGGTAGGCCGCATCCCGCTCGTCGGGGCCGCCGCCGTACGTTCCTTTATACGAGGGATCGCCGCGTGCGAGCGTCCGAAGGCCGCGCGGCGTCAAGAGTTTGGCGCAAACGGTCCGGACGACCGACGTGGCGCGCTTCCCCGTAAGCGGTGCATGCGGCAGGCCGACGGCAAAGATCTGGTTCGGCCGGATGGCCGGGTCGCGCCGCCCGTCCGGGAAGACGCAATCATAGAGGCACGCCGTCTCGTCGTTCCAGAAGAGGTTCTCGAAGGCGTCGCGTGCCCGCCGGCGCAGGGCACAGGGCGCGGGCGCTTCTTCGCCGAGCGCAAGCGCCATCTCCTCCATGAGCGCAAGACCGGAGAGCCACAGGGCCTGGACCTCGACCGGTTTACCGTAGCGCGGCGTGACGGGCCGGTCATCGCTCGTCCGCGCGTCCATCCACGTCAGTTGCGTGTCCTCCGAGCCCGCCGCGATGAGACCGTCGGCGTCGGCATGGATGCCGAACCGCGCGGGGGCGGCGTAGCGCTCGACGATCTCGCAAGCGGCAGGCCAGAGGTCTCTGCGCAGGCGCGCGGCATCGCCTCCCTGCCGGACGTAGGCGGCGAGGGCCTGGAGGTACCACAGGCTGGCGTCCACGGTGTTATATGCCGCCTCGCCCGTCTCCTCGTCGAAACGGTTGGGAATCATCCCCTGGCTCGCGGCCGAGGCGAAGGCCTTGAGGACGCTCTCGGCCGCGCCCAGCCGCCCCCTCTCGATCGCCAGGCCCGGCAGGGCGATCATGGCGTCGCGGCCCCAGTCGGCGAACCAGGGGTAGCCGGCGATGACGGTCATGAGGTCTTCGTCGCCCACCCGCCGGTGTACCAGGAAGGCGTCGGCTGCCCGCAGGAGCGTCTGAATGCGTGCATCGTGCGGGGCCCCCGCCACCTCCCCGAGCCAAGTGCCAATGTGCGCGTAGAAATCCCGCGTACTCTTGACATTGATGTCGCGCGGGGGGTCGAAGGCGCAGAACAAGCGGCAGCCGCCCGCGCCACATCCGCGCACCTGCCAGCGGCCGGGGGCCAGAAGGTCCTCGAGGAAGTCGAAGCCGCGGTCGCGCTCGACGCGAAGAAGGACGCCTTCGTACCACGTGGGGTTGACGTTCGCCTCGGCCTCCGCCCCGTCGGCCCACAGGAACACGCCGGGCATGCCCTCGGAGAGGACGTGGAAACCGCACGCGCCCTGGGCCATCTCGACACGGACCGTCTCACGGGCCTCGGCCAGGTCGTGCATCGACCGGAGTGCAAGCATCGGCGCAAGGTCGAGCGTCCACTCGCCGTCGGCCTGGACCTCGTAGGTGATGCAGACGCCGCCGCCTTCGGAGAGCAGGACGACGTGGCGTGCGACCGTCGCGCCGCCGGCGCGGGAGACGAGTTGCGGGAGGGGTTCCGCCTCGAACCGCTCCGCCACGGCGGACCCGTCGGGATGGAAGCCGCCCGAGTACTCGGTGGTGGAGAGCCAGGTTTCATGGCCAGCGGCGATAAGCCGCTCGTCGATGTGCGAGAGGACCACGTGCCGCGCGAGCGGCGGCCGCAGCGCCGGCACCCACAGGCCGTGGTAGCGGCGCGTCGGGCACGCGAGGACCGTGGAGGAGGCGTAGCCGCCCGCGCCGTCCGCGAGGAGCCACTCTTGGGTGAGGGCCCGGTCGAGGTTGCTCAGGTCGGCGGCGCCGAGGTGCAAGGCTATTGCCTTTCGATGGCACGCGCCCGTACGGGCGGCTAACATGGCGCCCTTCAGGCCTGTGTATCGGCGTCGGCGATGTTGCCCTCGTCGCTGTCGCCTTCGGCGTCGGCGGCCGGGTTCTCGGCCGGCTCGGTCTCGATTTGGATGGCGCCGATGGGGCAGTAGGTAACGCACTCGCGGCACAGGACGCATGCGGCCAGCCGGCGGATGCTGATGTAGGACTTGTCGTTGCACATCTGGAAGACCTTCGGCTGGCACCGCGCCAGGCACACGCCGCAGCCCAGGCAGTCGCGCGTATTGACCGAGAGGGTAATCCGCCGCCCGTCGTCGTTGAAGGTGGCGACGGTCACGAGGTCGGGTGTCTGCTCGTCGGTC
Source organism: Planctomycetota bacterium (assembly GCA_030602705.1). GTDB lineage: Bacteria > Planctomycetota > Phycisphaerae > FEN-1346 > FEN-1346 > JAUVZF01. The sequence continues at coordinate 4,177 of JAUVZF010000063.1, forward strand.
TCGAAGACTTCGTGAGCCTGCTGCCAGGAATGGCTGCGTATCTGGTGCCTCCCGCCGCGGTCCATCCGGAAGATGCTCCGGCCGCAGGTGGGGCACCGGTGCAGGTCTTCGAGTTTCTGAAGGTACTTGATGAGCGTCAGCGCGAACGTGCCGTGGCTCCACGTCAGGGGGCTGACGGAGAGCGGCTGGTTGGTGTACGGGTCCACCTGCTCGGCCAGGACGCCGGACGGTAGGGCGTGCCCCGCGGCCCACTCGAAGACGGGCACCGCCTCTTTAAGTTCCTCGACGGTCGAGCCGCGCGCGATGTAGTAATCCGCCATCCAGATCGTGCAGACGAACCACGGGTTGCCCGGCACGCCGCGCCGGTCGGTCGAGACGCGGTAGTAGGTGTCGTTCTCGTATCGGGCGATGCCGCCGACGGGCGTGTTGACCCACAGCGCGCGGGCGACGGCGTCCATGGTGGCGGCCACGCGCGGGTCGGTGGCCTCGAAGGCGTGGAACTTGAAGGTGGCGAAGAGGCTGGCGTCGATGGTGGCGTCGGCCTCCATCTCACCGCTCTCGTTGGGAACAAGGCGTCGGAGAAAGCGGCCGTGCTCCTCGCTCCAGAGGTGCTCGGCCATGCCGGCGCGGACCTCTTCGGCCGCCCGGTCGTACTTCTCGGCCAGGGCGGCGTTGCCGAAGACCCGGGCGAAGTTGCGGGCCGCCACCAGCCCGCCGTACACCGTGGCGCACGTGTACGTGTGGATGCCGTACCGCTCTTCCCACAGGTCGTAGGACGGCTTGGGCAGGCCGGTTTCGGGGTTGCGGAAATCGACCATGAAATCGGCGGCCTTCAGGATGAGCGAGTGATACAGCGGCCGCACATACTCCACGTCCTTGTACAGCCAGAAGTGCCGCCACAGCGCCCACAGGACCAGGGCGGTCTGGTCTTCCTGGATCGGCAGCCGCTGCTTGCCGTCCACCAGCCAGGGATGCCAGGAGGAGGCGGGCGTCCCGTCGGGGTTGTATTTGTGCAGGAGGTAGCCCTCTTCTGTCAGGAGGTCGCGGCACTGGGCGTAGAAGCGCCGGGTGATGCTGGGAAAGCCCGCCAGGTCGAGGGCGTGGCAGGCGAGTGCGGCGTCGCGCGGCCACATGTAGGAGTACGTGTCGCGCGAGAACTGGAGAACGTCGCTGTCGTTGGCGGCGATGACGGCGCCGCGGTTGTCGATCTGCGTCCGGATGACGAGCAGACTCCGCTTGAAGAGGTCCTGGACGGACTGCGGCAGGTTGCCGAAGTTGTAGGCCGGGCCGTTGACCCACGCCCGCCAGTAGCCGATCGTCCGCTGGAGCATCATCGCCGGCGTCCGGTCCTTGAGCACGCCGTAGAGTTCGCGGAGTTCCTCCTGCGACTGGGCGACCACGAGGTAGTAGTAAAACGTCTCCTCGCCGCCGGCATCGAGCGTCACGGCGATACCGATGGTCGAATCGACGGCTCCCTGGCTGATGGGGTTGCCCGAGAGGCGTCCGTCCTCGGCGTCGCGCCAGGTGCCCTCGGCCCCGCGAAACCCGCACGTGCCGGTGGCGAACATCTCGACGCCGTGGCGGTCGCGGCCGTCTTCGGTGCGGCAGAAGCCGGCCAGGACGTAGCGGGCGCCGCGGTAATGGACAACGGCACTGAGGCGCGGGTCGTAGTAGGCGGTGTCGCCGACCTTGGTCCCGTACATCGAGAGGTCCTGCTGGAAGAAGAGGCGGATCTCGCGGGTGTGGTCGGCCCGGTTCGTCACCCGGACCTTGCGGATGTAAACGTTGCGGTTGAAGTCCACGGTGTCGTTGCACTCGAGGTCCACGCCCAGGCCGGAGTGGGTGAGCGTGACGTCGGTGGCGAGGGTCTCCCTCAGGTAAAGGAGTTGCTTCTGCCACCCGTCGTCGGTGGTCCAGGCGAAGCGCCCGTCGGCCCAGACGCCGAAACGGCAGGGGCCCCACCCGGCGTGGTTCTCCTGGCCGACGTACGGGAAGTAGAGGTCGCGGATCTGGTAATCGGCATCGAACGCGATGAGCAGGTTGCCGTTGCCGACGGGAATGTCGCGCGGCACGTTCTGTCTCCGACACCTGGGCCCACTACTACTGTGCGAAGCAGCGCTTTCATCCTTCGCGCGAGCGCCGCTGCGGAAGACGCTCCGCCCGCGCAGGACAGCCCGCGCAGGACAGCCCGCGCGGGATTATACGGGCGGCAACCGGACAATGCAACGGCCATGGGGGCCGGCTCGGATCTGGCCTGGGCCGTCGCTAGAGCAGTTCACGATTGGTTGTAGCACCTTGCGCGGCCCGTACGGGCCGCGCACGAAGCCGCCAAAGCGCGGTCCGTACGGACCGCGCGAGTCATCGCTACACAAGAACGTGAACTGCTCTAGACGGCGATTGTCCCTTGAGGGCCGGTCGCCGCCTGGCCGATACACCCGTGGCGGCGACGTATGCCGTCGGCAGGGGAACCTCGCATGTGCGGCATTGTCGGATACATCGGAAAGAAGCAGGCGTACCCCATTCTGCTGGAAGGCCTGAAGCGGCTGGAGTATCGCGGCTACGATTCGGCCGGCATCGCGCTGAGGCAGGACGACGGCGGCCGGCTGGCCGTCGTCAAGACGAAGGGGCGGATCAGCGCCCTCGAGACGCTCATGCAGGGCCGCGACACGTCCGGTACGCTCGGCATCGCCCATACGCGATGGGCTACCCACGGGGCGCCGAACGACGCGAACGCCCACCCGCACGTAGACGGCTCGGGGCGGCTGGCGGTCGTCCACAACGGCATCATCGAGAACTGGGCGGCGCTCAGGCAACTGCTGGAGAGCGAGGGCGCCCGGTTCCGAAGCGACACCGACACCGAGGTCCTGGCGCACCTGTTCGCACGGTACTACGACGGTGACCTCGAAAGGTGTGTCCAGCAGGGTCTCCAGGAGGTGCGCGGCGCCTACGGCATCGCCGTCATCCATGCCGACGAGCCGGACGTCCTGGTCGCGGCCCGTAACGGTTCGCCGCTGATTTTGGGCGTCGGCGAGGGCGAGTACATCGTTGCCAGCGACGCCTCGGCCATCATCGAGCACACGCCGAACGTTATCTACCTCGAGGACCGCGAGATGGCCACCATGCGGCGCGACGGGCTTCGCACCGCCACCATCGACGCCGTGCCGACCCACAAGGAAATCCAGCAGGTCGAATGGACGCTGGAGCAGATTGAGAAGAAGGGCTACCCGCACTTCATGCTCAAGGAGATCATAGAGCAGCCGGAGAGCGTGGCCGACACGATGCGCGGGCGTCTCGATGCCGACGCTGCCGAAGTGCACCTCGGCGGCATCAGCGACATCGCCAAGCAGTTGACGCACGCGCGGCGGGTGATCCTGACGGCGTGCGGGACGGCCTGGCACGCGGGGCTCGTGGGCGAGTTCCTCTTCGAGGGCCTCGCACGCATCCCCACCGAGGTCGAGTACGCCAGCGAGTTCCGTTACCGCAACCCCATCATCGACGAGGGTACGGTCGTCGTCTGTATCAGCCAGAGCGGCGAGACGGCCGACACACTGGCCGCCATGCGCGAGGCACGGCTCAAGGGCGCCCTGGCACTGGGCATCGTCAACGTGGTCGGCAGCACCATTGCCCGCGAGACCGACGCCGGGGTGTATCTGCACTGCGGGCCGGAGATCGGCGTCGCCTCGACCAAGGCGTTCACCAGCCAGTTGGTCGTCCTCATCATGACGGCGATGTTCTTGGGCCGGCGGCGGCACCTGGCGCCGCAGGAGGCACGTGAGATCATCAAGGGCCTCCAGTCTGTGCCCGAGCAGGTGCGCGGCGTGTTGGGCCTGAACGAGCAGATTCAGCAGGTCGCCGCCGCCTACAAGGACTGCCCGAACTGGCTGTACCTGGGTCGCGGCTACAACTACCCGGTGGCGTTGGAGGGGGCGCTGAAACTGAAGGAGATCTCCTACGTCCACGCCGAAGGGCTGCCGGCCGCCGAGATGAAACACGGCCCCATCGCGCTGATCACCGAGGAGATGCCCGTCGTCTTCCTCGCCAACCGCGGCCTTCAGTACGAGAAAGTGCTCTCGAACATGGAGGAGGTCCGCAGCCGCGGCGGCCAGGTCATCGCCGTGGCCACAGAAGGCGACACCGAGATCCGGCGCCTCGCCAAACACGTCCTCTACGTACCCGACGTGCCCGAGCCGTTCCAGCCGATCCTGAACGTCGTGCCGCTGCAACTCTTGGCCTACCACGTGGCCGTCCTTCGCGGCTGCGCCGTCGATAAGCCGCGCAACCTGGCCAAGAGCGTGACGGTGGAGTAAACTCGCTCAGCCCTTTTTGCTTGATATCGTGATCCTGCATTGTAGTGTGCATAAGGCGGATACGCATCTCGCGTCTGCCCATACCTTCAGCACGGCGTACAAGAAGGCCACGAGCCAATAGAGTCCGCCGATGAGCAAAGGCAAGCGCGTGCTTCTGCTTGGACCGACCGGCACGCAAAAACACAGAGTCGCCGAGCGCTTATCATCGTGGTGCCAGAGCAATCTCGGGCATGCGTTCAGGGTCTTCGATTTTGAGAAAGAGTATCTCACCAATCCACAGCGTAACCGCCAGCCCCTAGCCAGTTTCCTGGCAATGCCCGTTGAGCAGCAACACGAGAAATGGAAGCAGGCATGGAACGAGCTCGAGAAGGAGGGAGTAGCAGACGACGCTGAAGAGAATCGGATCCTGCTAGTCCACGGGTCCATTGTACGCGGGGACTATGGCGTACGATGTGTGTGCGACATCAGCCGCCTCGCCTCATTCGGCGCAGACACGATTGTCACTCTCATTGACGATGTCTATAATCTCTGGTGGCATACCGAGTCGAGGGCCCACGGCGAATACCATCGAGGCCGCCCAACTCTCGAGCAACTGATTATGGCGCGCCGGACGGAGCAGCTCTTCGGCGATATGATCGCTCTGCAAGGCAAGCCGCGAGCCAGGCATTTGGTGCTGGCGCTGCTGCATCCGATAAGGACGCTTGCTCAATACATCTTTACGGCCAAGCGAGTCGTGTATCTGGCCTTTCCGATTACGCGTCCACGCAAAATGCTACAGCAGAACGGGGACAGAACCGGCATTGAGGCAGTTAACGCCTTTCTTCATCGCGTATATGACGAACAGCGAACATCACCAAGTACTGTGTTCGTGAACCCCTTGAGCATCGACGAGCTGCAGTTGAGTGAGGCATTTGCAGACAAAGACGCCCAGGTTGTGACTAAGGATGGAGATGATGATGTTCAAGGCGTGCACTTCGATCTGGCCAGGAGATGGAGTCTCGACAACTTGTGGATCCAAGACGAGCTGCTTAGCCCCGGGCCGATTCTAGAGAAACACCGAATCCCTCTGATGCGGCAACAACTGGACGATGCCCTGGGCCTGATGCGGACGGACGTCGGTTGGAGAGACTTCCGTTTGGTCATGCAGGCCGATGCCTTAGCGGTGTTTTGCCCGGTAATGGCTAGGGGCCGCCTTTCCCGCGGCGTACTGGCAGAGATCAGAGCTGCCTGCGCTCAAGGAAAACCCTCCTATGTCTTCCAAGACCCCAATTTCGATCCTGATGGAAAGTTCTTGGAATGGCTCGGCACGCCCGGTACCATGGGAGCCGACGTAGCGCAGCAGTTGATAACTCGCGTGGACTCTTTAGACGAAATGATGGAGAGGTTAAGGTGGTAAGGAGCGCACGAATGCCTAATGTAAGAGTTTTCCTTGTTCCAGGAGAGGCGAAGAACGACCGGATCCTGGCAAAGTTGAAGCAGATAACAGGCTTGCGGACAGAGGTCTATGCGTGTCCAAGCACCATGGCGGAAGTGCAGCCAACGCCATTCCTGGAGGTAGAGGGCGGGGAGCGCTTCTATGGCGAAGAAGGCATCAAGGTCTTCTTCGATGAAGAGGAACGGGCCACCCAGACAAGGTGAGCCTGTGTTACGCGGAAGCCCTCTGCCACCTGCCGCGGCCTACGCGTGATCCGCAGGCGTTTCTTGGCACCAGCAGCTTTTGCACCCAACCATGCCGGTTCTGGCACGCCCTGGCAGAGGTGGACGCAGCCGTCGCTTACAGCGCTCGGCATGTCCAAATACCCATCACCCCCATCCAGTTACGCACAGACAGGGGCCAGCAGAAATCGGCCGGGGGGCTTACCCCGCCTGGAGTTTTTCGAGCACGCCGGGCGACACGTCGAAGTTGGAGTAGACTTTCTGGACGTCGTCGTGGTCTTCGAGGCCTTCGAGCAGGGCGAGGACCTTGCGGGCATCGCGTCTGAAGACCAGCCCGGCCGCGCCCACCGCCCGGATGCGGGCGCTTTCGGCTTCGATGGTCAGAGCGCCTGTGGTCGCCGTTGCCAGCAGCACAACCACCGTCAGAATCTCCGTCCGTCGCAGCATCATGCGTCCTCCACTTGACCGAAGCGAAGTGCGGCAAAACCTTCTACTTCGCCGCAAAGCCGATCCCCTTGAGCCACTCGGCGCAGACGGCGGGCCACTGGCGGGCTTCGGGCGCCTTGGCCGCGCGGCGGTCCTGGGCAAGGCCCACGCCGTGCGGGCCGCGGGGAAAGACATGCGGCACGAGCAGGAGGCAGACGGTCAGACAGATGGCGGCGATGGCGTGGCTCATCATGGCGATGCGTTCTCCTTCGATGGTCCGCTGCGCATCCGGCGGAGGATGTCCCAGTAGGCCCCGCGCTGGCCCCGTGCGATGGCCTCAACCAGCGGCGCGTTGTCGTTGTAGTTGTATCCCTTCCCCTCCGCGCCCGCAACTTCCTCGGCAGGCTCGAAGAACCGTTCGTCGCCCGCGATAAGGTCCTTGACGAGGGCCGCGGATTCAGAGCCCAGCGCCGGCGAGATGTAAAACGTCGGACGGAAGAGGTCCACCGGTCCGTCGTAGCGCCGGCGGATGCCGGGGTTCCCTTCGAGCGGCCCCTCGGCCGCCACCCGTTCGGCCACCTCCGTCCCGGGATAGAGGCGGACACCCAGCGCCGCCCCGGCGCAGTCCGGCCCGGCGCGTTTGAGAAACTCGACCGTCTCGGCCACCGTCTCGGGCGTCTCCCCCGGACCGCCGAGCAGCAGGTCGATCATCACGGTGATACCGCTGTCGCGGCAGAGGCGGATGGCGCCGGCCAGTTCTTCCTGCCGATGGGGTTGACGATACGTCTCGAGCATGACCTCGGCCGCCGCGTCGCCGGTGAAGTCGATGCCGACGCACCCGGCCCGCCGCATCGCCCGGGCCAGGCCGGCGTCGAAGGGCGTGACGGCCAGGTACGCGTACCAGCGGACGCGGTCGCCGAGTCGCCGGCTCGCGAGTTCCTCGCAGACCGCCACGGCGTGGTCGCGGGGCACGTTGAACTCGCTGTCGGCCAGGTGCAGCACGTCCACGCCCTGTGCGGCGAGCGACGCCACCTCGTCGGCCACCTCGGCCGGGTCGCGGCGGCGCAGGCGCGGCCCTTTGGCCAGCGGGTCGGCACAGTAGATACAGCGGCGGTCGCAGCCGCGCTTCGTCTCGACGGCTCCCTGCCCGCCCAGTCGAAAGTAAGCGGCGTTGTCGATCCAAGCGCGAGCCGTCGGCAGGGAGACCGCTTCAGGCCATGCCGGCGGATTGCCGCACGTGCGCCCGTCGTCGCGCCACACGAGGCCCGGCACGCGCTCGAACCGGCGACGGCCGGCCAGTTCTTCCGCCAGGGCGACGACGGCCTCCTCGCCGTCGCCGTGCACTCCGAAGTCGGCGCCCGTGGCATCGACCAGACGCCGGGGGAAGATCGAAAAACCCACGCCGCCCAGAACGATCGGCGCATCGGTCAGCGTGCGAATCTGCGCAACCGACTCGGCCAGGTCCGGCACGAACCACTCGGCGCTCGGCCAGAAACAGTCGTCCACGTTCCGAAACGTCAGGCCGACGAGCAGCGGATCGCGGGCGGCGAAGTGATCGCGAAGGGCCGCGTCCGGGTCGTCGGCCAGGGCGAGGTCCAGGACCTCGGCCTCCATTCCGGCTGCCCGCGCCGCACCGGCCACGTAGTCCAGGCCGATGGGTGCTATGAGCGGCTGCATCCGGTTGGCGTTGACGAGTGTGAGCATCCGGCGGAATCCAGCACGGTGGGGTTACGTGTCGGCCGTCCCTTCGACATCGGATTCGTTGCGGCCGGGGCCGGCGTCGTCACGTTCTTCGGGCGGACCGGCCTCCTCGGCCGCACGCGCCTCGCTCCGCGCCCGCACCTGGAGCAGGAGGAAGACCACACCGAGGGCCACGACGAACGGCCCTTCGCCGACGATCCACCACCACGGCATCCCGGCGCGCATGTCGCCGGCGAGCAGGATGACGCCGCACGCAATCGCCGCGACAGCCAGCACCGTGACGGCTCGGGCATAACGGCGGACGTCGAGACTCAAGAACACATACACGCCGCCAAGCAGCGCGTAGAAGAGCGACGTGGACCGCGCCAGGTACTCCGCGACCGGGGCCTCGGGGAACGCGCCCATGCCGAGCATCTCGTGGCACGTCAGAATCCAGGCCCGCGGCATGAACACGGCAACGATGGCCAGGGCATTGGCAGCGCCGACCACGCGGAGCAGAATCGTCAGGCGCCGTTCGGATCGTGTCATGGTCTCTCCCTCGCTCGGGCGGCCGTGCCAACTTCCTCAGATTACCCCGTTCCGCGCCTCCGGGCAAGGAAATCGGGCGGTGTGTCCCGCGAATGCGGTCCCCCCCATACGGGCCGCATGGCCGACATGGACCCATCCCGCACGCACGCATAGGATAACGTGGTCACACCCCAGTTAAGATACTTTCCGCAATCCACTTGACAGACCCACGTTCCTGGTGTATCTTGCTCGTAGGATAAGGGTGATGTGCACCCGGGGTCAGTCCGCTTCAGGCGGGCCGGCCCCTTTTTCGTGGGATAGACGAGGTCCGGCGACGCGGCCGGGTCTTCTCTACGCCACCGTGCACAAGACTCGCAGGAAAGGACGTGTGGTCAAGGTGGAGCCGCGATTGCAGTTCGGCACAGAGTCCATGCTGGCGGCGGCCCTGGCGGTCTCGGCGGTCAGCAGGAGCGTCAACACCTCGTTCCTGGAGCGGCACAATGGTACCGACCGTCATCACAACAGCCGCAAGGTCCGCAGGAGCTATCGATTCAGCAAGGACTGGGAAATCCATAATGCGGCGACCTGCTTCTCGATGTACACGTACAACTTTTGCTGGCCCGTTCGCACCCTGCGCCAGGATACCGGCTGGCAAACGTATCGCCAACGAACGCCGGCCATGGCTGCCGGACTTGCCGATCACGTTTGGTCATTGCGTGAATGGCTCACGTTCCCGGCAAGCGTGCAGTAAGGCAATCTCAGACACAAGGGGCCGTTCAAATTGACCGAAAAAGGTCGTGACACGGGACTGCATTCATGCAAGAATGACTGGTTGGCGGCCAGTCGCGATCGGGACATTTTTGTGTTGACCGGGGGGACTTACCCACTCACTATTAGCATTAGCAGGTCGGCGGGACTATGGCGAGGGGCTTCTACTCATGCTGCGGCACATACTTGGTGCGAGCGGAATACTGGGTTTGCTAGCGTCTTCTTATGGTCTCTTGTATGAGCCATGCAAAGAGCGTCTTTTCGAGAGTCTGAGCCGGGATCACCCCTATATTGCCAGCATTCTGTGTGCCGCACTCATCGGGGTTGGGGTTCTTGGGGTGACGTGTCTTTTCGCAGGGTTGATCGCCTTGCCCAAATTGAGGACACTAGCAAAAATTAGGAAAAGCGGAATAAACCAGGTGGACGCGATTGCTGAACCCGTGGAGACGGTGGAAAGGGAGTGCATGAAGCTTGGCAGATTTGACGCAAGAGGCCGCGGGGAAGTTGAGCGACTATTGAGAGTGGTTCGTCGTTGTAATGATCTCGCCAAGGCCGACGATGTTCTCGAGCGTAAGGTCCAAAAATATCCTGAACTGCGTCCGGTTAGAACAGCGCGCCAGGTCATAGTCTTAGGGCTGGGGCGCGCCGCTGAAGTGCTTGGTAACGCACAGATGGACGCCAGGGATGCGATAGTGAGGACTCACGAAGGCATTCTTGACATTCGAGTGAGACATTTGCCACAATTCCGGGAAGCCTTGAATGCCATCTAGAATTTCTAGAAAGCTGGCATAGGGGTGTGGCTAATGGCGGGAAATCGCGAGCATCTAGAATTGCTTCTCGCCAAAATCGATTGTATGGTTGAGCCTATTGAATCAATTGAGGCGGAACATGGCCGAGAGACCCTTTTTAATGAACCAGCGCGAAGGAACTTTCGCAGAATGTACCGCGCGCTTTTAGCGTGTAGCCAGCTTGCGCGCGATCCGAACAAGGCGGTTGATAAAATCACACAACCAATAACACAGAACATGTCTGCGGCACTGGCAGCACTTTCTGATAAGAAGAAAGGGCCCCGGGAGGGCATACACCTAGCCCACAAGCACTTACGTGAGATTCAACAAGGCTTTCCGGGAGTAAGAAAGAAACTGCGCAAACGGGCCAGCCAATTAAGGATCTAAAAATGGTACGCGAAACCGAAATTGTGGAACCTCGAAGCAGGGAGCAGCTCCTGAGCGCCATGCAGGCCTGGCTCAAGAAATTAGAGCAAGCAATCATTGCGGGCGAGGGGGTTGACATGTGTGAGGCTACTCGGATGATTCTGGTCTTTGGCGCCATGTTGTACCCCTATCAGCGTGAGGCATGGACCCCGTCTTTGGCCGAAACAACGGTTTCGTTGTTTAGGAAGGCGCACGGGCGCATTCGTGATTTCCTGGAAAGGGGCCAGAACCCAGACGGGAAGTACCAACTTTATGGGCAGAACATAAGTGACCGACTTGACGATCTCCTTGCGGCACTGCCCAGGTGGTGCCCCGAATGGTCTAATGATCGACATGTGTGACCGATCAGCCAAAGCCTGTCTCAAATCCTCCCCAATCTTTCCAGGACGAAGGTTCCGGGCGGAGGTTCTCTGCGTCCATTAGTTGGATTCATATTGCTGCCTTTGTTGTTCATCCGTGCACGTCCGCGCGGTGGGCACCTACCCGATCCGCCGCGCTGCGTGGGCGGTCTGGGCCTTGTTGCGCGGCGCAGGCGCTGCGCGTGATGGCAGCCCGCCTTCGCCAGCCGCCTCCGCCATAGCCCCATCGGGTGGGCGGCCGGACGGCTACGGCGGGTAAAATTGCAGATTGCCGAATAGGGCGGCGGCCGCATCGGCCAGTACGTCCGCATCGAGGAACGCGGCGGCCACATCGACGTCTTCTTCGCCTGAAAACTCGTCCGATGTCCTGCTCACGACCAACTTAACCCCTACACTGTCGTCTGAGAGGCGCCACCTATGTGTCTTCCACCACTGTCACCCATGTGTCTTCCACGAACAAAGCAAACCGTGGCACGGCAGTTGGAACATTGGTTTTGCAGGACTCAATAAACGCGGCGGCGAAGGGCAGCCAGAGCGCCGAGGGCCAGAAGCGCAAGCGTCGCAGGTTCCGGAACCACACCGTAGGCTTCCAGTTCGAGGATGGACGTGAATTCGCGCGTCCCGCCGGCCGTGCCGCGGATGCGGATGGCGTCGCCGTCGGCCGGGTCGAACGTCAGGCCGATCTGCTGGTAGTACGCATGCGGGTCGAGCGGCTCGCTGAGCGCAAGGTTCGAGACGGCCGCAAAGTCGCCGCCGATTCCGACCTCGACCGTCAGGTCCAGGAAGTAGCCCCCCGGGGCTCGGTCACGCGCGGGTCGCTGTTGATGCCGTTCCACCGGATGTCGCCCTCGTAGAACACGAGCGACGTGAAGGTAAGGTCGCGGCCGAAGTCCAACTGGTACCAGTCGCCCCCAAGGGGCTGGGCGTTATCGCCGTCGTACGTCCGATACGGCAGGTGTCCGTTGTGCGTGGTGTCGGTGATGCCGTCGATGATCTGGTCCAGGTTCGACCGGTCGAGGTCGGCGTCATGCCGGTTGATACTGGCCGAGGTGGTGACGGTGCCGCCGAGACCCAGCACCTCTCCCACGAGACCCGCCGGGCCGGAGGGGTCGGGTTTCACGGGTGGCGGCGTCACGGTGTCGGCGCCCGGCAGGTGGTAGGTGCGTCCGGCTCCCGTGCCCTCGATGGTCCCTCCGGCGTCGAGGATCTGCTGTTCGGCCGCCGTCTGCCAGTCGGCGGCGACCTGCGTAATCGTGGTGGGCGTCGTCACGCCAACGAGCGTGGCCACCTCGTAGGTGTCGGTGGCGGCAGCGGTCAGGTCGGCGGGCAGGCCGGTGTACCCTTTCATCAGGCCGATAAGGCCGCCGGCCGTCGCGGGGTTACAGTCGGCGTCGAAACCGCCCTGGACGCCGATCTCGACCGTCTGCTTGAACTCGCCCTGGCCGTAGAGGATGGCCATGGTCGTCAGGGCGGTGTTGACGGCCGATTCCACCCAGGTTCCGCGGTACCGGCCGCCTTCGCTGGTGGAGCATCCGTACTTGTCGAAAATCTTCTCCTGCGTGGCCCGCCAGTCGAGGCCGCCGGCGCCGGCGTCGTCGGTGTACCAGCCGCGCACGTCCTGGATGATCTGGTAGGTCCGCGAGGTCGTGGGGACGACTTCGAGGCCCTTGGCGACAATGGTTTCCACGTTGGTTTCGAGCGGTGCGGCCGCATACATGGCCGCGTAGAACTGGGCCGCGTGCAGGGCGTAGCCGTCGTTCGTGACGCCGCCGAAGGCCGCCGCCAGGTCGCTCGCCCGCTGCCTCATGCCCGGTGCGGCGGCGCCAAGGGCCTCCGTCGTAATCTGCGAGTCGATGGCCCAGGCGTGCATGTTGTTGCGGAAACTGCCGGTGTCGGGAACCGTCAGGCCATAGTCCATCAGCCAGCGGGCCTGCCGGTTGGCGATAAAGAAGGAGGGCAGCGGCACGTGTGCCACCCAGGCGTCCTGAATCTGGGCCGCGGTCGGCGAGGTCGAAGCGTTCAGCAGGCTGAGGTTCATGTACTCGAAGCCGGTGTCGTCGTCGCCGACCCAGGGGTCGGTGGCCGCCACGCTCTCCCAGGGCACCTCGTACGCGAGGCCGCCTCGGGCCGTCCAGCCCTCCCTGGGCCGGCCGGCGTAGTTGCCGAGAATCTGGCCCAGCCACATGCCGCGCAGACGGTCCAGGTAGTCGTCGGCGCCGATGGTGCGGTCGGCCTGCGCGGGCGCAGCGGCGGCCGCCAGGACCAGCGCTGCGGTCAACCAGGCGCAAAAACGCATCTCACACTCCGAAAACGACGAAAACGGCCCCTGCCGAACAACACCCGCGGGAAGTATACACCAGAAATACGCCAAGTCAAGCCGGACGCGGGCTCTGGCGTCTGTGTGTTCGTCCGGCGTCCCGCTCAGCGCGGTCCACCAGTCCCCTGATGCGCACTTGAGGCCCAGGCGGCGCCCGCCTAGAATATGCCGTATGACACGGACGCAACGACGGTGGCTGCTGCTCGCGGCCGCATTCGCCTTGGCCGTGACCTGCACGGCGCATGGCGAAGGTGGTGTGGCGTCCCCGTCGGTCCTGGACATCCGCCCCAACCCGAAGGCGAAATGGGACGCCGGCCTGCGCGACGTCGAGAAGAACCGCGTCGTCGCTGGCGTTCTTCTTCCGATGTTCGAGCAAAAGCCCGGGCACTGGGAGGCCGTTACCTGGCTGAACGCCGCCGCGCCGAACAAGCCGCGCTCGTTTCAGCGGTACCTGACGGACTGGCGCCACCACTGCCCCCCCGGACACAAGGGCTTCGTCGTGCGGGTCGCAGGCAAGTTCGGCGTTGCGTTGCCGACCGAATGAGAGCGATGCCTCGCACGGTCTCTTGCCGCACGGCCGCGCCGCAGATAGCATGGTCCGCATGAGGAGCGCCAAGCCCATGCGCATACTGTTCTGTGTCCTGGCGGCAGCGTTTTCTGCTGTTGCCCGTGCCGAATCGCCGGCGGCCCCGGCGGGTCGCCGCCGCGGCCGCGCTACCGCTTCGTCCTGCGGTTTCGGATAGGCTCTTATGGCCGGATCGCCGGAAGGCGGTACACTTCCATCTTCTTCCCGCCGAACAGACGCACGCACGCCGTGTCGCCATCCTCCTCCGGCGGCGGGAGCGACCGCCAGGGCAAGCGCCCCCGCGGCCCACAGGATTCGCATCGCACACGGTCCTCTACGGTTCCAGGGCAGAATGGCGCGTTCGATCGTGCCGGATGCGATGGCTGTCCGAGGCGGCACCGGCCGCCTACGCGCGTTCGAGATACTCGCCCGTGCGCGTGTCCACCCGGATGCGGGCACCGTTCTCGACGAACGGCGGCACCTTGACGCGAGCGCCGCCCTCGCACAGGGCCTCTTTCATCTGGTTGGTGGCGGTGGCGCCCTTGAGGGACGGCGGCGTGTCCTCGACGGCCAGTTCGACGGTGAACGGGAGTTCGCACGTTACCGGTTTGCCGTCCATGCGGCCGAGGGTAACCTGTAGGCTCGGCGTCAGGTACACCGAGCGGTCGCCGATGAGGTCGAGCGGGACGCGGACCTCTTCGTATGTGTCCATATCCATGAAGACGTGGGCGTCGGGCTCGCCGTAGAGGTAGTTGACGGGCTTTCGTTCGATAATGGCCTGCTCGAACTCCTCCTCGGTCCGGAACCGCTCTTCGACGACCTGGCCGGTCTTGAGGTTCTTCAGTCGCACCGCCTGGAGGGATCGCCCCTTTCCCTTGGCCACCTTGTTGTTGTCCTGAACGATCCAGATGGCGTCTTTCCAGATGACGCCCTGGCCGGCCCGGACGTCGATTGCTTTGATGGGCATGCGCTGCGTTCTCCATTCTCAAGTCATGCGTCTGAAACGGCTTACGGGTCCGACGGCGGCCCTTTGGCCGCGCTTCGGAGCCCCAACCTTATCGGGAAACGCCTGCGAGGTCAACGTCAAATGGGGGGGCAAGGCGGCGCGCCAGCGACATTACACGCCCAGAGGGCCTACGGCGGACGGGATCACTTCGACGCCGAAACCTTGAGGACGAGGTAGAGCATCTCGCCCTTCTTCGCCTGCGGGTCGGTCATGCCGCCCACGAGGACAGATTTGCCGAGCGGCGCCGTGATGGCTGTGTGAAGGCTATGGGTGGCAATCCTGGGAAGCTCGACGTGCGCCTCTAGCAGTGTAGCGTCTCCGGCGGCCTTCCCGCGGATCGGCGGAAGCCGCTTCACCCGGACCTCCTCGAGGTCGCCGACCTCGGCGAACACGTCCAGCACGGCAGAATCCCGGTCCGCGAAAAGCATCGGTCGCACTTGAAGGAGCGCCCCGCAGAAGATGACATCGGTCGTCGTGTTCACAATAGCCAAAGCCAAGTTCGGTACCACTTGGACTTCGACGTCAGCGAGGTACCTCTCCACCCGCCCGGCCGCCAGATAAACCGCCTGCCCATCGAAGCATGTGACCTGGCCCTGGTGCACGACCTTGGCGCCAGCCCGCTTCAGCGCGTCATCGGTCACCTCGATGGGCAACTTGGCCTTGGCCGCGCGGGCACCCACAAGCTCCGAGACCTTGGCGCCGTCGAGCAGGACCCACTTGGCCTCGACCGTGAGCATGGAACCAACCGCCTGGCGCTCCCGCAGACCGTCCAGGAGTTCCTTGATGCGCTCGTGTGCACGCTTGGTCTGCGTGACGACCAGAACGCCTTTCATGTGCTCAATTATTGCGGGCCCGCCATCGTCGGACCACGCTGCCACACTGGGATCGCCCTGGTTGCTCACGGTGCGCTGGACGATGTCCACCAGTTCCTGCCAGCCGACGGGCTCGTCATGCGGGGCAGCAGTCGCGCCGCCAAAAAAATCGCCGAAACCATCCCTGTTGTCCATGAGCAGGCTAGACGGCCGGAGCAGCCCACCTAGCGGCGCGAAGTAATCTCGAACCACGAAAAGCAATCCTTGCACGCTGTACAAGCGCATGACCATGGGCTCCGGTTTGTCGTCCTGCGCGTCCTGACCCCAGGCGCGTGGGACAACGCTCACAGAGAAGATGAGAGCAGCGAGCAACACGAAACCGAATCGGCGTGCGTGCCTCATGGCGTGCCCCCTTCGTCTCTGGCGGGATTCGTTTGGTGGGACGGCTATCCCGTTATTGGAGCACATCCATGATACCGCGCCGGGATGAGATGCGACAGCATTTTATCAAGGAAACAGCCGCGCGCCGCCGGACCGCGCATGGCCGCAGTGGCTGGGAAGGCCACCGCAACGGCAAATGGGATCGAGCCTGGGAAGGGGCGTGACCACGAAGTATGGCAGGCAGCGCGCGGTCAGGCAAAAAGGTTCCAGGAACCTTTTCTGCGTAGCACCCTGCGGGCCCTTCGGGGAAAAGGTTCCTGGAAT
>JAUVZF010000027.1 GCA_030602705.1 Planctomycetota bacterium
CGCCGCCAGCGCCGCGGGCGTCATCCAATCCAGGGCGCTGTGCGGCCGGTGATGATTGTAATCCAGCCGCCAGCGGTCCACCACATAGGTCGCTTCGGCCAGACTCAGGAACAGTTCGCCGTCCAGGCATTCGTCCCGCAGTCTGCCGTTGAACGACTCCACGTACCCGTTCTCCCACGGACTGCCCGGCTCGATGAACAGCGTGCCCACGCCCAGCCGTCCTGACGCAACTTCTCCACAATCTGCTCCGGCCGGTACCTCTTCATGGCTTCGAGTCCTTTCCAGGGCCATTATGCCCTAAAGGACTCTCATTCAAAATGGCTCAGTTTGCGGGGGGGCACCTCACTACGTTTCGAAGAGGGTTGCGTCTGGGACCCCGGACGCGACTCTGCTGTAAACCACTTTGGCCGCGCGGGGGAGAGAGTTTGAGAGGCTTGACCAGCCGGCCACCTTAGGTCCGTCACACGGCGCTCGCGCGCGTCTGGACTGAGAGCGCGGGCCGATAGGGCCAACGTGTGAAAACCCGCATAAACACTGGCCCAAAACGCGAGAACCCCGACACCTCTCGGCTCGGAGCTCTCTGTAAACCAGAGCGACCTCGGAAGTTCGCTCCTATTTGTCTGGCTCGCCAGGCGTAACCCTCTTCGGAAAACGCACGCGGAGCTCTCTGTTTGCGCCTGAGAGCCGCGCGGGGTTAGGGCTAAACACTTCCCGCGAAGGGCCGTCTTGCCAGATAGCCGCTTACCTCGGCATCAGCTTCGCCAGCGCCGACGCCAGCACTTTCAGGTTCGCCTTGTCCGTCGTGTAGAGCACACACTTGCCTTGGCGTGTGCTGTTCACGAGCCGGCCCATCCGGAGTAGCCCGAGGTGGTGGCTGCAGCCCCTCGCCCCGGCACCGTCAACAGTTCCCGCAGGCAGTCGGCGGAAGCGGCCCGCAAGAGCAAGTAGATCGCGCCGGCGGCGGGTCCGTGTCAATCAACGCTCTTGTGGCGGAACGGGAGCGGACGGGTCGCCGCCATTCCCCTCTGTTTCTTGATCCGAGCGTTTCCTGGCAGCCGCATCGCCGATGATGCTCTTGGCCGGGCCGGAGCGGACCTTGCTGGGCATCGCAATCGAGATGGGGGCCGAATAAACGGGCGGCCCCTTCGGCGGCTGGTAGCGGGCACGGAGTGTGATGACCGGCGCGGTCGGAACGTCCTTACCCCATCCCAGTTGTGCGGCGTAACCCCACCCCACCATGCTGCGCGTGCGGTAAGCAGCGAGTTCGTCGCCGGTGAAACTCCAGGTCTTGAGCGGTTCGGCAGGTGGCGGGCCCCCCTGCTGAGCCCTGCCGGCGTACATCAGGAACTCCAGGGCGCCCTTCACGAGGACGGTGTCGGCACGGTCCACCTTAAACAGATACACGCGGGCCTGCACGCCGTCGACCCCGGGTATCTCGTCCCAGTTGATGGCAGCCGGCGGTGCGGCCCAGAAGTCGACGCGGTCCACGGCGTCAACCGGCCGAGGAGGCGTCGCGCTGACAAACTTGAGTTCCTTCGCGCCCGGCGCCGGGCCGCCGCAACCTGCCGCGAGGCACACGGCGCAGAGGAATACAAAACCGCACGCTCGCCTCATGGCGTCCGCTGCCCCTTTTCAATTTGCGCCGGCACGTGGATTCGGGTGCTCGGCCGCGGGGCCGGTTTGTCGGCCTTCTCGCCGTTCGGTGTGACCTTCAACTCGTCCCAGAGTTTGTCGCTGAACTCCTCGAACGTCTGGTCTTTCAACTGTTTCGCCCTGGTTCCTCTGAGCAGGTTCAGCCGCTTGACCTGGGAAGCGGTCTCGATGTCGGCCTCTTCGATGTTCCGCAGGACGGTCGGCGTCAGGATGATCAGCAGTTCGGTCCGCTCCTTGACCTTGCGGGTCGAGCGGAACAGCCACCCCAGGCCGGGGATGTCGCCGAGGAAGGGAACCTTGTTGAGGCGGTCGCGGTCGGTCGTCGTGATCAGGCCGCCGATGATGATCGTGTGCCCGTCCTGGACGGTGACGGTCGTCTCGGCGGACCGGTTGTTGACGATGATGGCGTTGACGCCTTCGCTGATCGGGACGGTCGAGTCGTCGAGCGCGCTGATCTCCGGGTGCACTTCCAGTTTGACGAAGCCGTCCGGATTGATGCGTGGGGTTACGTCCAGGATGATGCCGACATCCTGATACTCGATGGTGTTGATGGTCGTTCCCTCCTCGGTGATGCGGCTGTTGGTGATGAACGGGACGCGCTGACCGATATTGATGGTGGCCTGCTGGTTGTCGGAGGCGAGGATCTGTGGGCGGCTGAGGACCTCCAGCCGCCCTTGGCTCTGGAGGGCACGCAGCATGAAGTTCACGTCGCCGCCGGTCACCGAAACCTGGAACCCGGGATTCAGCGTCAGCCCGGCCGACGCCGCGAAGGCCGGCGCGGTGCCGCCCGTCAAGTCGTGGCCCCTCCATGTCTCCATGGCCTGCCACTCGATGCCGAACTCGTTGGTCTCGTCGATGGTGACCTCGGCCAGGAGAACCTGGATGAGGACCTGCGGCGGGGGCTGGTCGAGTTCCTGGATCATCTGGGCGACGACGTCGTAGTACCGCGGGCTGGCCGACAGAAGCAGCGTGTTCGACGTGGGTTCCGCGACGATGGCCACCTCGCGCTCCAGGATGTACTGCGACGTACCCGCGCCGTCGGCTCCGAGTTGCTCTTCCAGCAGTGCCCGCTCCTGGTCCAGGAAGTTCGTCAGCGCCGCCTCGATGTCCTCGGCCTGGGCGTTGCGCAGCCGGTAGACCTCGGTCAGGCGTTCGGCGGCCGTGCTCTCGTCCAGTTCCTGGACGACCTTGCTGGCCAGTTCGACGTAGTGTTTCGTGCCGCCCACGAGCAGGCTGTTGGTTCGGATGTCCACCGTAACGGTCAGGGCGACGTCCTCGGCGGATCCGATGACGGCGGCCGGCCCTTTCGCGTCGCCCTCGGCCGGGGTCAGCGTGTACTCGATGGCCTGCTTGCCCCCGGCCGCGCCGGCCGTCTGCTGCATCCGGAACAGTTCGTTAAGCACCTGGGCCATGGCGCGGGCGTCGGAGTTGATGAGCGTGAAGACACGGATCTCGGCCGTCCGCGGGCTGGTCGAATCCATCGCCTTGATAAGGCTCTCCAGCAGCGGCATGTTCTCGAGCGGGGCGGAGATCACCAGCGAGTTCGAACGCCGGTCCGGCGTAATCAGCACGCCTTCCTGAAGGGCGCTGGTGACCAGTTTGCCGCCGTCCTGGGAGTGCGTGACGAACTGGAGCAGCGCCTGGCGATTCGGACTGGTCGCCGTCAGGGGCGTGGGCTTCTGGTTCAGCGCGTCGTTGAGGATTGTGGCCATTTCGGTCGCGTCGGCGTTCTCGAGGGTGAAGACGCGAATCTCGGTGACGCGCGGCACGGTGTCGCTGTCGAGTTCCTTGACCAGTTCGCCGATGCGTTTCTGGTCCGCTGGGCCGGCCTGGATGACGATGGCGTTGATCCGTTCATCCACGCTGATGCCGACGGTCGGCCCCGCCGCCGCACCCGGCATCTGGTAGAGGCTCGTCAGCGTACCCGCGACCTGTGTCGCATCGGCCTTGGCGAGCGGGAAGACCTGGACGGTCGTGCCCGGCCTGTCGGGTTCGGCGTCGAGGCGTGCGATGAGCGACTCGGCCAGTTTCATGTCCTCGGGGCTGGCCGACACGATCAGGGAGTTCGTCCGGGGCTCCGTCACAATCGTCACGGGCTCGATCGGCTCGCCGCGCGTCGCCCGTTGAGCGAACAGTTGTTCGAGGGTCGGCTGGAGCACCGTAGCGGTGGCCTGCTTGAGGTAGAAGATGCGGAACTCGTTGGCTGCCAGGACCTGGTCGGTGTCGAGTTCGCGGATCATCGCCTCGATGGCGTTGAAACTTTCGCGGCTGCCGGCCACCAGCAGCGTGTTGGTCCGGGCATCGGCGATGACGCTGACGGGCAGCATGCGTCCGGTGCCTCCGGCGGCGACCTCGGCGGCCCGCTTGGCGTCGAACAGTTGCTGGAGCGTGGGCGCCAGGCGGGTGGCGTTGGCGTTCTTGAGTGTGAACATCCGAAGGTCGCCAAGGACCGAGAAGTCCTCGCTGGAGTCGATCTTGCGGATGATCTCCTCCAGGACGGCGAAGTTCTCCCTGCTGGCCGAGACGATCAGCGTGTTGGTGCGAACATCGACCGTGATGGAGACCTTCTCGCGGTCGGCCAGCACTTGATTCGGCCCTGCCGCAATCATGCCCGGCTTGTACAGGCCCTGCGTGATCAGGGCCTGAAGCATGGTGGCGATTCGCTGTGCATCGGAGTTCTGGAGCGTGTACATGCGAACGATGCCGGTCTCGTCGGGCGGGGCCACGTCCACCTTCCCCAGCAGGCCCGTGATGAGCGCCAGGTTCTCTTTGCTCGCCGAAACGATGAGCGCGTTGGAGAGCGGGTCGGTCTCGATGTCCACGCGATCCTGCGGCACGGGGGTCTGGCCGGGCAGCGTCATGCTCTGGAGCCGCGCTGCAAACAGCCGCTGAAGCATCGGCCCGACGAGCCCGCAGTCGTTGTGCTCGAGCGGAATCACAACCAACCGGACCGACGGGTCCTTGAGTTCAACGTCGAGTTTCTTCAGCAGCCCCTGGATAACTTTCGTGTCGTCGGCGTTTGCCGCCACCAGCAGGGCGTTGACGCGCACGTCGGGCAGAATGATGGGCCGCTGGCGCTGAATGTCCACCGTCCGCGCGGCCTGGTAGCGCTGCGTGAACAGGTTTTGGAGCGTCGTGCTGATGGTGCCGGCGTTGGCGTGCTCGAGGGGGAACAGTTGAATCTGGCCGCTGATGGCAGGGCTGGCCCCGTCCAACTGCTCGGCGAGCGACTTGGCAAGTTGGAACCCCTCGGCCGACCCGCCGATCAGCAGGCTGTTGCTCCGGGCGTCGGCCATGATGATGACGCGCAGCGCCTCGGCGTCGGCCGCACCCAGCGTTGCGAACCGCTGGACGCGGGCGTCCATGAGTTGCTGCAAGACGGGGCCGATCGTTGTCGCCTCGGCGTTCTTCAGGGGCACGATGCGGATGTCGCGCATCGCAATCGGCTGCTTGGCGTCGAGGCCTTTGAGCAGCGTCCCGACCATCGCGAACGTCTTCTCCGACGCCGAAACGACCAGGGCGTTCGTCCGCGTATCGACCTGGACGGTCGGCACGTCCTCGGGGCGGGCGAACTGGGCGTTCGGGCCGGTGTACAGGCCGTCGATCACACCCTTCAGGCGTGTGGCGTCGGCGTTGACGAGCGGAATGATCTGCACGACGTTCAACGAGCCCGCCCCCGGAATGTCCATCGTCTTGATGACGTCGGCGATGAGCGGCATGACGTCGCTGCGGGCCGCCACAACGATCGCGCTGGTGGTCGGGTCGGCCTGGATCGTCAGGGCCGGGCGCGCCTTTGGGACGTCGGTGACGTTGACGCCCTTGCCTTTCTCCAGGACCGTCCGAAGGCGCGTGACCTGCGTCTTGAGGCCCTCGGTGCCGGCCGTCGGGGGACTCTCGCCGAAGACGGCCTGAAGCACGGGCACCAGGCGCGCGACGTCGGCGTACTTGAGGTGGAACACGCGGACTTCGGTCACGATCTTGCCGGCGTCGCGGTCGAGGTCCTGGATCACCAGGTCGGCAAGCGCCAGCGATTCCTCGATGCCGCTGAGGACCAGCGAGTTGGTCCGGAGGTCGGCCGAGACGTTCAGCGGATTCGTCAGGGCCTTGCCGGTGACGCTGTCGGGCTCGGCCTTGCCCTCGACGCTGGTCTGCTCTTTGCCACCCAGGCGCTGGCCCTGGGTGAAGATGTCCTTGAGGACGTCGGCGACGGATTCGGCGTCGGCGTTCTTCAGATGCACGACCCGCACCTTGGTGCCCTCGGCCAGCGGCACGCGGTCGAGGACCCCGACGATGGCCGCCATCGCCTTCAGGTTGTCGGGCGTCGAGGAGATGAGCAGCGCGTTGGACCCCTGCGCGTTTGCCAGCGTGGGGTCGGCCGTGATCTTAATCGGCTTCGTCAGGTCGAGTTGCGGTATGACGCGGCCGTCGGCGCTGCGAACCTTGAGCAGACGGACCTGTTCCTGGAGGGCCCGGGCCTCGGGCGTGACCTGGGCCGTGGCGCTCGGGCGCAGCATGTCGGTCAGCACGGTGGCCAGCCGCGTGGCGTCGGCGTGCTTGAGCGGAATGATGAGGACCTCGGTCTCGGCAAAAGCGGGCTTCTTGTCGAGCGTCTTGATGATGGTCTCGACCTGGTCGAACATCGGGCCTCGCGCCGTCACGATGATCGAGCGCGTCCGCTCGTCGGCCTGGACGTTAAGCGGCTCGCCCGGGCGCATCTGGCGGACCTGGTTCAGCATCTGCTGGAGAACGGGCATCAGTTTCGCCGGCTGGGCGTTTTCGAGCGGGTAGATGCGGAACTCCAGTTGCGGCGCGACCTCCTCCTTGTCCAGTTGCTGGATCAGGTGGTCAACCTCCTCCATCTTCTCGGCCGTCGCCGAGACCACCACGGCGTCCGTGTTGGCCAGCGCCGTGACGGTTACTTGGTCCTCCGGCCGCGCTGCGATGCCCGGCACCGCGCGGTACAGGGCTGTCAGCGCCGTCGCGACTCGCGCGTTGCTCGCATTCTTGAGGGCGAAGACCTTGTACTGGCGCTTTGCGTCGGCCGCAGCGGCGTCGAGCGCCTCGACCAGTTTCTTGATGATCTCGTAATCCGCGTCCGAGGCGTTGATAAGGATGGACCGCTGTTGCGGCAAGACGGTCGTCTCGACCTTGCCGCCCGTGGGTCCCTGCCGGCCGGTCGCCCCGGGCGCGCCACGCGATCCGCGAGAGCGGGATGACGGGCTGCGGCGGCGGCGGACGGGCGTGACCGAGCGGCTCACCGCTTCGCCGAAAATCTGCTGGATGGCCCGCTCCACCTCCGTCGGGTCGGCGTGCTTGAGGGTGATGATCTTCAGTGCCCCGCGCTGCGGCTGCATCTTCTCGATCTGGGCCACCCACTCGGAGACCTGCTTATACATCTCGTCGCTGGTGGCCAGAACGATGGCGTTGGCGCGGGCGTCGGACGAGACGGCGAGCGGGTCGATGCTGCGTTTCTCGCGTGCCGCAATCATGTACTGCTGCCTGTACAGGTCCTGGACCATTGCGGCTACGTTCGGCGCATCGCCGTTGGTGAGCGGAATCACGCGGACCATGGCCGCCGAGGAGGTCGTTGCCTTGTCGAGGTCCTTGGCCATCTGAACGATCTTGTCCACGCCGCTCGACGGCCCGCTGATGACCAGCGCGTTGGAGCCCTTCTCGGCCGAGACCGTCACGGCCTGTTGGCCGGCGGTCGCGGCGCGCGTGCCGTAGCGGCTTGCCCCCGTCGTCACGGCGGTCGAGGACTTGGCCATCTTTTCGAGCACCGGCGCCAGGTCCTCCGCCTTGGCGTTCTCGAGGATGAGCATCTCGGACCGCAGGCCGGCCGCCGCTCCGGAGTCAAGTTGCTCGATGAGTTTCACGATCTGGTCGTGGTCCTCGGCGCCGGCGCGGACGACGAGCGAGTTCGAGGAGCGGTCGGCGCTGATTTGGACCTGGCCGGTGCTGCTTCCCCTTGTTGCACTGCCTGTTGCACTGCGTCGCGTCCCGCCGGAGGCCGATCGGTCGACCGTCGCCGAAAGCGCCGTGGCGACGGCCGAGGCCTCGGCGTTCTGGAGCCGATAGACCTTGATGGTGATGTCGCCGAGGCCCTGGGCCTCGTCCATCTGCATGATGACCGACTCGATGAGTTTGTGCTCCTCGGCCGGCGCCGACACGATGATCATGCGTCCGGCCTCGTCGCCGGTGATGATGATCTCGGCGTCGAGGACCGTCTTGGCAGATCGTTTTCCGGCGGTCGTGGTCTTGGTGGTGGCGCCGAACACTTCGCGCAGCGCCGTGACGGTCGGCGCGATCTCGGCGTTCTTGACGGGGTACATGCGGATGGAGGTGACGGCGGCCATGCCCGACTGGTCGAGTTCCTCGATGATGCCCGCGACGATCTCCATCGCGTCCACCGGCGCGGTCACGATGACGGAGTTCGTCTGCCTGTTGGCCGACACGTTGACCATCGAGGCGATATCGACCTGTGTGATGCCCTGCTTGGTCCGCAGTTCCAGCACCTGGCGGATCATCTCGACGCGCTGCTGCTGCGGCTGCTGTCCTTTCGGCTGGCCGCCCTTCTTGGGCTGCGGCTTGGGTGCGGCCGGCCGCTGGACCGCGCGCTGGAACAGGTCCTTGAGGTTCCGGGCCACTTCCGTGGCATCGGTGTTCTTGAGGGGGAAGATGCGGACCTCGCTGACGACCGTGGGAACCTGGTCGAGTTGCTTGATGAGCATCTCGACATCCTCGAAGTCGAGCGGCTTGGCCCGGACGATGACCGACCGGGTCCGGAGGTCGGCCACGACGCTGATGACGGGCGGTGGGGCCGGGGCCGGCGGCCCCTTCTGGCCTTTGGGTTGGGGCTTGGGTTTCGGGTTGAACAGTTCGTCGAGCGTCCGGGCGACCGTCTGGGGGTCGGCCTTCTCGATCTTAAAGACCCGGAACTCGGCGTCGACGTCCATGGAAGTCCACATCAGTTCGTCCACGAGGTCCTGGATGTAGTCGAGTTCCTGGCGGCTGCCGGAGACGATAAGCGAGTTGGAGTTCTTGTCGACGGCGATGGTGACGCCTGGCGGTGCGGCGCCGGTGTCCGCGTCGCCGGGTTCTTGCGTGTCGGCATCGGGCGCCGGCGCTCTGCCGGGGCCTTCCACGCCGACGGGGCCGGATTCTCCTTCAGGCCCTTTCGTTGCTTCGGGCGTCTCGGTGGTCAGGGTCACCTTGTTGCCGGTCATCTGCTGGTAGACCGAGCGAAGGATCTGGGCCATTTTCTCGGCCTTGACGCTCGTGAGCGGAATCACACGGACGCGGTATGAGTTGTCCTTGGCGGCCTTGTCGAGTTTGGTGATGATCGGCTCGATGACCTTCAGGTCGGCTTCCTTGGCGATGATGGTGATGGCGTTGGAGAACTCATCGGCCGAGATAACGGGCTTGTTGCCCTTACGGGTCTTGTACATATCCTCCAGTTGAGCGGCGACCTCGACGGCGTCGGCGTTGGCGAGCCAGATGTACTGGACGTCGGCCTCCGGCGCCGCAGGCGCCTGGTCGAGGCTGTGGAGGATCTGCTCGATCAGGGCGAAGTGCGACGGCGTGGTCGAGATGACGAGGCTCTGCGTCCGGTCGTCGGCGGCGATGCTGAACGGCACGGCCGGGGCGTTTCGGCTCCGGCCGGCCTGCTGACGCAGCATGTCCTGGAACAGCCTTCCGAGCGACGCCGCCAGGGCCGACGCCTCGCCGTTCTCGAGCGGATAAACGCGCACCTCGGCACCGGTGCCCGTGGAGCCGTCGTCCAGGGCCTTGATCATCTCGACGACGGCCGGGATTTCGACAAGCGGGCCTCGCACCAGGACGCAGTTGGAGTTCAACTCCGGCGTCACCATAACGCGGTCTTGCTGTGCCGGAACCGGTCCGCGCCGGAACCTTGAACCGACGGGCGTCGCCTTCGAGGCCAGGGCCGAGTTGACGGCCTCGGCAAGGCTTTCCGCCTGGGCGTTCTTCAGTTTGACGATAACGATTCCGGTCTGGCCTGCCGCGCCCTCGGCATCGAACGTCTTGATCAGTTCCTCGGCCAGGGCGAGTTTCTCGGGCGGTCCCTGGACCACGACGTCGTTGGTGTCGGGCATGGCGGCGACGCGGACATCGGCCGTCTTGCCCCCGCGCCCGCGGCCCGTCGCGCCGGCTGGCGTATCGACGAGCATCGTCTGGAGCACGCCGACGATGTCGGCCGCCTTGGCGGCCTTCAGGCGGAACATCTTGGTCTCGCGGGCCAGGCTTGTGGCGACTTCGAGTTTCTTGATGAGTTCGTCGATCACCTCGAATTGGGTGGGCGTGGCAGCAACTATGACCTGGTTGGTGGCCCCGTCGGCCTCGAATCGCGGCTCGGGCTCGTCCTCGGCGGGCGCTCCGCGGCGCGACCGTTGCTGAGCGAACAGCCGGCTCAGCGAGACGGCGAGTTCCGCGGCGTTGGCGCTGGTGAGCCGATAGGTGCGGACCTCGACCGGGGCCGGGGCATCGGCCACCTGGGCCGGGGCATCGGCCACGTCGAGCGACGCCACCAGTGTCGCGATCTCCTCGATCTTGTCGCGCGGGGCATCGACGACGAGCGTCCGGTCGCCGGGTGCGGCGGCGATAACGACCCGCTCACCCCTGTCAGCCGCGGGCACCGGGCCGGGCCGGTACAGTTGGCCGAGCATCTGTGCAAGTTGACTCGCCGAGACGTGTTTCAACTGGATTCTTCGGATCTCGCGAGCCTGCTGCTGGGTGGCCTGGTCGAGGGTGGCGATCATCTCCTCGAACATCTTGCGGTCGGCTTCCGGGCCGCGAATGAGGACGGAGTTCGAGAGCGGCTCGGCCTCAATGACGACGGACTCGGTCTCGCCCGGCTTGGGCCGGGGCACCATTGCCTTGAGCGTGCCGGCGAGTTGCACGGCGTCGGCCGACTGGAGGCGGATCATCCGCATCGGTTCGGCGCCCTCGGCCGACGGCACGTCCAGCACCTTGATGAGTTCGGCGATGGTCTTCTGGTCGTCGTCGGCGGCGGAGACCAGGAGGCTGTTGGTCTGCTCGCTGGCCACAATGACCACCGGGACGGTCGTGTGGCGTCTTTCTTCCGGTTGCGGTCCGGTCCCTGTCGCGTACCGCTGCGTCCGCAGCAGGAAGGCCGCGTTACGGTCACGCCGGCGTTGAACTCCAACAGCGTCCCAGCGCGCGGGCCATCGGCCGCGATCCCCGCCGTCGTCGAGATGATCCGGACCCTGGACCAGGGGTCCACCGGCCCCGGTGCCGGGGCCGGCGCTCGACTGGTAGCCTCGGCTCGAATACCACGGCCGGCTTGAGCCGGGCCCGCGCGACGCGTAAACCTGCCGGAGCGTCTCGGCGAGTTCGCGCGCGTTGGCGTGCTTGAGCGGCACGATGCGTGTCGTGGCGGTGGCGAGCGGGATGGCCGAGGTTTTCAGTTCCGACAGGAGTTTTTCGATGGTGGGCCAGTCGCCTGGTGCGGCCGAGATGAGCAGGCTGTTCGTGACCGACTCGGCCTCGACGCGGACATCGTTGGCCGAGACTTCGCCCCGCCGGCCAGTCCCGCTTTGCTGCGCCAGCATCCGTGTCAGCGCCTGGGCAAGTTCTCGCGCGTCGCCGACCTTGAGCGGCACGACGTGGATTTCGCGGGCCTGTTCGGCAAGTGGCTTATCGAGTTCGGCGATGAGTTTTTCGGCCGTCTGGATATCGCCGGCCGGGCCGGCCACGATGAGGCTGTTGGTCCGGACGTCGGCGCCGACGACCGTCTGGTAGGCCGGCGTTCCGTGCCGGCCGGGCTCCCGCCTGGCGAGGGCGTTCTGGAGAACGCCGGCCAGTTGCTGGGCGTCGGCGACCTTGAGACGGAAGGTCCGGATGCCGCCGCTCGTGGTGATGGCCTTGTCGAGTTGTTGGACCATTTGTTCGAGGGCCTTGAACTCGGCCTCCGGTGCACGGATGACGATGGAGTTGCTGGCCGCGTCGCCGCGGATAAAGACGGTCTGCGGGCGGCCCGGCTCGGGGGAAGGAAGCAGGCCGCGCAGCGTCTCGGCGATCTTGGCCGCGTCGCCGAAGGCGACCTGGATGATGTGAACCGGGTCCACCTTTTCGGCGGAGGGCGTGTCCATGGTGGCCACGAGTTCGGCGATGGCCTTCTGGTCGTCGGCGGCGGCGGAGACGAGCAGGCAGTTGCTGCGGTCGCTGGCGGAGATGGTGACGGGTACGAAGGGCCGCGACGACCTGCTGCGGCTGTAGGCGTAACTGCGTCTGCGCGCCTCGTAGATGCGGTTCAGCGAGTCGGCCAGTTCGCGGGCTTTGGCGTGCTGGAGGGGGATGATTCGCGTGGAGCCGGTTGCCCTCGGGACGGGCGTGGCCTTGAGTTGCTTGAGAAGTTTTTCGATGGTGGGCCAGTCGCCCGGGGCGGCCGAGATGAGCAGGCTGTTGGTTCCGCCATCGGCCACAATCCGCACGTTGGTGGCGGACTGGCTGGACCCGCTGCTGGGGTCGCCCTGGCCGAGCATTCGGGTAAGCGAGGAAGCGAGTTCCCTGGCGTCGCCGACCTGGAGTTGGACGACGTGGATTTCGCGGGTCTGCTCGCCCTCTTCGATTGGTTTGTCGAGTTCGGTGATGAGTTGCTCGGCGATCCGGATGTCGCCGGCCGACCCGGAGACGATGAGGCTGTTGGTGCGTGTGTCGGAGGAGACGCGGGTGCTCATGGCGCTGCGACTGCTACCGTAGCGACTGCTGCTGTAGCGGCTGCGCGGGTCGCCGGAGGAGCGGCTGATGGCACCTTCGATGACGCGTTCCAGTTGCTTGGCATCGGCCACCTTGAGTTTGAAGACCCGCATGCCGCCGACCTCCTGGCTGGCCTGGTCGAGGGTGCGGATGAGTTCCTCGATGCGAACCATCTGGTCGAGCGGCGCGGTGACGATGAGGCGGTTCGTGTTCACGTCGGCCACGACGCGAGCCTGCATGGTCTGGGAGCGCGACGAGGAGTAGCGGCTGGAACTCGAACTTGACGATACATAACGCTGCGGCAGGAGTTGCTTGATGGTGTTGGCGAGGTCCTCGGCGCGGGCGTTCTTGAGGTCGAAGATGCGCATGTCGCCGGTGGCGCCCGGTTCAATGGCATCGAGTTGCTCGATGATCTGCTCGGCCAGGGCGATCTTCTCGCCCGAGCCGGATAGAAACAGCGTGTTGGTCCGCTGGTCGGGGATGGCCTTGACGCCCAGTTCCGACGGGTCCGGCTTCTGCCCATAGTTGGGATTGCGGACCCACTTGCCGGCCTTGTCGCGGATGTACTTTGGCTGCGCCGCCGTGCGGGCAACGGGAAACAGCGTGTTGATGATGCCCACGATGCTCTGCGCCGAGGCGTGCTTGAGTCTGTAAGTCTTCAGAACACTCTCGGACGAGAGCGTGCCGGTGTCCAACTCGTCGAGGATGACGCGAATGCGTTTCATGTTTTCGAGACGGTCGGTGATGATGATGCCCCGTCCGCGTCCGAGCGGCGCGACGGTGCCGTAGGTCGAGACGACCGGCATGAGGACGCGGACGGCGTCCTCGGCGCTGATGAACTTCAGTGGCAGCATCATCGTCATGAGTTGGCCGGGACGGAGTTTGTCGGCCTCGTCCCAGCCCTTGACGATGCGCAGCGGCGCCTTCATGGCCTCTTTGATGGGAACCACGCGCAGGAAGCGCGGCGTATCGACGGCCGTGTACCCGCGCATCGCCAGCAGGAGGTTGAGCGTGTCGAACGCCTCGTCGAAGGTGTACGGCTGCGGGTCGAAGAACGTCAGCGTGCCTTCGACGTGATACTCGCCGAGGATCGGTTTGCCGGCCATCTGGGCGAAGCGGCGGATGACGTCATCGTAGGGAATACCGTCGAACTGGAATCGGATCTCCGCCTTGTCGGCCGCCTTGGCCGCCGGCTTCGGCGCGGGCTTGGCAGGGGTAGCCGCCTCGGACTTGGCCTCGTCGGCGGGCTTCGCAGCCTTGGGCACGGGCGCCGGCGCCGCCTTCTTGGCGTCGGGCGGCTTCGATGGCGCGGGCGGCGCGTCGGCCGCACGCACGGCTACCGCGAGAACGATCGGCAGACACGCAAGGGCTACCGCGAGGCGTTTGGAAATCAGGTCGGCGATTCGCATGAACATCTCCTTGGGACCGTACGGGCCACGGGTCTGGGGGCCCGTAAGGCCTGTCTATTGAGTCGCGCCTTTGGGCGACGGCGTTTTGGCAGGTGGCGTTGCCTTCAGTTCCGGGAGACCGGGGGGCAAGTGCTCGGCCTTCAGCGTATGCTTTTCCGACAGGTAGCGTCCGAGTTCCACGGCATGGTACTCGGAGCCGATTCGAAGTACGATGCGACTGCTCGAAAGGATGTCCGGTTTGCCCGGCATGGGCAGCGGCCGGTAATCGACCATGACGATGGTGCCGCCGGCCAGGTCGTCGCCGGGTTTGTACCTGGCGACGTTGCCGCTGCTGGAGTCGTGAATGAGGACATCGGTCTTTCCGCCCCAGGTGGGCAGGCCGACCAGCCGGTAGCGGCCTCTTGGCACTTCGGGCGGCCGTGTCGGCGACGGGGCGGTCGGTTTGGGCCGGCGGGCCTGGATATACGGCCGGAAGAGGTCCCGCGTGGCGATGACCTGGTAGTGTTTGCGGTCGGGCCCTTCCAGGACGGCGGGGTCGATCTCCGCCGTTACCTTTGCCGTGGCCAGTGTCTGCCCTTTGGGGGGGTACAGGACGAGCGTCGCGTACTTGACCTGCAAGTCGACGTCTGAATGCGCTTGAATGGGCGAGATCATGAGGTTGTCGAGGCGGTGGAGGTGCGGCTCCTTGGTCATCAGGTAGAGGAAGTTGATAATCTTCTCCAGGCCTCCGCGCACCTGCACCATCCAACCGACCTCTTTGTAGATGCCTGGCGCCCGGGCGCCGGTGATCGGCTTGAGGGTGAGGCGTTCGGCGCCGAGGCCGCTCGCCGCCAGGACGGCGGTGATGCGGGTGCGGACCTTTTCGCTTACCTTCAGTTCATCGGTGCCGTAGGTCTTGGCGGCAAGTTCCGCGAGGCGGGTCTTGTAGGAGGGCTCCCTGTCCTTCTCGGCGCGGGCCTCTTCGATCTGGATGACGAGTTCCCTGGCCTGGTTGAATTGCCGGGCGGCGGGCATGAGAAAAACCCGGTTGATCGCCATGTAGGTGACGAAACCGACGACGATGAGTCCGGCGGCGGCGGCCAGGATTTTCTCCCGCTTGTTCATGAACTTACCTTGAGGGCGGCCGACCGCTGTATCGGCCGTTTGGATAGCGTGTTTCGCCCGGGCGAGACGGTGGTTTGGATGGCCGACGTCGCATCAGTTTCTTGTACCGTTCGTACCATGCCCTGCGGGCGTCCTCGCCGGCGTCCTTCGGCGGGCGCTGGCGATAGAGTTCGCTGCGCTGCCTTTCCCACTCCTGGTAGGACATCGGCCCTCCGGTTGGAGGCTTCGACTCTCCGGCATGCTGGGGGGGCGGCTTGGCGGAAGAAGGCCCGGCCTCTCCTGGGCGCGGCGAGGGCGGCTTTCCAGGGGGCCGCGGCCCGGACGAGCGGCCGAACTGTTCGGCCGACACGTCGTCGTCGGGGCGCGGCGGGGGCGAGAGGTCGGCCAAAGCGACCTGCATGTCGGGTTTGATGATCACCTTGACGGCGGTCGAATAGTTGTAGCCGTAGCGGTCTTTGGTGGTCGTGACCTGGCCGGGCTTGAAGCCGTAGCCCGCCTGCGCCAAGCGGTCGCCGAGGCTGTTGATGGCGTCGTTGCTGCTCGCCCTGACGTTGAACTTCAGCGACGCGTCCGGGTTGGTGCTCAGACTCGTGACGTAGGCCTCGCTGCACGAGGGGAACACTCCACTCAAGTAAGCCCACTGGTCGAGCCAGTTGCGCCCGGCCTTGACCCACTTTTCGATCGTCTCGACGCGCTGCCTGAGGGCGATGACCTTCTTGTTTGCCTGCTTCAGGCGCTTGAGTTGCTCGGTCAGTTCGCTGACCTGCGAGGCCGCCCTGTACCAGTGCAGGCCCGCGCCGGCGAAGGCCGCCACGACCACCAGGACGACTGCCGCCACCCCTGCGACGGTAAGCATTTTCGCGAGGTCGCGCTGGACGGGCGGGCGTTTCGGGTTGAGGAAATCGAATGGCGGCGCGTCGGCGTCGCCCTGCCCCACAGCCAGGCCGACCGCCGAGATGAAAGCCGAAGCATCGGGGGTCGTCTCCCGCAGTTCGAGCGCCGAGGAGAGGTCCAGGACCTCACAGGGGACGTTCAATCGGGCGGTAAGCGACTCGGCAACCTGTGTCTCGATCCCCGTGCCGCCGGCGAGCACGAGTGCCTCGATCCTCTGGCCGCGCTCAACGCCCATGTAACTCTGAAGGCTTCGGGCAACCTCCTGCACGACGGTCGCGACGGCTTCGCCGCTGGTCGGCTGGTCCTCAGCGGGCTGCGGGGGAATCTCGATGACCGCCGAGCGGCTGAAGGTGAGTCCGCCCTCTTCCATGACGTCGATCTCGGTCTCGTCGGCCGCGATATGCACCAGGGCCACGCGACCGCGAGCCCGCGTGCCGGCGTACGCTTCGACGCACCGCATGTTCGCATACGGCCGCAGACCCAGCCGGAGCAGTCTGACACCGGCCGCCTCGGCAATCTGCTGGTAGTACTCGCGGACGGGTTGCTGAACGGCAGCCACGAGCACGTGCTCGCCCTGTGGTTCGTCCTCCGGAGCGGGCTGGGCGCCGTAGTGGCTCTCGATCGTAAAGTCGATGACGGCCTCTTCGGGCCGGAACGAGAGTTCCTTCTCGGCCTGGAACCGCACCATGTTGGCGAGTTCGGCCGGCCCGGAGACTGGCGGCAGGACAAGCGGCTTGAGGACGGCCTTGCTTCGAGGGACGTTCATCAGGACGGCGGTGCTGGCGAGATGCATCTGGTCGAGTGTGTACTTGACGAACTCGCCCACGGCCGGGGCATCGGCCATGTCGAGTCCCTCCGGCATGTCGGCAGCAACCGCCTTGCGGATGTGTGTGCGCCCGCCGGATGATTCGGCCTCGATGATGCGAAGTTGGCGGCCGTCGAAATCGAGTGCACAGAAGCGGCCGACTTTCTTCTGTCGCGACAGCCCTTTGACCTTTTCGGAGAGCGATGTCATGGTCACCTTATCCGTTCCACGAGTTCCGGGTCGAGCGCAAACGGCATTCCCAGCCGGGTGATGTCCCGCAGATAAGCAATCCGCGGCGTGCGGCCGGCCAGGTCCAAGACGGCTTCCAACACACGATATCGGCCGCACGGCACGCCGAAACCGACGCACCGGACCGAGAACTGAAATCCTCGGGCCGTCACGTGCGGCGCCACCATCTTAAACTCGTCTGCGTCAAGCAGGTTCTGCGTATAGAGCCATGCTACGGTGGCTTTGGTCTCGGCGTCAAGCCCGCCGCGAACGTCCACGATCTCCTGTGCCAGGTTGGCGTCGAGGCCCGGCAGTGTCGCCAGCACCTCGGCGCGGGCCGTGTTGGCGTTCACGAGGCCGACGACTCGCCTGGGGCCGCGGGAAGACCCGGCCGTCAGCCGGTCCATGACCGTAGGCAGTTCCTCGGCGCCTACACCTGATTCTACCCAGGAACCGGGCTGCACGCCGGGGTAATCCTTGTGCTGCTGCTTCGGGCGATACCGCATCTCCAACAGTTCGCTCGGGTGCTTGAATGCGTTGCCTTCGGCCCGATACACCTCGATGAACTGGCGCGTCCGGTCCGGGAGGCCGAGATCTCGCGGCAGGGCGCCACGGTTGATGTCGATGCGTGGGCGTCCTTTCTTATCCACGTTCCGTTCGGACGTAAAGACGGTGGCAATCGCCCGCAGACCCGGATTGAGCCGCCCGTCGCGGTTGTCGGGCGGGAAGCGGTCGTCGCCGTCGTCTTCGTTCGGGTCGAGTATGCCGTTGAAGTTCGCGTCTTCGCCGTACACTTCGGCCGCCGTGAAACCTTTGACCAGGAACAGTTCCTCGACGGTGGCGAGCGGCCCGTTCGGAATAATGTACGGGGTGTCCAACCCGTCGTAGTACTCCTGTTCGGCGCCTTCGCTGCGGGTTTCGCTGTCGGCGTCGAGGTAGTCGAGCAGGCAATCGACCTGTTCGCCGGTCAGGTTTTCGAGGGCCGCCCAAGCCTCTTGCGACGCGGTGTTGATGTTGAGTTTGCCGGCCTCGTCGGTCACGCCGTAGCGGACGGTCTCCTGCGTTGTCGGATCGTCGCCGTAGATGGTGAAGTACCAGGTATTGGCGCCGTCGTCGGCAACCAACTGGTTCTGGAAGATGTCGGGGTTGTCGTACCAGATTTCCGAGTCGGTTGCCGAATCCTGAAGGACGGCCATGGCGTAATGAAGTCCGCTGATGGCCGACTCGTAAGCCTGTTCGCCGCGCCGCTGTCCGGCCGACGCCGCCACCTCGGCGCGCATGCGGAACATAACGCCGGCCGCGATCATTGTCAGCAGCGCCGTCACAACCAGTACCGCCACCAGTACGATGCCGCGGCGTCTCATAGTGGCCCCATCCCCCCAAGCCCGCGGATCATAGGGCCGCTCCGGCCCCGGGCAGCCGCCGGCACAAAGACCACACGCCGGAACGTCGGGTACGGATACTCGAAGGCGTCCTCGATATCTTCGGGCAGCGGCTCGGCCCCCAGGACGATCTCGACCACCTGGGGCAGGTCGCCGCCGCTCCAACTCTCCAGCCACGCGCTGCCGTCCCAATACTGGAGGCGGATGAACTTGATGTGTGGCGTCAGCAGCGCGGTCTGGATCTCGCCTTCCTCGCCCTCTTGGGCCTCCTCGGCCACGCGCGGCGTCAGTATCTTCTGGCACGTCTGCTCCAGACCCTCCGCCACCAGGTCGCCGTACTCGTCCTCGACGTAGCGGACACGGTAGCCGACGATCTGGAGGTCGCGCTCCGGCGGAATCCGCTCCGTCTCCGTCACGCCTTGAACGAGCCACACGCTCCTGCTCGGCAGCGTGACGGTGGAGAACTTCACCTGCTGCGGCGCACCATCCAACCCCTGGCCGAGGAACCTGAACACAAAGGCCCCGCGCAGTTGCTTGGTGATCAGGTCCATCACCGCGCGCTCCGCGCCGATCAGTTCCGCTTCCTCCACCACGGCGGTGCGCACGTCGGCCACCTGCCGATAGAACGTCAGCATCGCCACCATCAGCACCAGCGCGAGCGAGACGGCCAGCACCACCTCTAACAGCGTGAAGCCTCGACTGCTGGCGCGCTGCCTCACAGTGCACCTCCGAAAGCCATCCCGGTTTCCGCAGCGCTCTCGGTCAGCAGATGGTAGAGGCGGTGCGTGTAGCCGTTCGGCGTGTTACGGATGACGATCTCGACGCGCGTCAAGTCCAGTTCCGTCAGGTTGCCCACGACCGGCGTAACGACGATCTGCCACGTCCAGTCCTCGAGCGTCTCGTCCTCATAAGCCATGGGGCCGATGTCCGCGATTTCGACGGCCCCCAACTGGATTTCCGAAAGCAGCGTGATGGCCAAGTCGGCCGCCTGGGCCTCCAGCCGCATGTCATGCGCCGAGCGAACGCAAGCGCTGAGGCCGGCAAGGATCGCCATCGCCACGCCGAAGAACAAGGCCAGGCCGAGAACGACCTCCAGCAGCGCGACGCCGGACCGGCGCCGCGGCAGGCACGCGGCCGTTCCGGCCGCGGCTAAACGTCCTGTACGACGCACTTTTGGCTCTCCGATACTCATCGCGCCACCCGTCGGCGTCAGTACGCCTCCAACTCCGCCAACTCATCCAGTTCCTCGAGCGTGAGGATGCACCGGCTCACGGCGCCGGTCAGGCCATCGAGTTGGAGCCTGGCCCTGGGTCCCTCGGGCGCATCGGCGGCAACGAGTTCGATGACGACCGAGTCGCTGGACCCGTCCGGTTCGAACGTGACGGCGGCCTGGTCGGGGTCCGCCGCGTAGCCCCCGCCGACGGTCGCCTCCTCGAAATTGCGGTAGGCGCTGGCGCCGACGAACTCGCACCGCTCGACGTCAATGCCGTCGATCTGGAGGAACTTCTGCCACGTGCATGCCGTGTACTGGACGAACTCGCCCGGTTGGGTCAGCGGTTGGGGCTCCCAGAGGACGTTTGCCCGCCCCTGTTCCTGATCGATCTGGAGGCGAAGCCGCCGGCCCTTGTTGGCGGCATCGGCCCGAGCCATGCGCAGGGCGGTTTCCATCCGCAGGGAAGCCTCCTGAAGGGCGTGGCCGCCTCGCAGCGCCGGGAAGTTAACCGCAGCAATGCCCATCAGGAGCACGAGGATGACCAGTGCCAGCACGATCTCAACAAGCGTGAAGCCCCTGCGCGTTCGCGGGGGCTCCGCCGCCTGATGCCTTATGCGCCGCCGTCCGGGACCGTTACGGTGCGGTAGCGTCCTCGTCGGACCAGTTTTTGACGTCATCTTCCGTCCCGTCCACCCCGTCGGGTCCGTTGGACCACAGACGGTAGGGCTGCGCCTGTGCCTCGTCGGTGCCCGCCACGTTCACTTCGTAATTGAATGTGTTCCTCCAAGCGTCGCGCGGCTCTTTCTTGAGGTACGGTCCGCGCCACATCTCTCCGACCTGCTCGCTCTCGAACGTCGGCTTGACGCGCAAGGCGGTCAGGTTACCCTCCTCCTCCGTCGGGTAGTGGCCAATGTGCATGTTGTAGGTCTCGATCGCGGTCTCGATGCTGGTGAGCATGGCTTTGGTGGCATCTTTCTTGGCTCCCTCCCGGGTGCCGATGAGCGAGACGATGGCCACGCCGGCCAACATGCCGATGATGGCCAGCACCAGCAGGATCTCGATCAGCGTGAAACCGCGCCTGGCCTTCAGCCGGTTTTTCATCATTGCCCTCCTTCTCATTCTTAACGCATTGCCGGAAACCATCCACCACCCGGCCGCACCTCTGTCCGGCCGGACGACCAACATTCTACCGCATGGCGCCCGCCATGCTGAAGATCGGATATACCAGCGCGATGGCAAAGACCGCAATGCCTGCCGCCAGCACGACGAGGATCAGCGGCTCAATGAGGCGGACGCCGAGGTCCACCTGCCGGTTCGTTCGCCGCTCGACCGTATCGGCAATCCTCAGCAGTGTCTTCTCCAACTGGTTCGATTCCTCCGCCACGGCGATCATCTCGAGGATTTCGACCGGGAAGAACCCGCTTGCCCCGAGCGGTCCGGCCAGCGTCTCGCCGGCCCGCACGTTCTCCGACGCCTCCCCGATGGCCTCGGACAAGACCGGCGACCCGGTCGCGTCCTTCGAGATGGCCAGCGACTCGAGCAGCGGCACGCCGTTGGCCAGCATCGCACCGAGGACGCGGCAGAACCGCGTGATCGCCACCAGCCTCGCTATGCGGCCGATGACAGGAATCTTCAGCCGCCACTGGTCCCACCGGCGCCGGCCTCGCTCGCTCGCAAGGAAACTCCACCCACCGATGACCGCCACAACCGCCCCCAGCAGCAGCAGAGGCCACAGGTTCCGAAACACCCCGCTCAGCGCGAACAGCAGCCGCGTAGGCCAGTGGACCGGGATGTCCTCAAACAACCCCTCGAACTGCGGCACGAGGGCAATCAACACGCCGCTGCCGACAAGCAGCCCTACCGCCACCACCAGAAGCGGATACGCCATGGCTCCGAGCACCTTGTTCCGCAGTTCGTCCTGCCGCTCCAGGAAGTTCGCGAGGTTTGCAAGGACCTCTTCGAGGAACCCGGCCCGCTCGCCGGCCCGGACCATTGCCACGTGCAGCGGCTTGAAGACCTCGGAAAACGCAGCCATCGCATCGGCAAGCGACTTGCCGGCAGCCACGTCTTCACGAACCCGGTTGATGTGCCCGGCCAGACGCGTGTTGACGGTGGACCGCGCCAGAATATCGAGCGCCCTGAGGGCGGGGACATCGGCTCCCAGCAGGTCGGAAAGTTGACCGTACATGACCGCCAGATCACGCGCCCGCACACGCCGGGACCGAAATCCCTTCCCCGTCCTCTCCTGAGACGTTAGCCGAACGGGGAACAGGGCCCTCTCGTCCAAGGCGCGGACGGCAGCCGTCTCGCTCTCAGCCTGGATCAGGCCGGTCACCTCCTTGCCGGCTGACGTCTTGGCCAGGTACTGATAAGTTGCCACGGGGCCTCGCCCTCTCTGCCGACGGCGTCCGGCGCAACCTTGGCGCGCGACGCCGCCTCCCGCCGCCCCCCGGGTCAGGCCTTCGTTGACCGCATGACCTCTTCGGGCGTGGTGATGCCTGCTCTAACCTTCATCCATCCGTCTTCGCGTAGCAGGCGCAGCCCGCGCCGGACGGCCACCTTCATGATCGCGCCGGAGGAGGCCCGCTCCATGATCTTCTCGTGGATCGAGTCGTCCGCCACCAGGAGTTCAAACAGGCCCGTCCGCCCGCGGAACCCGGTGTCGCGGCACTTGCGGCAGCCGGCGCCTCGCCACAGTGTTTGGCCCGGCTCCAGTTTGAAGTCGGGCGGCAGGTTCTCGACGTCGGGCTCGTACTCCTCCTTGCAGTGCGGGCAGATCGTGCGTATGAGACGCTGGGCCATGGCGCCCGCCAGCGTGCTCGTGAGCAGGAACGGCTCCACGCCCATGTCGAGCAGCCGCGTCGCGGCCGAGGAGGCGTCGTTGGTGTGCAAAGTCGATAACACCAGGTGGCCGGTCAACGACGCCTGGATGGCGGCCTCGGCCGTCTCGAGGTCGCGGATCTCGCCTATCATCACCGAGTCCGGGTCGTGACGCAGCACGGCTCGCAGGCCCCGCGCGAACGTCAGCCCCGTTTTGGTAGACACCTGGATCTGGTTCACGCCCTCCAGGTGATACTCCACCGGGTCCTCGATCGTCACGAGTTTCAGTTCCGGGCTGACCATGGCCTGAAGCGCCGCGTACAGCGTCGTCGTCTTGCCGCACCCCGTGGGCCCGGTTACCAGAAGAATGCCGTGCGGCCGTGCAATGATCTCGCGGAAGACGCCGAAGGTGTCCTCGGCCATACCGAGTTCTGGCAGCGTGTACAGGACGGTCGAGGTCTCCAGTAGTCGCATGACGATGCCTTCGCCGAAGAGCATCGGAATGACGCTCACGCGGACGTCGATCTGGCGGTTGCCCACCTGGAACTTGATGCGGCCGTCCTGCGGCAGGCGTTTCTCGGCAATGTTCAGATGGGCCAGAATCTTAATGCGGCTGATGATGGCGGCCTGGAACCGCTCGATCTGCGGCGGCATCGACGCCACGTGCAGGACCCCGTCGATGCGGTACCGCACCACGAGATTGTTCTCGTACGGTTCGATGTGGATGTCGCTGGCCCGTTCGTTGAGGGCCTCCAGGAAGATCTCGTTGACGAGTTTGATGACGCTCGCCTCCTGGGCCATCTCCAGGAGGTCTTCGGTTTCCCGGGCGGCGTCACCGATGACCTCAACGTCCTCGGCGCTTACCATCTCGTCCACCGTGTCGCCGCCGACGCCGTAATGCGTCTTGATGACCTTGCGGATGTCCTCCTCCGGCGCCAGGGCCGGCTGGATCGTCAGCCCGGTCAGCAATCGCAATTCATCGAAGGCGTACAGGTCAAACGGGTCGCTCGTCGCAACGGTCAGCATGCCGTCGGTGCGGCTGACGGGAACGAGGTTCTTGCGATACACGAGTTTGGCCGGCAGGCTGCGAAGGGTCTCGACGTCGATCTCAACCTTCGAGAGGTCCATCAGCGGAATCGACAACTCCTCGCTCATGATCCGGAGGAACGACTCTTCGGTGACGTACCCCAGGCGCACCAGCGCGCGGTCCAGGCGCACCCCTTCCTTCTTGCGCAGGTCCATGGCTTCAGCCAGTTGGTCCGGCTGAATCAGGCCTTGCTCCAGCAGTACTTCGACGATACTCATACGGTGTGCCGACCTCCGCACTTCTTCTTTTGTGTCCGCCTTCTTCTTTTGTGTCCGCTTGGTGGCCTTCCCAGGCCGCCAAGACATATCGCAACGACCGTTCGCGGCGGCCTGGGAAGGCCGCCGCGCGAAACGTGCCGACCTCCGCGGCTGCGCACCCCAAGCGCACTTGCCGCCTCTTCTGCCCATTCTAACCACCGGCGGCATACAGGGTTCCGAGTTTCTTCAATCTACTGAACGCTCTCGTGGACTCGCTGTTGCATGATTTTATCAACCAGATGCCGCCTGGGGTACCAGTTGGAGTTGGCGGGCGCCTTTTCCCCTTGAAGAAGCCCGATTCTACGCGTACTTTGCCTACGTCGGACGCTTGCCCGGGCGCCTCCGGGGAAACGATGAAAACCGCCGACGTTGCCGTTATCGGTTTTGGAACGGTTGGCACAGGCGTGGTGCGGAGTTTTTCGGCGAGGCCGACGGCCTTCGACCACTCGGCGAACTCGCGTTCGATCTGCCGGTTGGCCTCCGGATCGTCGCCTGGTCTGGTTGTCTATCCGATCATACGATGCGCACGCGCCGGTAGGAAGAGGTTTTCGGGTGATGAGGTGAAATGGTTACGCATGTAGACTCTGTGCAGCGTTTGGCGCGGCGATGAGGCGGTTAGACCCTCAATCCCTGGGGCTGTCGGTCCCTCTCGTGGCGGGGCGACTCGAGGTCGGCCGGCGGCCGGCGCATTATCGAGTTCACTCGCTCGACCGCGGTGATATCCCGGAAGGTGACGAGGGCGCCACGCGGGCTTTCTGTGCCCCCGTTGATCGGCGCTGCACTGACGGCGATCGCGCGGACGCCCTTCGAAGAGGTGTCGAGATGAAGTGTGACGCCTCGCTGGACGGTGCCTTCGCGGATAGCGGTCACCCAAGGAAGTTCGTCAGCGGGCCCATCGGACCCATCCGGCATCCAGGGGAGCGCCGACGCCCCGCGGCCGAGCAGTTGGCCGGCTGGTCGACCAAGGGTCTCCTCGGCCGCTGCGTTAGCGAGAACAATGTGGAACCTGTCGTCCAGGATGAGCAGGCCTTCCGACATGCTGTCCAGCACAGCCTTCACTCGCTCGGGGATGACCGCCACAGGATCGAATTGCCGTAAGGCTGCGAACAGATAGAGCGTGTACGCCGCAAGGCCCACGAGGCCGAGAAACAGGGCCAGGCCTACTCCCGGTATGCCGAGCCAGCCCAGGATGCCGTCGGCTTCGGCCGGCCGGAACTGAATCTCTACCTTCCCCCAGGGCTCCTCGCCGCGCAGAACCGGCACCTGCCACTGTGTCGCCGTTGAGCGGTTGTTCGGAAGAGGTTCCCAGTTCGCCTCGTGATTGCCGGCCTCGACCAGGAGTTCTCCGGCGGCCGTCCGGACGCCTGTGGACAGGACATCGGGATGGCGCTGAACGAGTGCTCGCACGACTGCACGGATGGGCGCCACGTCTCCGCGCTCGGCCGCAACGGCACACTGAACGGCAATGGTCTCACATAGCCGCTTGCGGCCTTCGAGAACAACACCCTCCGTGTCCGGCACAAACCCGAAAAGGCAGGCGCCAAAGACCAGCGAGACCGTCACGCCGGTCAGGCCGATGCTCAATCGCACCGCCGTGGACCATCGACTACGGATCATTGCATCATCCCCTAGTTTCCCGGCCGTCACGTCGTATCCGGAAGACACGACAACGGTTCCGGGCTTCGCTCGTCACTCTCTCCACGTTCTCCTACGGCTTCTTGCGTTTGGCGCGTTCCTTCGCCTTGCCTTTCCAAGCCTCCAACACGGGCATCGGATCGACCCATTGCCACAGCGGCAAGGAGGAGAGGGCGGCCCGTGCGAAGAAGGCGCCCTTGGCGCACCACATGGCGTATCCGGCAGTTATTGCTGCCGCCAGGCCGCAGGCCGCCCCCGCGGCTATCCGCTGGTAGTAAGGTCGCTCGTCTACCAGGCTCTCCACCTGGCTCATCGTGATGTCCAGTTCGTGCCATGAGCCTCTGACCGAGTCCGTCGATGGTTCGGGAGACGAGGCGGCATCTGGCCCACCCGAAGGACGTTCGTCGGCAACACGCGGCCGAGCGGTCAGCGAGTCGCTCCGCCGGTCCTCCTGACCGGGCTTGGAATCTGCCACGCTTTCGACCGGCGCATCACCCGAGGGGCGCTCTGCCACGTCGCGCTGCCCGTCTGCGGGCTCTCCGGCCCCGGTTTCGCGGGCAACTTCGGGAGCGGCTGTGCCGTCGGCCGGCTCGTCTGCCGGGGCAGGGGCTCTCGCATCGTCCCGCTCGTCCTGGGAGGTGCGTGCGCCGCCTTCCGGACCCGGCTCGGCGGCCGCGACGGCATCGGCTGGCTCGCTGGCGGGAGGTTCGGCTTCGGCAACGTCTGCGGACGCCTCTCCTGGCACACGACCGCCCGACGGTCTCAACGGGATGCGGCCGCTGAGTGTCGGCATGGGCATCGCAGGCAGAGACGACGTCGACCGCGCAATCGCCGGCGCCCGCGCGGCCCCTGCGGACGACGACTGGGGCGCGCCGCCACCGGTTCCCTCCGCCACGTCGCTGACCGCAATCGTCATGGTCGCCGTGTCGGAGAGTGCCGGAGTGCCGGCGTCGCTGACCTCGACCTGGAGCGTGTAACTCGTCGTTCCGCCCTCGTAGTCCAGCGGCGATCCGTCCTGGACGGTGATCTCGCCGGTGGCCGGATCGATAGCGAAGATGCCCGCGCCCGTTCCCCCCGTGACGGCGTAGGTCAGAGAGTCGCCTGCGTCGGGGTCACTCGCCGCAACGATGCCCACCGCCACACCGTTGGCGCTGTTCTCGGGGATGCTGAAGATCTGAACATCCACCGCGGGCGTCTCGTTGACGTCGCCCACGTCCACAGTCACATCGGCCTCGTCCCAGAGTGCGCCGGAGTCGGTGACGCGGACCGTCAGGACGTACTGCGGCGTGGTCTCGAAGTCGAGATTAGTGTTGTCCGTGACGGTGATCTGTCCGGTGCCTGAGTCGATGGCGAAGACGCCGCCTGAGTTGCCGGCGGTGATGGTCCAGGCGGTCGTGTCGCCGGCGTCGTCGGTCACCGCGAGGGGCGTGCCGACGTCCGTCCCGTTGGCGGCGTCCTCATCGACGGCGAAGGTGGCATTGCCGATGTCGGGCGTCTCGTTGACGTCGCCCACGTCCACCGTCACATCGGCCTCGTCCCAGAGGGCGCCGGAGTCGGTCACACGGACCGTCAGGACGTACTGCGCCGTGGTCTCGTAGTCGAGGGTGGTGTTGTCCGTGACCGTGATCTGTCCAGTGCCTGAGTCGATGGCGAAGACGCCGTCGCCGTTGCCGGCGGTGATGGACCAAGCGGTGGTGTCGCCGGCGTCGGGATCGGTCACGGCGAGGGGCGTGCCGACGTCCGTTCCGTTGGCGGCGTCCTCGTCGACGCCGAAGGTGGCATCGGCGATGTCGGGCGTCTCGTTCAGATCGTTGAGGTCAATGGTGATCGTCGCGGTGTCCGAGAGGGGAGGGACGCCGTCGTCGGTCACTTCGACGGTGAGCGTGTACTGCGCAGTGGCCTCATAGTTGAGTTGTGAACCGTCGGCGACGGTGATCTCGCCGGTCCCCGCGTCGATGGCAAAGATGCCGACGCCCGTCCCGCCGGTGATGGCAAAGGAGATGGTTTCGCCCGAGTTCGGGTCGGAAGCGGCCACGGTGCCGATGGTCGTGCCGTTCGGGCTGTTTTCATCGACTGCAAAGGACTGGTCGTCCACGATGGGTGCGATGTTGACGTAGAACTCGTCAGCACCGATGTCCCACCCGGCATCAAGAGGGCGGTCGTCGCCGTCGATGTCGTCGCGGACCGTGGCCGAAAGGTCGGTTCCGGCGTCCTTGGCGTCGGCGCCGACGAGGAGGTGGAGGTCCTCGAAGCCGGCTGCGACGGAGACGAACTGATCGGCCGACAGACGGTTGGTCAGCGAGCCGCCCCCCGGCGCGGTGCCGTCGGACGAGAGGTTGTTCGACGAAGTGCCCCAC
This sequence comes from Planctomycetota bacterium, assembly GCA_030602705.1. Classification (GTDB taxonomy): domain Bacteria; phylum Planctomycetota; class Phycisphaerae; order FEN-1346; family FEN-1346; genus JAUVZF01. Next base: position 27,582 of record JAUVZF010000027.1, read on the forward strand.
GCGCCGCCGAAGAAGCCGCTGCCGCCGTTCTCGGCGTCCATGGCGATGACGTTGACGGCGTTGATCGTTCCCGAACCGCCGTAGCGGCCCACGCAGCCGTAACTGGCGGGCATGTTGTCGTCCTGCGTGCACCGCAGCACGGTGGAGTTCTCGACGTTCAGCGTGGCGCCGGTGATATTGTGGATGGTAATGCCGGAACGGGCGATGTTGTAGACGATGCTGTTTCGGACCGTGGCGGTCATGTTCGCCAGTTCGAGCGTGATGCCGTTCGCGTCGGAGTCGGATGCGGTGCCGTTCCCGTCGTCATGGACGAGGACGTACTCGATGAGCGTCTGGTCGGCCTGGAGGTTGATGCCGTCGTAACTGCCGGCGGTGTCGGTGGACCAGTCTGTGATCTCGAGCCACTCGATGCGCGTGTAGTCGTCGAGGATGCAAATCGCGTGGCCTGCAGCCGTCGGCTCGAGGCGGACGCCCGAGCCGGCCGTCCCGTCGTGCCGCTCGCCCGGGGCGACTGTCAGGCGCATGTAATGGTCGGCGTCGGCCATCGAACCGTCGATCACGACGAGTTCGTCGAAGACGTCGTCGTTGTAACAGACGCCGACCTCAATCCGGTCGTCCGCGATGAGGTTGCCCTGGCGATCGGTTTCCCAGTCCTGGATCGCGCCGTAGGCGCGCGCGACGGTGTAGGCGACGGCGGCGTGGGAGGCGGCGGCGGGCGTCTGCACGGTCACCTGTGTGTCGCTGTCGCGCGACAGGATGTAGACCACCTCCTCGCCCGGCCCCGGATTGAGCGTGAGCCGGTCGCCGCAGCCGACGTTCGCCGGAAGGCTCGCGCCGTCGGCGAAGGTCACGACGCGCGACCCGGCCGTGGCCGTGGCGGATCCGAGGTCGTAGAGCGCGCCGGCGGCCCCGCCGATGGAGCGGTAGTTGGTGGCACGGACAAAGTGCGTGACGGGCGACGCCTGGCCGTACACGTCCGGCGTCGCGGTGATGTCCCCTTCGGCGAGAGTGACGGTCACGCTGTCGGCGCTGAACCGTGGGGTCAGGTCCGCGCACAGGATGAAGTTCGTCTCGGCCGCCACGACGAACGCGTCGGAGAAGCCGATCGTGCCCGTCGCCCCACCGATGGAGACCGCGCCCGATCCGCCGACCGAGGTCGTCTCGCCCGGGTCGATGGCGCCGTTGCCGTCGGCATCGACCATGATCCGGGCATCGGTGACGTCGCCGCCGGCGAGGCCGACGATGCCCGACAGGCCGAAATCCAGGGCGCTGACCGTAGTGGCCGCCGCCGGATCCAACCGAAAGGCGAACAGTTCCGCGTCCGGAAACGGGACACCTGCGTCGGTGAAAACGTTGGACTCCTGCCCGGCGGCGTGATCGTAGAGGGTCCTGGGCGGTTCGCTGATCTCGACTGTCTGGTCGAGCGTCGTGCCGCCAATCGTGATCGACGAGTCCTCGGGGACGACGCCCGACTGGGTGATCGTCATGCCGCCGGTGAAGACGACCTTCACCGTGAACGTCGTGGTCTCGTCGCCCCAGGCCGAGGCAATACCGAAGTGCCGGATGCGGGGACTGTGCGACCCGTAGCCTTCGCTGCCGAAGACTTCTCGTACGGCCAGGAGCGTCGTGCCGGCGGCGTCGTAGAGTTCGACCCGTGAGCCGGTCCCGTCCACCGGTGAGCCGTCGGCGCCGGAGCCGGTGGCCTTGACCTTGAGGTACTGCGCGTTGTCGCGGTCGTTGCGGAAGAGTTTGCCCGCGCCGCCGCTGTTACCGACGTACAGGTCGAGGTCGCCGTCGAGGTCGTAATCGGCCCACACGACGCCGTAACTGGCGGAAGCGTCGTCCAGGCCGTAGGCGGCGGCCACGTCGGTGAAGGTGCCGTCGCCGTTGTTGCGGAAGAGGTTGTTGGCGTTGTTGCTGTGGGCGACGTACAGGTCGAGATCGCCGTCGTGGTCGTAGTCGCCCCACGCCACGCCCCGCGTGGTCGCCGAGGGACCCGCCACACCGGCCGGGGCCGTCACGTCGGTGAAGGTGCCGTCGTCATTGTTGCGGTAGAGTTTGTTGGCGCCCGTCTGCCCGCCGTAGAGGTCGAGGTCGCCGTCGCCGTCGTAGTCGCCGAAGGCCGTGCCGTTGTACCCGCCGGCGTCGCCCGTGAGACTGATGCCGGCGGCGGTGGTGTTCGTGAAGGTGCCGTCGCCGTTGTTGTGCCAGAGGTAGACGCTGTCGGAGCGGTAGAGGATATCGGTGTAGCCGTCGCCGTCGTAGTCGGCCACGATGGTGCTCTCGCCGTTGGTGTCGGCGGCCAGGCCGATGGTGTCGCCGTCAATCGCCGTGAAGGTGCCGTCGCCGTCGTTCTCATACAGGTAGGCGTAAGGGGAACTGCCGTTGGGCGCCCAGAGGTCGAGGTCGCCGTCGTGGTCGTAGTCGAGCCACGCCACGTCGCCCAGGTTGTTGATGCTCGTGATGCCGATGCTGGCATTGTCCTGGAGCGTGAAGGTCCCGTTGCCGTTGTTTCTGCTCAGGTACAGGTCCACGGTGGCGGCGAAATCCAGGTCGCCGTCGTTGTCGTAGTCTCCCCAATGGGTCCCGCGCCCGTCGCCCGTGAGCGCGGGTCCGGCGGAGAAGGTGCCGTCGCCGTCGTTTCGGTACAGGTCGTTGTCACCGGAGACGTAGAGGTCGGGGTAGCCGTCGCCGCTATAGTCTCCCCAGGCGACGCCGTAGGAGTTGCTGATGCCGCCGAGTCCGGCTGCGGCGGTGACGTTGGTGAAACTGTCCGCCAAGGTAGAGTCGTAGGCGCCCAACCGACCGACGTCCAGCGGCAGATCAAGGCCGGCTGCCAGTTCTGCCTCGTCGCCCGAGGACGCACCTTCGAGAACCCAGTCGCCCCGGGCGCCGGTCGCGTCGTCGGAGGCGAAGACGTCGGCCCCGGTAAGGTCGGCGAGACCGTCAAGCAGCGCCTGTCCGCGGCCCGAGCCGTCCACGAGGCCACAGGCAAACAGGTAGATGTTGCCTCCGTCTGCCATGACACCGCCCAGATCGATCCATAAGCGGGCGGTAGCGGGGAGCATCGCTGCCGACAGCGACGCGTTGCCCAGGGCGAACTGCCCTACGCTTCCGTGCGACAGAATCGAGACTGAGGCGATTGATCTGCCGGTGGACCCGGCCAGGACAGACACGCGAGACAAGACGTCCGCGACCGTGTCGCGGGCGCCGTCGTAGAGGACGACTTCGCCGCCATCGGCCACCGCCCCAACGAGGCGGTCGGCATCGGCGAGCGTGCCGTCAATCAGTACCATGTCCACGGCTGACGACAACATCAGCCGCGCTTCAAGCCGTTCGAGCATCGACATCGCGCACTCGGGCATAGGAGGTCCATAACCCCCCAGCACCCCAGCACGGTACGTCGATTCCAGTACGATAAACGGCATCCAGCCGATGCATTATCGGCACATCAGAGGCGGGGGGCTTAACCTAGTTGGCGTTCCTCTCGAGAATCTGGTGGGCCTGGTGGTGTAAACGGCGGAGCAGAAGTGCAGCGGGTCGCGGGCATGAGCGGGGCCTCGCTGACCCCAGAGGATCATGCTCTTGCCGCAAGTACCTACCCACCCGCCTTTTCCCACGTTGTCACCCGCTTCCCGCAGTTGCGGCACTCCCGCCGTCGCAGGATTCGCCCGCCCCAGACGGGGCGTGTGTAGATGACGCGGAAATGCTTGCAGCCGCAATAGCGGCATTCCAACCCGCGTTTCTCCTCTGTCGCGTTCTCACTCACCGCTTGCTCCTTTGAAGATCAGACAGCCTGATCCGCTTACGCTTCTCCTGCCGGCCAGCGTCCGTCCCGAACAGCACCGCCCCCTGGACGGACGCCGCCACCGCACAGCCCACGAGGCAATCCAGCCAGTGATTCTCCGGGTGGCCAGCGCGGAGTTTCCACTCGTCCACCGTCCGGTTCCTGGCCTCGGTCCGGACGCAGTACTCGGCCGTGACGTGCTCGGCGAAGAGGCGATGGCGCTTCGCGTCCCGGCCGAAGAGCGAGAGACACCCCTTGTCGCCCATCGCCGCCTGAAGCCGGGCGTGCACGAACGACTTCCAGTAGTTCGTGTCCACGAGGACATGACGGATCGCCCGCTGACCGCGCGTGTTCGGAATCCGCCAGTGGTGGCCGACGCGCTCGCCCGGCTTGCGCTTGTACTCGGCGAACGGAACGCTCGATGCCCCGACGTACCGGCCGTGACTCGGCAAGAGGACCGCCGCGTGGGCCGACTGCCGGCAGAACTGGTACACGACGTCGGTGGACTGGCCCCAGTTGGCGTCCACCAGGCACCGCTCGACCCGCATGACCGTGCCGTCGTCCCGCCGCCACTCGCGGCCGAGGAGGTCGCTGGTCAACGCCTCGAGGCCCGCGTAGATCGAACCCTCGAGTCCCGCGCCCGGGCTTGCCCTCGCGAGCGTCCGCTGGGCATCCCGGAGCGTGAAGTACGCACGTTTCTGGTCCGGGTACACGCCGTAATCGATGACGTAACCGACGAAGTCGCTTCCCCAAGCCGCCACGACGTAGAAGAGGAGTTTCTGCTGCACGTCGATGAACACCGTCAGGTGGTCACAGCCCACGGGCACGAGACACCGCTTGTAGCCGTTGGTCTTGGCGGCGACCTCGTCGGCCGTCAGTTGCTCCTCATCGCCCTCGTCCTCCGGCAACGGCTCGTTCTGGTACTCGGCGAAGAACGCGGCCTCGTCCTGCAGGCGCAGGTTCATCGCGTGCTGGAGGGCCGACAGTTCGTCCTCGTTGTACCGTTCGGGCCAGGCCACCACGGCGCCTGCGTCCATCGCCCCGCGGTGTTTGCTGTAGAACTCGGTGGCCTTTGAGCCGTCGCCGCCATTCTGAAAACTCTCCGCTCGGATCCGGGCGTACTCGGCCCAGAGTTTCTCGTTCGTAGGAAAGGAGTAGACCATCTTCATCCGTTCCCCCTGCCACTGGGGGTGTTTCTCGCGGTCGAGGATCGAATCGGCCATGTCGCCCGGCCGAATGACCGTGCAGGGCATGACGCCGGCGATTTTCTTCTTGGGTCCGGCCAGGCCGAGCACCGCGCCGGCCAGGACGCTCCGTCCACCGGGGCGTTTGAACTTCATGCCGCGGATACGGCCCGTCAGACCCGCCACTCGGATGATGGCCCCGGAAGCGGTGCTCCCGTCGATGGTCGGCAGGACGATCTCGCGGGCCGTCCAGGCGATATGGGTCCGTTCGCCGCGGCACAGTTGCCCGCTGCGCCGGTGCCGCCGATTCGAAAACTCCCCTAACGACTAACGGCGCTCTGACCCCATGACCCTTTCTCATTATTCAAAAGGCCCCGGGCATCGACTCGGAAGGTGCATCCAGTTCGAGCAGGGCGTGCAATAACAACCCGACACCGTTGGTTGCCTCGTAATAGGGCTTGGCAGGATGGCCCTTAAACAAACCGTTTTCGTATAACTTTTTTACCGCCTCTTGAGCGACTCTCTCAGCTATGTCGAGATAATGTTGGTTCTGCGTCGCCCTGTAGAGGTGAACAAAAAAGGAGATCGTACGGCCGTAGTTCTCCGCATAAGTGCCACCGGTTTTGCTCGCTTCCGGCATAGCAGCCTCGAGTTCTTTCTTCCATCGCCGACCTGTGCGCGGAGGGAGATTCTTCTCGATTACCTCAGCCCAGTGTAGTGCTGCCTTGAGTAGGTCGGGGGCTCTGCTTCCTTCACCATCAGCCGACAGCTCATAGGCATATAGAGCGCTTTGCGCAGCAACCAGTGGAAATTCATACGAGAACATAGTCGTTCGCCAGACATCTACGTGGCCGTGAGGCGCCCACGCATCATAACCTGAGCCTCTGACCCGCTGCGGGACAGGTGTTCCGTCCAACTTCAACATGGCGTGATACGTCCGTGCTTTCTTGTCCCAGCCATATTTCTCGTAGGCCTTGATATACGAGATTGCGATATCACGGAAATGGGTGTCACCGGTTAGTTCATAACATCGCAGCAGTTGGGACACGTGAGGGCCCGTTACGGAGGTGAAGCAGTGTTTGGCATCATACCGACCTCCAGTTGAAGGTGCGTCGGCCACCAAGCCGGTATCTGGATTGCGGTGTTTCCAGTGCCAGTCAGCCACTAACCTGGCTTTGTCGAGGTAGTGCTTTTCTTTCGTCACGCTGTACATAAAAGAAAAGGCCATTGCAAACGAGCCGCCCGAGAAGGCAAAATCGCATCCAGGACGTCCATCGTCGTGTCGGTTATGTCGTCCGGTTTTTTTGTCGCAGATGTGCCATTGCCAAATCTTCTCAACTTCCCTGCTAACCACGCCCGGATTAAGCCGGTACATCCGGCCCCACCCGGGATGATGAATCAGAATCTCATGGGGTCCCCTTCCGTCACCGTCGCCGCCTGCGCGGTCTTTGAAGTTGTCCCAATAGATGTGCGTGCCCCAGACAAGCAGCCCGTTCGCTTTATGACAATGCTCCAGAAAGTAAGCGAGACAAGCATCGGCCGCCTCGGCGTACTTGGAATCTCCGGTTAACTTTGTCATTTTGTACATCGCTGCGAGGGTCTTCTGGTCGTACCAGAGGTTGGAGCCCCTTTCGGCGCGACGATGAAGCCGACCCTCGGTCCGAACCAGTCCATCGAGCAGCAACGGCTCGGCCGGCGATTTGAGGGTTCTCACATCAATGATGGCCATCAGCATTGGTGTCTTGACCGGGCCATAGACATCAGTCCCGTGCTCAATCAGCGTATCCAGGCACTTCTTTACATACTTGCGCCAGTTCTTTTTTGCTTGCTCCTGCCTGCCATATCCGACAGCAGGGTAAAGCAGCGGCAGGCCCAGTAAGATAACTGTAAGTATTAACCTAACTCTTTTCATATCGTGATACTCCTTAAAAAAACGCAACCGTTCAGGCCCTTGGCGCCTGTGATGTCCGCCTGGCCGGGCAACGCACCTGGCGGCAGAACACCAACTTTTCAATTCAACTCATAGAATAGACGCTCCGTGCTGCTCTGCAAACACCTTTTCTTGGGTATACTTTTTCATCCGTCGGCTTGACGGGCGTTGCACAAAGGACGGTGGAAAGGTTCGTCGAACGAGCGGTCCGGCTTTATGAGCAAGGTGCGGATGAAGTCCGCATCGGGGTCCCGGCGCGCCGGGATTCGACGATGGCGGCGATGGGCGACAAGCGGCATAGGACGGCTCGCGTGCCGCCGGATCATAGACTCCGCCGCCGAAGCCGTGGAAAAGGCGGCCGGCATGCGGGGGGGCACGCCCCCCCTAATGACCGTGCGGGGCTTGCGCCCCGCACGGCTAAAGGGTTTTATTCCGATAGAGATTGCACATTCTCTATCGGGAAAAAGAACCGCTGGGCGGCTGCCTACCTCCGGCGCCGCCGACTAATCATGAACCCTATACCACCCAAGGCCAACAGCGACATCGTGGCTGGCTCAGGGACAACCGAGGTAACGCGGAACCCGACGGAGTCCTACGTCAGCGTTTCGGCGTAGGGCCCCTCTACCGCCCAGCCAGAGTTTGAGGCGATATTCTCCGTGTAGTAATTCATTGAGCCACAAAGGTGTGCCGACTCCTGCCACTCCGCGACGTTGGCGGCCTGGTCGTACGTTTCGTAAGCGGAGGTCGACGGTTTGGCGTCGTAGGAGCCCACCGGCTATTGGTAAATGTTGCGGTTGGTGGAGACGGACCCGTTTGTCATGTCCGTCCCGGGCGGTGCTTCACCCGTCGGAGCTGTGTCAGAAGCGGTGGGGTAGAGCCAGTAATTGGCCGTGGCGCCGTCATTCTGGTGATAGGCGGCCTTGTACCACTCATCCACTGTCGGGACGAAGTACGTCAGACCATTGGCCGCCGCGTAGTCTAAGTGGGACAGGGCGGAACCGCTTGCGTAATAGCCAGTGCCGCCTGAATCATCCGTCAGCCAGTCGGCGAACGCCTTGGCCTCGATCAAGGTAACATGTGCCGCTGGCTGGTCACCGGACCATGCTCCGGCCCAGCCAATGCTGGGATCCGCGGTTGCGGCGGCAGCGAACTGGTCCTCTGTGACTTCGTACGTACCGATGCGGTACGCGTAGTCCACCGCCCCGTAGGCGGTCCCGTAGGTGGCGAGGGCGATGGGGTCGCCGCTATTCCCGGTATTGCCCACGTCGACGAAGTCCATTGTGAACTCGTTGGGGGGCAGAACCGAAGGTATCCGCCTGGGCCGCCGGGGCCAGGGCCAGAACCAATCCCGCAACCGCTACAAGACTAATCGTTCGCCTAAACATGTTACTCCTCCTTTTCCTTTCGCGGCCGCGAAGCCGTTCAACCTTGTCCCGGCGCGCCGGGATTGCGTTCCGCTGTGCAGCCTACCATTCCTTGACAACTGTTGACGGGTTTTCAGGGCCGTCGGGACCTTCCCGAGTTGAATTGCCCTTCAGCCCGTATCCTGGGGCCTCGCCCACGGATGTTTCCTTGAACGTCCGACCTCTCCTCCGGGGAGATGGCCCGCGGACGATGACCTGTTGCAACCGCTCGGCTTGTGCCGGTTTTGCACAGACATGGGTAACCAATGTGCCCCTTACGTCCTTGGGAGCCTGGGTAGGTATAACACATTTTCGGCGAAAAGCAAATCGTTGACGGGATGCGTGGGGGGGGGGGCTAAGTCCCTGCGGAATAAGGGGTTATAAAGAGTTCGGGGAGGATTTTTTGTAACCGTTCAGGGCCTTGTGGCCTGTGGTGTCCCGCCCGACTGAGCAACACACCCAGCCCGTCTGCTCGCCGTGGGGCTTCTCGCGCGGCGTAGGCCGAGAAGTTGAGTCCCGATTTATCGGGCGCCGAAACAGCAGGGACAAGTGAGCGAGGATTTAGAAACGGCGGCACAGAAGTGGGCCGCGCCCTACTTCTGTGCTGCCGTACGTGTTTAATCCCATGAAAGACGGGTGGCATGGTCATCCCGAAGGGCGTGGCAAGTTTTTCTGGCGAGCGCAGGCGGTTGTAGCGCCCGTACGGGCGGCCGTTGGCGGCGACGTCGGCTGGCCCTTCGGTCGGGGCTCCGCCCCTCCCTCCGGCCCAGCCGGCGAATCAACACCCGATTCTCTCATAACACTTGGCACAAGAATCGGGAAGGGGTCACTGCCGCATGCGCTTGCTATAGGCTTCGGCCCTCTCGATGGCGGTGTTGACCGAGGGACGGAACATCTCGACGAAGACCCACGCTGGCGAGCCCTCCTCCGGGTCATGGATTCCTTTGGAGTGCACGTACTGCTGCACCGTGCTCAGGAATTCCTCGACCTTCCTCGGGGAAGGGCAAAGCAAGCCTGTCTCGCCGCGACTGCGGGTACAGCCAGACCTGAGGCCCGTCAATCGACGAGTATATCGCTACTGCAATACGAAATCGCTCTTGGCCAATCTGATCTGCGTAGCCGCGCAGGTTCTTTGCGATGCCAACGGCGTTTGCTTCATTCTGCCGCCTGTGGTCAAAGAACTGAAGAACGTACCCCACCTTGAGATCGGTGTAGCGAAGTTCTCGATAGACCTTGGCCGCGTCACCGGGTAGTGGCCCTTCCGCCTCAGACGAGGCATCAATCTCGCCCAAAGCCTTCTCTGGTGACTTGTTCTTGCCGACCTCTATGACGATGAGCGCCTGGGCGTCGATGGGATCGGGCACGCTGCGCCCATGTCCAACTCGTCGACCAGACGCGAGCGCTCGACGCCCTGCCCTCGACCGACGCACCGAAGCAGGGCCGCGACGCTGCCAGAGCGACCGGCACCTGTGACGCCGCGCCACCGACGGCCCCCCAGGCGCGCAGCGCATTTGCAGCGCGCAGGTTGCCCGGGACGCCAATACTCGCCATCACTTGCCAGGAAGAGGAGTTGGAGAACGAGGACGGCAAACGCGCGCAAGTGGTAGTAAACGTCGCCACTTACCGCCACTTGTCAACACATGACAATGGAGCCACCTCGGGGATTTGAACCCCGAACCCCCGCTTTACGAAAGCGGTGCTCTACCGTTGAGCTAAGGTGGCCCGATATGTTGTCCACTTGTGACAAGCCTTGGCGGCTTGCCCTAAGTGGCGACAAGTCTACCGCCTGCGCCCCAGTCTTGTCAAGCCCGCCGCTTCCGGTTGTCACAGCAAAGTGATAATGTCCGGTTTTCCGCAAGATGAAAGTGTCCGCTTGAAAGGCTTTCGCCAAGGGTGGTCGGGCGAGGGTTTGCCTTGGGAGCGTCGGGGCGGGGCGGAGGCCGAGGGCAGTTGCCAGGCTTTCGAGATCCCCACGGCGCCCTTTCTTCCGCCCAAGAGCAGGCCGACGCGGCCCGTGGCTCGGCCGGGCAGGCTATAGCACTCGATGAGGACGTCGTTGAGATAAAACTCCAACAAGGAGTGCTTGAGCAACAGGCGGAACGACGGCTTCTTGCCGAAATCCATCTGGCGGTCGACGCGTTTCTCGCGTTTGAAGCCGGCGCCATCGCCCTGCATCGGACCGAGTTCAGTTACGCCGCCGGCTCTCACGAGGATGGCGCCGCCCTGCCCTGCGGCGTACTCCACGTAGAGACCAACCGGTTTCGCGGCCTCGGTCCCGGGCAAGGCGAGAGTGCCTTCCAGGATGACACCATCTTCGACGTTCAACTCGGCGGCGAGCATGGCGATGGGCGACTCCGCGCTCTCGTTGACGTTGGGCAACTTCACCTCGGCCGCGTCGTCCTTGAGCCTATCGTTACCTTTCCACCAGGTCAGCCGCAACGTCCCTTCATCGTCGACAAAAGTCGCCTTCAGCGGGGCGAAATAGACCTGTCGATTTCGGGCGATCGAATGGTGGTTGACCAGCACGCCGCCCGGCGTGGGGAAGAAACGGGCGAAGTAGGTGTGCGGGAGGCCGCTCAGCAGGTTGAAGTTCTTCCCGGCCGCGCGGAACGGCCCTTCGGGCTCCTCCGCCACGAGGGTGACCATGCGGCCGCCGGTGCCGAACATCATGTAATACCGCTCGCCGATCTTCTCGATGGCGCCGACCTCGCCGCCCCCGACACCGTGCACCTTGGGCGGCGGCAGCGCCTTCCACGTGACGCCGTCCCGGCTCTGCCCGAAGCCGAAGCGTCCGCCCATCTCCTTCTTGGGCGTGGCCGTCCAGTAGCCGTACAGTTCGTTGCCGCCGGGCTTCCGGATCGTCCAGATGCAGTCCCAACGTCCCTTCCGCTCGTACCATCGCTCGTCCTGCTTGAACTCGTACTCGTTGCCCAGCCGGGTCCAGTGAAGGAGGTCGGTCGATTCGGCGAAGAAGATGGTCTGCCGCGGGCCGCGCCATTCGGAGAAGTTCATGAGGAACTTCCCATCTTTCTCGAAGGTCGGGGACCGCCACGTGGAGCCGGTGCCCATCCAGGTCACGCCGTCGGCCTTGGCAAGGATGCGGCCGATCTCTTTCCAGTGGACGCCATCGGTCGAGGTGGCCATGGAGATGTTGTCCCACTGGCTCCGCTTCGCGAGGTAATACAGGTAGTACGTTCCCTCGTGGAGGTACAGCCAGGTGTCCCACATGTTGCCTGTCTGCTTCGACCTCGCCTTGTAGAACATTAACTGGTTGTCCACGGTCACGCCCTCGATGGTGGGCACTCTCTGGCTCCCCGCAACCTGGGCGGATAGACCGAGGACCGTCGCGGTCAACACGAAAGCGGCGACCGTCACGACCCCAGGTCTTCCGGCTGGCTTCCACGCGTTCACTTGACTCTCTCCTTGGCTGCGATTCCACCGTTCGGCTTGGCCATCTGCTTACGCCGGTCTCCGGCTGCTATTGAATCCCCTTGGGCAGATTACGCGCTCCGATCAACGTGAAGGAGTAGGATCCGGACCCGACGTCGAACACTACGCATTCGGCCTTCTCGCTGCCACCGGTTATCCCTGCGACCCCGCCGACATACGAGCCGTTTCTCCAGATTACCTCACCGCCTTCCTCGACCGTGACGCTCTGCAGCCCTGCCTTCGGAACACTCACCTTGGCCTCGCTGTTGACCGGTACAGAGACGTCCAGGGCCACGGAGTCATCCGTTCTCTTCCACCCGGACGATACCATGCCGCGAACGGTCTTTATCGAGGCGCTGGCGTGTTTCAGGTCACCGAGCAGGTGGGGCTCAATGCGAATCCGCCGAAAGCCGGGAGTCATGTAAGGGGGGCCGTAGTAGTCCGGGCCCTTGATGCCGGCCAGGTCGTTGTAGAAGAACTCGTCGATCGTCGCCCACATGATCATGCTCTCGGCGCCCCCTCCCAGCCCCCACGCTTCCCAGATCGTCGTCGCTCCCTGTTCAACCATGTAGCCCCAGCCGGGATAGGTAGGCGTGGTTGTGACCTGGTACAGCACGTCCCCCTGGCCATGGTCCGCGAGAGTATCGATCATGCAGGTGGTGCCGGTGTTGCCCGTGTGCAGGTGGCCGTCGCGTTTCTCCATGATGTCCCGTACGACGTTCGCCACCACGGCGTGTTCGTTGGCTTCGGGGACGATCCCGAGCGCCAGAGGAAACAGGTTAGCCGTCTGCGAGCCTGTGGCGTATTGCTTGGCAGGCTTGTTCAACCACTTCGCGTTGAACGCCTGCTTGATCTTCTCTGCCAGGCGGGAATAACGCCGGGCGTCGTCGGCTTTGCCCAGGAGCCCCGCGGCCCGAGAGACGATCAAGGCGCCACGATAGTAGTAGCCGGTCCAGACCAGGGGCCGCGGGGTCTCGCTCGATATGAATTCTTCCTTGCCCGGGGATTCGCCCGGCAGCATGTGGTCGCCGTAGTGACCCCTGGTCACAATATGGTCCTCTGCGATCGAAGTCAGGTAATCGATCCATCGCTTCATGCCGGCATAGTGCTCTTGAAGGACACGTTCGTCCCCGTAGTATTGATGCAGATACCACACAAGAAGCGGATAGTTCCCGCCCCACGCGGGGTCCGACCTGTCGCCGGGGTAACTGGGAGCGACGTCCGGAACCGCGCCGCTCTCATGCTGAGCATCCGATATGTCATCGAGCCACTTCGTCCAAAACAGCGGCATGTGTTTTCTCGGATACAGCGTCCCTGCAACCGTTGCCGGATCGGTCCACGCCCAATGCTCCCGATGAAGGCAGTCCAGCGGGATGCCAAACAAGCCGTTTGTAAGGGTCCAGACAACGTTCTTGTGAATCCGGTTCAGCAATGGATTGGAGCAGTGGAAGTCACCGGACATGTCCACCGCCGAGTGAACCACTCTGCCCTCGAGATCTTCCGCCCTCGGCGTGCCCGGGTATCCCTCGACCTGGACGTAACGGACGGGATGGTACGTGAACCTTGGCTCGTAAACCTCTCCTTTGGGATCGCCTTTCAGGATGTATCTATCCGTCTCACCTCCCCTTCTGTGCCGTCGCTTGTCCACCAACCCGCTGTCCTCGAAGACCCGTGCGGAATACTTGATCGCCACCCGGGCGCCTCTCGGGCCTTTCACGCGGAGCCTCACCCACCCCCCGAAGAGTTGTCCCATGTCGTAGACGTAGACGCCGGGTTTCGGGTTGGTCAGCCTGACCGGCTCGATCGTTTTGTTCACCTTGATGGCCGGCATCAACTGCGAGTCGAGCCTCCCGCGCGGGCCCTCTTTGATCACGGCATGATCCCAATTCGCATCATCATAGGCCGGGGCCGCCCAGCCCGGCTTCTCCAACCGGGCGTCATAGGTCTCGCCGCCGTACAGATCATTCCGGGTGATCGGACCGCCGGCGACCCTCCAGGTCCGATCCGTCTTGACGCTTGTGACGGTGCCGTCGGCAAACTCGACATTCATCTGCATAAGGAGTCTTGGTGAGTCGCCGTATTTCAGGCGCCCGGGTTCACTGTACCATCCGTTGCCGAGCATCACGCCGACGGCGTTGGGTCCTTCGCGCAGCCGATCCGTCACGTCGTAGGTCACGTATAAAGTGCGTTTGTTGTAGTCGGTCGTGGCAGGGTCAAGAACGTGGTCGCCGACTTTCTTGCCGTTGACGAGCAGTTCGTACCAGCCCAACCCGGAAATGTAAGCACGGGCACGCTTGATCTTCTTCTCAAGCGTGAACTCTTTGCGCAGCACGGGGGACCGGCCGGTCAGCCGGGACAGGGCATCGCGGTCGACCGCCTCGCCCCCGGAGCCTTCGGCACTGTTGGCAAGATCATCGTCCAACTTCCACCAGCCGACCGGGCCTCGGATATCACCGCCCTGCCGCCCTGAGACCAACGCCTTGATCTCGGCGGCCGACAGCGCACGGTCATAGACCCGGACATCGTCGATCCCTCCCTTGAAGAACTCGCCGGCGGAATTCAACGAGCCTATGTAAGCACTGGCGGTTCCGCCCTTGTCCAGTGTGCCGGGGTGAGCGAAGTCGCCGATCTCGGCGCCGTCGAAGTAGATCCTGATATCCGAACTGTCATACGTCACGGTTGCCAAGTGCCAGTTCCCGTCCGTCATCACGGAAACGTCCGCATTGGCGCCTTTCTCCACGTACCTCCCGTTGATGCCCAATCCAACCCAGAGACCTCGTATCCCATCCCCGTAGCCGGTTGCCAACAGGTGCCTGGCGTTGCCGTCCTCTTTCCTGTAGATCTCCTCCCAGCCTCCGCCCCGGTCGCCGGCTTTCCCAACCCTGACGGGCTTGATCCAGGCACTGATGGTGATGGCGTTGGCGGGCTTGAGTTTCGCGTAGTGCGGTATTCTTATGGTCTGACGTCTACCGTCGAGGTGAAGCGCCCGGCCGAACCTGCCCGCTGTAAAACCCATGGCGGGGCTCGCGTGCATCCCGATCCACCTGCCTTCCCAATCGCCTTCCTTCAAAAGACCCATCTCAAATGTGGCCGGCGCACTCCAGGCGCTGACTTTGCCATCCTTGTCCCATACACGGACCTTCCACCAGCACGTCTCGCCGCTTGCCAGGTCGCTGCCCTCGTAAGCCACGCCAGCCGATTGGGCCGATCTCACCTTTCCGCTGTCCCACTTGTCGCCGGTGTCGGCATCGAGCCTTGCCTTGCCGGCGGCGACCAGAACCTGGCAGGCCGACTGCATCTGCCCCCGCAGGGCCGACCTCAGCACCCAACTGAACCTCGGACGGGCCGTGTCGACGCCCAGGGGATTGACGGCGTATTCGCACCTCAGGTCTTCAACCGTCACGGGACTTTCTGCCGCCTGAGCCGAATGGAAAGCACACAAGCAGGCGAAGAGCAACGGATAGCATCTCATGATTTCCCCCGTTTCAGGAGCATCACGAACCATAGCGGGGATCTGCCAGTTCTCCAGGACGTGCTGCAACGGGCCAGAGTACTCACCTGCCGGGGCCTTTTCAAGCCCACCCGGTCCGCCCTGTGGAAAGCGCCGGCGGCGCGGGCCGTCACCCTGACCTCGAGCGGCTTCGGCGAATCGGCTACGCCGATCTCCTGAGAGATGCCGCCGAACAACGGCAACTGCTTGATGGGAACATCGAATCTTTCGCCGCCCGCCTCGACCTGGATCGTCAGGTCCGACGCCGGGGCAGTGAGCCCCACGGTTACCTCCACGGCACGCCGCACCTTGCCGTTGCGGCGAATGTAAAACGGCGTCGGCCTTACGGCGACGCTCTGGATGTCGGGCTTGGGCATCCGGCCGGCCGGGTCGTTCAGGAGGGTCACGGCGTCGTACTGGACCCACGACCCCTCGGTGCAGGCGAGGACCAGTTCGTTTGCCCCCTTGCGCAACAGGTTCGCCTGCACCGAAAGTTCGATCTTCTGCGGCTTGCCCGCTTCGGGATTCACGAGCGATGCGTCACCGCCCCCCGGCCGCAGGCGGAAGCGGCCCGTTCGCCCGCCAAGGGTGACGGCGTAGACCGGCGGCGCCTGAGCATGCACGTCGGCGAACTCGATCCGAAGCGTGAACACGCCGCGAGGCTCGTCGGCGAGCGAGAAGCAAATCGTGAACGGATGCACACGTCTACCGGCCCAGTCGTCGGCCGGACCCGGATGGATGAACGGCCAGTCGCGCTGGGCCTCGCTCTTGCCGACCTCGAAGACCGGCACCTTCCGTGCGAAGCGGCTCCGATAGGCGGGGTGGTTCCGCGCATCAACGCACGGTTCCACGCACCGCGCTTCTATCGGCGCAGGCGATGGCTGCCAAGCGGTTCTCCGCGGGCGCGTTCACGGGCCGCCGATGACGCCCGCCGAGAGCAGCCCCCAGATTACAAGCAACAGGCCGAGAGCCGCAATGATGCACGGCGCGATCAAGCCTATCTGTCGCCCGAGCCACACCGCCGCCTTGCGCGCGCGCGGATGTCGCCGCCGGTCTTGCCCCTCCTCCCCCGCGGCCCGCAGCAGCAGACTTCGACGCACGCGCACCGTCAGCAGACCGATCGCCGTCAGCACGGTCGCCAGACCGGCCCCCAGCGCCGCGATCAGGATGATGCCCTCGAAGGTCCTGTGAAGCGAGAGCGCCAGAAAGTAAATCCACAGCGCGCCCGGACAGGGGACGATGCCACCAGAAAACCCCAGAAAGACCAAACTCTTGACGGTGATAGCCTGATCGCCCGGTTCTTCCGCTGCAGCGCCCCCGTGCCCGTGGCCATCGTCATGATGGTGAGGAGAATGTTCGTGTGTGTCGTGCCGGTGATCCCCTTCGCCGTGCACGTGTACGTGGCTGTGGCCGCCAGGACCATGGCTGTGGCCGCCAGGACCGTGGCTGTGGCCGTCAGGACCGTGGTGGTGGCCAAGGAGGCTGCGACCACGAAGGCGGCCGACAAACTGTGCCAGGCCCAGCAAGACGATCAGCCCGCCCGAGGCAGCCATCACAATCCCGTGGGCCTGCGACGGCACCTCGCCGCCATAGAAGAGGTGAGTCACGACCGCCAGAACCAGGATGCTCCACGTGTGCGATACGGTGACCACGATACCAAGCAGCACCGCGTGCCATCGCGTGGCTTGCGATCCGATCAAGTACGCGGCCGTGATGGTCTTGGCGTGGCCGGGCGCCACCGCGTGCAGCCCGCCGTAGACGTACGCCGCAGCCATGATGACGAGGAACCCCCAAAGGCTGAACTCCCCCTCGAAGTAGGCCGACGCCCACTGCTGGAAGATGCGCAGGCCAACCATGAACGTGTCGAGTTCAACGCGGCGCGCCGACGGTGCCGGGGGTTCCTCTCGGGTGGTTCCCACCCCGCCGGCGGCTGCCTCCCCCACGACTTGCCCCGGCACATAGGTGAACTCTATCCGTCGGATCTCCGGGCTGGCCGGCATGCCGGCGTTCGCGTCGAACTCCGGCTGCTCGACCACCGACGAGGTCAGGATGGTTGTCGCCTCACCGACGATCTCGTAGTGGAAGAACCCGTCATTGTCGGGAAAAGCCTTCGTCTCAAACGAGACGGTCACCGGCCGACCCGCCGGCACGGTGACCGGCGCGGAGAAGAGCGACCACTGCACGTGATGGTACGGCACCACGCGGCAGTCGTCCTCGAGGTCGATCACCGGCGGATAACTCGAGCGCAGCCGTACGCGTTGGCCGTTGACCACCAACACCAGCAGCCGTGCCAGTTCGCCGTCGATCTCTTTGCCGTAGGCCGTGATTTCGGCTTCCGCGACCTTCCCGTCGCGGTCGAGGTCCATCCGCCGCCGCTGCGTCATCGACGGGAACTCGTAGTAGCGAAGGAATACCGCAACGTCAATCTTATGCGGCGAAACGCGCACCTGAAACCGGTGCTCGATGCACGACATGTCGATCGGATGACCCAGGGCGGGCCGGGCCGCGATGCTCCAAAGCAACGCCGCTCCCGCCGTGGCAAGGACCCAGCCTCCTTGCCAAGCCGGCTTTCCATGCTTCCGGTGCTCAACGCCACCCATGCCGTCAACGTCTCCGAAAAGAGCGGCCGGGCCGCCACGGCGCCGGGCAACTCACGCCGTAGTTCAAGACGACACGCAGCGCAGGCGGACCCGTCCCAGAATAACCAGACAAATCCGTCCTATACAATAAGATGTCCATCGCCGCCAGCGTTTCTTTGGCCGCGCGGATTCAACTCTGAAACGCAACGCCGGTGAGGACCGTTCTCGCGGCACCTCAAGAGATGTTCGGTATCCCAGGCACTTCCGAGGGCGAGTCTTTAGCAGGTGTCCCACGCGCTGCACGTACGGCGGGTCGTTTGTGGTCTGACATGCCGTCTACTCCATAAGACTTACGTCAAATTTCACCTTGCCGAAACCCCCAAATGCGCGCTTTTTTGGCCCCGGAGCCCCGTTTCTAGGCCGTGAGGGGCGATTTGGCCTCGAATGTTAAGATGGGTAAGGCAAAACGCGCTGGTTTTTGATCCGTTTTTGCGATTTATGTGTCCGTTTTTGTCCGTTTTTGTTCCGTTTTGTTCCGTTTTTGAGGGGTTTTTGAGGGGGCAAAATTGATGTAAGTCAC
>JAUVZF010000090.1 GCA_030602705.1 Planctomycetota bacterium
CCCCTTGGGCTACGAGCCCAATCAGTTGTCGCCACGGCATGCACACGCAAACGTGGGCATGGCACCCGACGGCAAAAGACTTACCTGACCCCGCTTAGACGCGCTGTGTGCGAACGCCGGCGCAAGAAAGCGTTGCTGCAATAAAGCGCGGTGGGTCTCCTGACCCACCGCGCTTGTTCTACGCTGCCGTCCTTCCGTAAGTGCATCACGCCGGGAGAACGGTCAGTGGTTGGCCGCTACGTCTCGGCCTACTCCGCGTCGGCCGGCTTCTCGCAGGGATGCCCCTCGTCGTCGCCGTGGCACTCCTCGACCTGCTCGGGCGTGCACTCTTCAGGCTTCTCAACCGGCTCTTCTGGTTTCTGGCAACCACATTCTTCACACATTGTCCTCTCTCCTTCCGTTCTCAGAGCCTATCGTCAAGCGGCGGGGGATCGTCCTGCTCGTCGTCATCCTCGCCGTGTTTCCAACTATCGGCATCGTCCATCTCGTCCATCTCGCGGCTCATGCGGCGGTAGAGTTTCTCCTGGATGGGGGCGATCTTCTTGTATTCGGCGATGGTCGCCATGTAGGCCCGCGTCATCAGGTCCAGCCGCAGCAGTTGCCACTTCAGCAGGCACTCCGGTTCCTTGATGTTCGTAAACGGGTTGCACTTCAGTTGGACGTTGCCCTTGTCGTCCACCTCGCCGAGTTCGCAGTCCTTGCACTGGATCATCGTGTGCCTCCGGAACCTCGGGCCCGTCCATTATACCGCGAAGAGCGAACGGAGCCAATGAAAAGAAACGGCGAGCCTCATCGGAAGGGGCCTCTCGGCCCAAGGCCCGCTATCGCGCGCGTTTCCTGACACCGCCAAGCAGAACGACGAGCATCAGACACGCCAGGCCCGCGCATGCGCCGCCCACGCCGAATGCCACAGCCGGGCCGAAATACTGGTACAGGAGTCCGAGGAGCAAACTGGCCGGCAGTTTCGCGATGCCGTCGGCGAAGGCGTACAGGCCGTAGGCCGCGCCGCGAACCTCCGGTCGCACCAGGTCCGCCACCACCGCCTTCTCAACGCCTTCGGTGAAACCGTAGAACAGGCCGTACGCGACGAACAGCGTCCACGCCTGCCAGGCGTCGGTCGCGAAACCGAAGAGGACGTACACGGCGGCGTAGATCGCCCACCCGATGGCCAGGGTCTTCGCGCGGCCTATCCGGTCGGCCACGACGCCGCCCGGCAGGCTGAAGATCATCTTCGCCAGAGACAGCACCAGGAACATGAGCGGCAGTTGCCAGGGGAACGACCAGTCCGCAGCCATCCCGGCCCGCTCGGCCTCCGACAGGACGACGTTGTAGCCCAGGATATCCGCCGCCCGGACCAGCAGGAACATGTCGGACGAATTGCCAAGGGCGAACACGAGCAGCGCCGCAAGGAAGACCCAGAACCGGCGGTCGTAGCCGGCCTTCAGGTCGAGGGCGACGCCTTTCTTTCCCTCGCCGGCCCTCTCGCGGACACTCGCGACGACCACCACCACCGCCAGCGCCGCCGGAATCGCCGCCACCAGGTACATGAACCGGAAAACGTCGATCGGCTGCCGGTCACCGGCTGCCTGGAAGCGCTCGAAGAGGTACGCCACCAGCACCGTGCCGACCAGCAGGCCGAGCACCGCGCCGCCGTGGTCCATCATGCGGTGAAACGAGAATGCCTTGCCGCGGTTCTCTTCGCTGACAGCGCCGGCGATGAGGGCGTCGCGCGGGGCCGTCCGTACGCCCTTGCCCACCCGCTCGATGCCCAAGATCCCCAGCACGTGCCACGGTGCGGCCGCCAGGGTCAGGATCGGCTTGGCGACCGTCGAGATGCCGTAGCCGACGGCGACAAGCACTTTGCGCCGGCCGACGCGGTCGGAGAACCACCCGCTCGCCAGTTTCAGCAGGCTCGACAGGCTCTCCCTCAGGCCCTCGACGATGCCGACCCACACGGCCCCGCCACCCAGCAGGGCAATGTAAAACGGCACCGTCCACATGACCATCTCGCTGGAGGCGTCCGTGAGGAACGAGACGATGCCGAGGACGAGGACGTTGCGCGGCAGGGAGGCCTTCATCTGCCGCCAGAAACCGGTGTCGGTACCGGCAGCCGTTTCGGAATCTGCCATC
Source organism: Planctomycetota bacterium (assembly GCA_030602705.1). Classification (GTDB taxonomy): domain Bacteria; phylum Planctomycetota; class Phycisphaerae; order FEN-1346; family FEN-1346; genus JAUVZF01. Next base: position 2,131 of record JAUVZF010000090.1, read on the forward strand.
CGCAAGCGTCCGATTCCCGTGGGCGGCGGGTCTCCGCGCCCGCCGCGCTAGTGGCGATTCTTCAACTCGTAGCGGTGGGCGATGGGCATGCGGCGGGCGAAGCCGAAGGCGCGGCTGGTGACCTTGAGCACGGGCGCCGCCTGCTTCCGCTTGTACTCGTTGCGGTCCACCAGGCGGATGACCCGGGAAACGGTCGCCGGGTCGAAGCCCGCCGCCACGATCTCGTCATACGACCGTTCGTCGCGGACGTACAGATCGAGGATGGGGTCCAGGACGTCGTACGGCGGCAGGGAGTCCTCGTCTTTCTGGTCCGGCCGCAGTTCGGCCGAGGGCGCTTTCGTGAGGACGCGCTCCGGAATCGGCGACCGCGCGTCCGTCTCGTTGATGTGCCGGCACAGGGCGTAAACGAGCGTCTTGGGCACGTCGCCGATGACGGCCAGGCCGCCCACCATGTCGCCGTATAGCGTGCAGTACCCGACGCTGACCTCGCTCTTGTTGCCGGTCGCCAGGACCAGGTACCCGAACTTGTTCGACAGGCCCATCAGGATCGTGCCGCGCACGCGGGCCTGGATGTTCTCTTCCGTGACGTCTGGCTCACGGCCGGCGAAGGCCTCGGCCAGAACGTCCTCGAAAGCAGTGTGCGGTCCGTCGATGGGGATCGTCCGGAAGCGGATACTCAGACCGGAGGCGAGCGCCCGGGCGTCCTGGAGGCTATGGTCGCTGGAGTAGCGGCTCGGCATGGCGACGCCGAGCACGTGCTCCGGGCCGACCGCCTCCGCCGCAAGATAGGCCACAAGGCTCGAGTCGATGCCGCCCGAAAGGCCTACCACGGCCTCCTTGAAGCCGGTCTTGCGCATGTAATCGCGCAGACCGAGACCGAGAGCCAGCCGCAGGGCTTCGACGTCGGCCGGCAGTTCGGCCATCTCGGCAGGCGGCGCGCCGGGTGCCAGGTCCACCAGCGTGAGGTCCTCTTCGAAGGCCTTCAATTGTGCGACCACCTCGCCGCCGGCGTTGACGGCGAAACTGGCGCCGTCGAAGACAAGAGAGTCGTTGCCGCCAACCTGGTTGACGTACACGACCGGCCTCCCGTACCGCAGGGCCTGGGCCCGGACGAGTTCGGCCCGCTGGGCAAACTTGCCCGTGACGAACGGCGAGGCGGACACGTTGATGAGGATCTCGGCCCCCGCCTCGACAAGGTCGGCGATGGGGTTGCCGTGATACAGCCGCGCGGCAGGGCCGGCGGAATCCTGCGTCCAGATGTCCTCGCAGACCGACAGGCCCAACTTCGACCCGCCCCACTCGACGACGGCCGGCTCGTCGCCGGGCTCGAAGTACCGCATCTCGTCGAATACGTCGTAGGTCGGCAGGAGCCTCTTGCAGGTACGAGCGAGGACGCGGCCGTCGGCAATCAGGGCGGCGGCGTTGTAGAGCGGCAGGCCGCGCTTGCGACCGGTCCGGTCCACGTAGCCGACCACCAGCGCGGTCGGCCCGACTTCGCCCGCCAACTGCTCGAGGGCCGCCAGGTTGTCGGCGATGAACCGCGGCTTCAGGAGCAGGTCCCTCGGCGGATAGCCCGGCAGCGAAAGTTCCGGCGTGACGACCAGGCGAGCGCCCGCGCGAGCGGCCCGCGCGCAGGCGTCGAGGATGCGGCGAGCGTTGCCGTCGATGTCGCCGACCGTCGGGTTCAGTTGCGCAAGGGCGATCTTCATGGCGCCTATGTTAGGCACGAGGGGGCCGGTGGTCAACCATCGCCCTCGCGCGCTGGAGTTCCCATGGTGACGTCGAGCCGGCGCGGTCTGCCCTGGGCCTGTTGAACACCAGTAGGACGGGCGCGCGCAGCCCATCCAGAGGGGCGAGAACCGCAGCCTGTCCGACCGCTCAAGAAGGCGATTTTTTGGCCTTTTTTGGGGGCAATTTTCGTTGTTAAATCGCCCTCGTTGCGTTACCATCGTGAGGTCGGGAACGGGCGTGGGTGTTTTTTCGTAAGTGCCGCTGAACAAAGGACTTGTGGCAGCATTGCTCGACCGGAGGAACTCCTTCAGTGAGCCGACTCAACGAGCAGGAAAACATCCAGGAACTATTCATCGAAGAGGAGATGAAGGACGCGTATCTGACGTACGCCATGAGCGTTATCGTCAGCCGCGCACTGCCCGACGCCCGGGATGGCCTGAAGCCCAGCCAGCGGCGAATCCTCGTCGCGATGAACGACCTCGGCCTCGGTCCGCGCAGCCGGTTCCGCAAGTGCGCCAAGATCGCAGGCGACACCTCCGGCAACTACCATCCGCACGGCGAAGCCGTCGTTTACCCCACGCTGGTCCGCATGGCCCAGCCGTTCTCCATGCGTTCTCCGCTGATCGAAGGCCAGGGCAACTTCGGCTCCATCGACGGCGATCCACCGGCCGCCATGCGATACACCGAGGCGCGCCTCGCGCAGATGGCCACCGAGATGATCGAGGATATCGAAAAGGACACCGTTGATTTCCAGCCCAACTACGACGAGACGCGCGAGGAGCCGACCGTCTTGCCGGGCAAGTTCCCCAACCTGCTGTGCAACGGGTCGAGCGGCATCGCCGTCGGCATGGCCACCAGCATCCCGCCGCACAACCTCGGCGAGATCTGCGACGCCGCCATCGCCGTCGTCGATAACCCCGACATCGACCTCAAGGACCTGATGAAGATCGTCCAGGGCCCCGACTTCCCCACCGGCGGACTCATCTGCGGACGCCAGGGCATCGAGGACGGGTACCGCACCGGGCGAGGCGCCATCACCCTGCGTGCCCGCGCCCACAGCGAGGAAACGCGCGGCGGGAAGTTGCAGATCGTCGTCACTGAGATCCCCTACGGCCAGATCAAGACGCGCATCATCGAACGCATCGCCGACTGTGTCAAGCGCGGCACGATCACCGGCATCTCCGACATCCGCGACGAGTCCGACCGGGAGGGGATGCGCCTGGTCATCGAACTCAGGCGCGGCGAAGACGACAACGTCGTCATCAACCAACTTTACAAGCACACGCAGTTGCAGACGACCTTCTCGATCATCACCATTGCCCTCGACAAGGGCCGCCCGCGCACGATGAACCTCAAGGACCTGCTGGTGGCCTACAAGAACCACCGCATCGAGGTCATCCGCCGACGGACCGTCTTTCTCCTGAAGAAGGCCAGGGCACGCGAACACGTCCTCTTCGGCCTGCTCTACGCCGTGGCGAACATCGACGAGATCATCGCCATCATCCGCAAGAGCCCCGACGTGCCGACCGCCAAGCAGCGGCTTATGCAAAAGGCCTGGAAGTTCCGCATCACCAACCTCGCGGGCAAGCGGACCGACCGGGCGAACAAGATGCTCCTGGCGGCCACCAAGGAGGCCATGCACCTGTCGAGCACCCAGGCCGACGCCATCCTCGGGATGCGCTTGCAGCAACTGACGGGCCTGGAGGTCGAGAAACTCCGCGACGAGTGGGTCAAGGTCCGCGAACTCATCGAGGAGTACGAGGCCATCCTGCGCGACGAGCGGCTGGTGCTGAACATCATCGCCGAAGACCTCCACGAGATGAAAGAGAAGTACGGCGACGCCCGCCGGACCGAGATCGCCGGCGAGGCCGAGGAGTTCGACCTCGAAGACCTCATCGCCGAGGAAAACTGCGTCGTCACCATCAGCCACGAAGGCTACATCAAGCGGCTGCCCCTGGCGAGTTACCGCCGGCAGGGGCGAGGCGGCAAGGGCATCATCGGCTCGACGAAGAAAGAAGGCGACTTCATCGAGGACCTCTTCGTCGCCTCGACGCACGATTACATCCTCTTCTTCACGAACCTGGGCCAGTGCCATTGGCTGAAGGTTTACGACATTCCGCAGATGTCGCGCCAGGCCAAGGGCCGCGCCATCGTCAACGTGCTGCAACTGCGGCAGAACGAGGCCGTCGCCGGGTTCATCCCGGTGCGTGAGTTCGACGTGAAGCGTCAGGTCGTCTTTGTCACGGAGGGTGGCACGATCAAGAAGACGGCCTTGAAGGCCTTCAGCCGCCCGAAGCGCGGCGGCATCATCGCCATTCGGCTCACGCGGGGCGACAACCTCATCCAGGTCACCATCTCGGGCGGAGAGGACGAAATCGTCCTCGGCACACGCGACGGCAAGGCCATCCGGTTCCCCGAGAGTAAGGTCCGCAGCATGGGCCGCGCCGCCACCGGGGTGCGCGGCATCCGTCTGCGGCCCGGCGACGCCGTCGTCGGCATGGCCCTCGTTGACCCCAACGCGACGCTCCTGACGGTCTGCGAGAATGGGTACGGCAAACGGACCGGCTTCGCGCAGTACCGGACGACGGGCCGCGGCGGACAGGGCATTATCAACATCAAAACGACGAAGCGCAACGGAAAGGTCGTCGCGATGATGACCGTCCGCGACGGCGACGACCTGATGCTCATTACCCAGGCGGGCCAGATCATGCGGATCGGCGTCGATGCCAAGAGCATCCGCCCCATCGGCCGTGCCACACAGGGCATCCGCATCATCCGGCTCAACGAAGACGACCATCTCGTGGCCGTCGCCCGCGTGAAGGCCGACACCGGCGACGAAGACCAGGACGGCGAGTAGCGGCCCGACGCTCTCGGAGTATCACGCCAACTGCGCATCCCAAGTGAAAGGCCTGGAGTCTGTGCGACCGGTTTGTGTCATCCTCCTGGGGGCCGCGCTGCTGGCATCGGCCGTGCCCGCTCTCGCCGCCGGGCCGCCGCTCGTCGTCTCCGCGGACTTCCCCGGCGGTTCGGTCCACGTGGATGAACTTGACCAAGAGACGCGCTCCATCCGTTTCCGCCCGGCGGACCACCCCGGGCGCGGCTGGCGATGCTGGTGGTACTTCAAGGTGACCGGGATGGAACCGGGCGAGACGCTGGCGCTGACGGTCTCCGGCGATGGTTTCGCCCTGCCCGACCGGGCTGCGTTCAGCCTCGATGACGTCGCGTGGGAACACACCCTCCCCGGCAAGCGGGAGAAAAGGAAGGTTACGTACACGGTCCGGCTGAATGGCCGGGAGGCCTGGTTCGCGTGGGGGCCGCCGTATCTGCCGTGCCACGCCGGCGAACTCATCGCCCGCGCCGAGAAGGCGTGCCCGGGTGCGAAGGCGTTCGACCTGTGCCGCACGCGCCAGGACCGGCCGGTGCCGGCGCTTCGCTTCTCGCCTCCGGAGGCAGCGGGGGCCAGGCCGTTCGGCGTGTGGGTCCAGGCCCGTCAGCACGCCTGGGAGTCGGGATCGAGTTGGGTGTGCCACGGTTTGGTGGAATGGCTCGTCTCATCCGATCCGCGTGCCAAGGGCCTGCGGCAGCGTGCCGCCGTCACGTTTGTGCCGATCATGGACATCGACAACGTGGCCCGCGGCGCGGGGGGTAAGAACCAGAACCCACAGGATCACAACCGCGACTGGACCGACCGACCGCACTGGCGATCGGTCGCAGCGGCCCAGAAACTAATCAAGGACATAGCCGTCGCCACGCGATTCGCCCTGTTCGTTGACCTGCACAACCCCGGCCCGCGTGACCGCGAGCCCTTCTTCTATACCTGCCCGCGAAACTTGCTCACGCCGTTTCAGCAGACCCGCCTCGATGCGTTTCTCGCCGTGGCCAGGGTCGAGATCACCGGTCCCCTGACTTTCACGGGACGCACGCGGGAGAGCGGGGCGAATTACGACAAGAACTGGAAAGCCATCAGCAAGAACTGGGTCCACGAGCATGTGGGCGGCGCAGCCGTCGCCGTCACGCTCGAGACGTCGTGGAACACGCCAGCGAGCACGCAGGAGAACTACCGGCGCGTCGGCCGCGAACTCGGCCTGGCCATCGAGCGGTTCCTTCGCCGCCTGGCGGCGAAGGCACGTCCGCCGACTAGAGCATTCTAATCTTGAGTGTTTGCGCGGTGGGTCTCCTGACCCACCGCGTTTGGCTGTAGCGCGGCGGGTCGGGAGACCCGCCGCGCCCTACGTGGCAGGCGCCGGCACGTCCGCCGACTGAGACTCACTTCCTCTTCGCCTTGCTACGGTAACCCTTCATCCGCAGGACGCCGCGCTCCAGTTCAATGCTTTCGAGGACGATGCGGCGTTTACCTTTGCCGAGCGGAATCGGCTTGCCGTCGAGGCCATCGAGGATCGAGCGCCAGAGTTGGAGCGTTGTCTTGTCGGCGCCCCGGGCCTCGCGGCGCGCCAGGGCCGCCGCCACCGCCCGCCGCACGTAATCGAGGGCGCCTTTCGGCACCGGCATCCACCCCACGTCCGTACCGGCCGGCTCGACACAGAACCTGCCCTCAGGGTCGGCCGACAGACGAAGGTGCTGTGAAACGATGACGCTCGTCATGCCGCTGCCCACCTCCGTAGCGATGACAAGCCCCGTCGGCTCAAAGCCGACCCGCAACCGCCGAAGGACCGGCGAGACGGGCTTGCCGGAGGCGGCCTGGTCGGCCAGGAACCGCGCGATACGCGCGTTGGCCATCTCCTCGGTCACCACAAGATCCAGCGGCGTACGGCCGCTCTTGTCCAGCAGGACGTTTGCGACCTGATTGATGACGTGCTCGTTGAACCGGGCGACGGCTGCCGGGTCGGGTCCCATCTCCGCCGTGCGGCGGTAGACCTCGGGTGTCCCCTTGAAGGAGACGAGGGCCAGAATCGCGACCGCCACCACGCCGCCTGCGGCGACCATCAGGGCGATCCTGGCCCTGCGGCTGATGCGCTTCGGCCCTTGATGTGCGGAGGTCTCCGTCATGGCAGACCAAGTGTCGGCGAGCCCTTCGGCGCGGTCAAGCCTTTTCGATTGACCGTCCGCCCGGAGGATTTAGAATGGAGGGCCAACCGCTACCGCGTTCAGTCGGCGTTCTGAGAAGGAGCCCACGCACGTTGAGCCATCCCGATTCGCTCGAAGCCGTCCAGACGATCCTGGAGTACCGTTTCAACAGTCTCGACTTGCTCCGGAGTTCGCTGACCCACGCGAGCGTCGCCTCGCACCGCCTGGCATCGAACGAGCGGCTCGAATTCCTCGGCGACGCCATTCTGGGCCTCATCATCTGCGAAGAACTGTACGGCCGGTTCCCCAACTTTCTGGAAGGCGAACTGACGCGTATCAAGAGCGTGGTGGTCAGTCGCGAGACGTGCGGCCACGTGGCCGAGCGGCTGGGCCTCGTCCAGCACCTCAGCCTCGGCAAAGGCATCATGGAATCGCCCAGCCTGCCGGCGAGTCTGGCGGCCTGCGCGTACGAGGCCATCATCGGGGCGATGTATCTGGACGGCGGTCTGGGCGAGACCAGGCGATTCGTCCTCGCTCACATGAGCGAGGAAATCGACCGCGTCATGGCCGGTGAACACCAACTCAACTACAAGTCCCTGCTCCAGCAGCACGCCCAGCACGACTTGGGCGCCACGCCCGGTTACGAAGTGCTCGACGAGAAAGGTCCCGACCACGCCAAGGCGTTCGAGGTGGCCGTCGTGATCCGGGGCCGCCGGTACCCCAGCGCCTGGGGGCCCAGCAAGAAGACCGCCGAGCAGCGAGCCGCCATGGAAGCCCTCCGCGTGCTCGGACGCCTTGAAGAAAGCACCCTGCCCGTCGATCAGCAGCAGGACGACGAGTAGATCGGGTTACTCTTGCTCTTGTGATTCCTCTTCCTCGGTCCGTCGGCGCCTGCGCGCCCGATCATAGTGGCCGCCCTTCTTCGGTGTTTCGACCCGTTCGACCTGGCCGGGCGCCCACCGGCGCCGGGGGAATTTCGGCGGCTGCGACTTCTTGCGACGGCTCCGCTTCGCCATCACGAGTACTCCAATCGCAACGCGCGGCGGGCGACGCTGCGGACTTTGCGCATCTGCACGTGGACGCCCAACCCCGGACCGGTCATGGCCCGCACGAAACCGCCGTACCCGAACGACAGCCGCTCGCGCGTGACGTCCGACCTGAGGAGGAACCGCCCGTACGACCCCTCCGAGAACCGGACGCGGCGGCCGACGAGTTCCAGGAAGATGCGGCCGGCGGCCGTCAGGATCCCGGTCTCCCCGACCATACAGCCGAGTTGGAAATCCAGGCCCGACCGGTGCGCGAGCCCTGCCAGCCGCAGGCTCTGCACCAGCCCGCCGTTCTTCGAGACGCGGATGTTGAACAGGTCCACCTGCCCGCCGCGGACCAGCCGCTCCGCCCCCGCCAGGGTCAGGAGCGATTCGTCGAGCATGATGGGAACGGGGGTGCGGCGCCTGAGTTCCGCCAGCGCCGCCTCCTGGCCCTTCGCGAGGGGCTGCTCCACCGTGATGACGTTGAAGCGTGAGAGCATCTCGGCGTGCCGGACGGCTTCTTGCAGGTTCCACGCGCCGTTGGCGTCCACGCGGAGGGTGCGGCGGGTGGGGCCGCGGCGGCGCTTCAGGCCCCGGCCCAACTGGCGGTTGACTTCCGAGAGGTTGGCCTCGTCCTGGCCGGCGTCGGCGCCGACCTTGAGTTTGTAGTCGCGCAGCGCCAGCAGCCTCATCACGCGAAGGTTCCGTCGCGTTTTCTCGACCGGCCCGGCCGACAGGACGCCGCTGACGCGCCTGAGCAGACGGCGGGGCTTCAGGCCCAGTTGCCCGGCGAGCATGTCCGCCACCCGCCGGCGCTGCGACTTGCCGACGGCGTCGAGGTATGCCAGTTCGCACGCGCACCAGGCGGCATTGTGCACGACGCCGTCCGACTCGACCGGCGTCGTGGCGAGCGGGGCATCGTCGGCGAGCCGGTCGGCATACTCGCTCTGGATGACGCGGACGGCGCCGGCGAGCGTCTCGCCGGTCACATAGTCGCGCGGGATACCCTCGCCCCAGCCGGCAGTACCGTCGTCGAGCATGAGTCGAACGAGGATGCCGGTACTGGTGTCGCGTCCCGCGCGGGCGTGTTCGAAGCGGATCCGCATCGGGATCTCGTACGTCCAGACGTCCAGGGTTTTCGGTCGTGGAGGCATGGGTATCGGCACCCGTTCCCGAACATCTTGATTATCGCGGTACGGCGGGCGGCGGTCTACCGCAAAAAGGTTCCAGGAACCTTTTCCCCGAAGGGCCCGGAGGGTGCTGCGCAGAAAAGGTTCCTGGAACCTTTTTGCCGCGGCGCCGCTCGGCTGGTACACTCACGGGCGGAGAGGGCGCCCATGATCCCGCTGCGGCTGGAACACGTCACGAAGCGATTCGGGCAGGTCGTGGCCGTGGACGACGTGTCGCTGATGGTCGAGCCGGGGGAGTTGTTCTTTCTGCTCGGCCCGTCGGGTTGCGGCAAGACGACGCTGCTGCGTGTCATCGCGGGGTTCTACGAGCCGGACGGCGGGCGGGTCTTCTTCGGAGATCGGGACGTGACCGCCCGCCCTCCTCACCGCCGCAACTGCGGCATGGTGTTTCAGAATTACGCCCTCTGGCCGCACATGTCCGTTCTCGACAACGTGGCTTTTGGGCTGGGGGTGCGCGGGGTGGGGCGCAGTGAGCGGCGGCGGCGAGCGATGGAGGTGCTGGGCGTCGTCCGGATGTCGGAGTTTGCCCGCCGAAAACCCACACAGTTGTCCGGCGGCCAGCAGCAACGGGTGGCGCTGGCGCGAGCGCTCGCGATTGAACCGGACTATCTGCTTCTGGACGAGCCGCTCTCGAACCTCGATGCGAAACTCCGTCTCCAGATGCGGACCGAGATACGCCGCATGCAGCGGGCCCATCGCGTTACCAGCGTGTACGTGACGCACGACCAGGATGAGGCGCTCTCGATGGCCGACCGGCTGGCGGTCGTCCGCGAGGGACGCGTCGTGGCCCTCGGCACGCCGCGCGGCCTCTATCAGGACCCGCCTACCGCGTGGGTCGCGGGGTTCCTGGGAGCCACGAACCTCCTGGAAGGCGAACTCGTGGGCCGCGAGGCAGGTGCCGTCGAGATCGGCACCGCATTCGGCAACCTGCGGGCGGACCGCGTGCCGCCGGAAGCGAACGTGGGGCAGGGCGTGACGATCAGCGTGCGGCCGGAAGACCTGCGCCTCCTGCCGACCGGCAGCGCCGCACCACAGGAAAACGTTTTCGACGTCGAGGTCCTCTCGCGCACCTTCCAGGGCGAGACGGAGCAGGCGAGGGTCCGGCTCGGACCGCACGAGGTGGTCGTCTCGGGCCGCCCCACCGACCTGCCGCCGACCGGAGCAGGCGAGAAGGCGCGGCTGTTCATTCCGCCCGAGGCGGTTCGGGTGTATGCCGAGGAAAATGCCGCGGTTTCGGCACAGACGAGTTAGCCGCCGCGCTTGCGCGGCGCGCGACGTGACCAGTGTTCAGGAGGTCGCACGTGAGACACTTAGCCGCAGTCGCGCCACTCTGGGCCGCGCTCCTGCTCGGTGGCTGCGGCGGCTCCGGGCCCGAGGCCGACACCGACACGCTCGTCATCTTCAGCGCCCACAGCGAGGAGATCATCGCGGAGTTCACCGAAGGCTTCCGGGCGTGGTACAAGCAGCGGACCGGCCGCAACGTGGACATGACGTGGCCCGATCCGGGCGGCGGCGGGACGCGGGTACTCAAGCGTCTCCAGGACAAGTTCCACGCCGGCCGCTACGACGTGGACGTTGTCTTCGGCGGCGGGATGATCCTCGAGCAAATGAACCAACTTGGAATGCTCGACCCGTACCGGTTGCCGGACGAGGTCCTGTCGGCCATCCCCAGAGAGGTGGCGGGCCAGCCGTTGTACGATCGCCAGTTCCACTGGTACGGCGCGGCCGTCTCGACGTTCGGCCTCATCTATAACAAGACGGTCCTCAAGGACAAGGACCTGCCGCCCATCAAGGACTGGCTGACGATGGCCGACCCGCGCTTCTTCGGGCTGGTCGGCGCGGGCGATCCGTCGAAGTCGGCAAGCGTCCGCAAGGCCTACGACATCATCCTTCAGGCGTACGGGTACGAGAAGGGCATGTCGATCCTGGTGCGTATGGGCGGCAACGCGCGGGAGTTCAGCGGCTCGTCGTCCGAGATTCCCCGCAACTGCGCGAAAGGGTTCCTGGCGGTCGGGCCGTGCATCGACTTCTACGCCTACCGGCAGATGCGGAGCGAAGGCGGTGAGCGCCTCGGATTCATCGCGCCGCCGGGACTCACGGTCGTCAACTGCGATCCGATCGCGATCCTCAAAAAGGCCCCCCATCGGAAGGTGGCCGAGGCGTTCGTCGAGTTTGTCATGAGTCCGGCGGGCCAGAGACTGTGGATGCTGCCGGCGGGGGCCGAAGGCGGGCCAAAGACGTACACCCTCAGCCGGCTGGCCATCCTGCCGAGTGTCCACGAGGAGGCCGCCGCCGCGGGCTCCGACGTGCCCTTCAAGCCGTTCACCGCACAAGCGGCCGATTTCTACGATGCGGACGTCGAGAACGTGCGGCAAACGGTCCTGGCGGATTACCTGCGCGTGGCGCTGGTCGAGGACCACGTGGCGCTTGCGAAAGCGTGGAAGGCTCTCGTTGATGCCGGTCTGCCAGGCGAGGGCGTGGCTGAACTCACAAAGCCGCTCGTCTCGGGCGAAGAGATGCTGAGGCTTGGCCGCGAGGTATGGCGGCCCGTTCTGATTCCGGACGACGCGTCGGCCGAGGAGCGCGCCCTGCTGACGCGTAAGGAAGAGCAGCGGCTGCGCCAAAAGAGCGACATCGAGACCGCCTGGAGCAGGGCGCTCAGCGCCAGGTACAAGGCCCTGGCGAAATAGGCTTCGGCGGCCTCAAGCGGGCACCGCGCAAACTTCAAGAGAAGGTCGCGCGGTGGGCAGTCTTGCCTGTTTAGCGTGCTCTCGAAGCGATGTCATTTCGACCGAGGCCGTACGGCCGAGCGGAGAAATCTCGTCGTCCGGACACGGATAACGGCGATCCCGGCGCGCCGGGACTCGACTCGCTTCGCTCGCTCGGAATGACACGC
>JAUVZF010000121.1 GCA_030602705.1 Planctomycetota bacterium
TAGCGCCGGGCTTTATGCCCGGCGGCCGTTGGCGGCGGCACCGGCCAGGATGCGCCGGGGATAAACCCCGGCGCTACGGCCACCACAGGCGGCCGTTGGCGGCGGCACCGGCCAGGATGCGCCCGTACGGGCGCTACGGCCAAGCCGCAGGAAATCGTCCCCTGCCAGAAATCGTTGCCGCCCGGGCCCGCACGCGGCGCGAAAACGCATTGACACTCCGTGGCCCTCGGCCATACTATAGATGCCGTCCGAGCGGGCGTAACTCAGTGGTAGAGTGTCAGCTTCCCAAGCTGAACGTCGAGGGTTCGAATCCCTTCGCCCGCTCCATTCTTCGCGCCGGTTGTTCGCCGTTTCTTGGCCCTCGTTCCCGGCAGCGGTGCGGAATCGGTCCGGCGTTGCTGCCTCACTGGATCTCGGGCATTGCAATGCGCTCGCCGCGGCGTTGGCGTCCCTGAGCCTCCGGGTCGAAGGTGCCGTAGAAGAGGGCGTTGGCGTCCATCCAGGTTGCGAGACGTTCGATGTCCTTGGAAGTCAGCGACACGTCGTTGTGCCCTCCGAGCAGCATTCGCATCAGCGGGCTGCCGCGAGCGCCGAAGAAGTCCGGGCGGCTCAGCGGCTCGCAGTTGACCTTGCGGAAATCGCCTCCGCGGCCGCCCCACGCCGACCACGCGACCCTTGGTGCCAGCGCGTTGTACGAGCGGGTGAAGTGCCCCTGCGGCTCGCCCGTCAGAACAAGGCCCTTCTTGGGCTTGGGGCCGCTGTGGCAACGGACGCAGTACGTGTCCAGAACCGGCTGGACAAGCCGTGGATAACTCAACGGCCTGGACCCGTCCGGGCCGAGGCTGATCTGTGACGGCGACCGCCGCAGCGCGCCGGGCGCGGCACGCCTGGGCGGGGCTGCCGTTCGCGGCTCGTGGCAACCCACGCACGAGGCCGTCTCGCCCGCCTGCAGGTACACGATGCTGCGCATCACCTGGACGGCCATCCCGCGCTCATCGAGCGCCTGGAACGCCAGCGGCAATCCCGCCGGAGCCCGGAAATACGCCGAGCCGTCGGCCTCGACCGGCACGGTGCCCAGCACGTGCTTGCCCGGCGAGGCGTTCGGCAGGCCGACGGGCGGGGTGTTGCTGTGGGGCGTGGATTTCGGCAATACCTGCACAATGCGGAGGTGCTTGACCAGGCAACCCGCCGGCAGCGGCGGCTCGCTCTCGTACACGTTCGCGAGGAAGAACGTGCCCTCTCCGTGTCGGGCGCTGGGGCGTGACTCAGCCGGGGGCGGGCCCGGTGAAGGCGCTGCTCCGCCCCGCGGGGCAGAAGGCGACCGGCCGTCGTAGTCTCCTTCGCGCGTTGCCGTGGGAACGACGGGCGGTCGGGCGCGCGGCCGCAGCGGAACGGGCCACAGGCTCGAGATCTCGGCGTCACGGTACAGCAGTTCCTTGTTCCCGAAGCGATCGACCAGATACAAGCCGAACATGTCGGGGTGGTTGGCCGTCGGCTCGCCTATGAGCGGCCTGTAACTGTAAGCCGCAAGGAAGTACGTCTCGCTGAGCGGCCAGGGGCTCCGATAGCAGTGCCCGGGCCAGCGCTTCTGTTCGACGGGCATGGGCGGCTGGGTCGAGACGCCCGCGGGCGCGTGCCAGTGCCCGCCGGTTTCGCGGATGACGGGGACTTCGCTCTCGGGAAACAGCGCGTCGGGTGTCAACCGCGTTATGGGATCCGGGCCGTCGATGCCGCGCGACGTGTCGATGAGGATAATCGAACCCGCCGTCATCGCGTGGTGTGCCCCGGCCGTGGCCATCACCTTGGTGGAGCCGGGAACCGGCCGGGCCTCCCAGGTGCCCACCGGATTGAGTGTATTGTTGCCGTAGAAGGCCGCGGCTTGGCTGCCGTCGGGGCGGGATGTCCAGAGGTGCTCGTAGTAGATGGCATGGCGGTCAACGTAGTCCCATCGTGTGTAGACGACGCGGCCGTCATGGAGCAGACACGGGTCCCACTCGTGGGTTTCATGCCACGAAATGGTTCGGGGACCGGACCCGTCGGCCTCGCAAAGGGCAAGCGTGTAGGTTGGACACGGGCCGCGGCCACAGCGGTGGAAGCCGCCTCGCCGGGTCGAGACGAACACGATCCGGCCGTTTGGAAGGTGGCGCGGGGAAAAGTCGTCGAACGGACCCGCGGTCAGTTGCCGCAGGCCCGAGCCGTCGGCGCCCACCTCGTAAAGGTGGTAGAAGATATCGGGATGCGCGTCACGGTTCCGGGGCGCTTCTTCGACATGGCAATACGCGAAAAGAAGGCGCTGCCCGTCGAACGACACGTCGGGGTGCAGGTAACTGCCCGGGGGCAACTCCGCTGCAAGGCGACGGCAGCGCATCGACCGGCCCGGTTCCTCGAGCACAAACAATCCGCCGCCCGGCTTTGCGTCACGGCCGTAATATTGGGTCAACTGGTGGCTGAAGGCACTGGGCACGCGTTTGACGAACACCAGCGGCCCGAACCGCGCCAGCGGGTTGGTCAGCACAATGCGACGGCGCAGGACGTGGACACGCCGCCATAGATCCAACCAGCGACCCGCGGCCGTCGGGTCGGCCTTCGACAGCCGTTCCCACTCGCGGCGCACCGATGCCCATTCGTGGCGGAGTTGTCCCAGCGTTACACCGCGTCGCTGGAGGTCGGCCACAAGGTTGTCGCCGCGTGCGAGCGTGCGTTCGATGGCGGCCGCGTAGGTGCACGGCTCGCGCGGCGTCTCGATGCCGTCCTGCATGCGCCAGTCGCGTTCGACGAGCGCCCCCTCGCCGGCCGGACAGACCATGGCCCATCCGAACGTCGCCGCGATCGCGATGGCTGAACTGAGACGGTTGATTCGACGCCTGCTTGCCATTCCCGCACCTGTCGGCCTCACGGGATCGTCAACAGCGTCACCGTCTCCTTGCCCCTCACGAAGACCCGGTTTCCGGCGACCACCGGGTGGGCGTAGGTGGCCGTGTCGGCCACTTTGATCCGGGCCAGTTGGGCGTACGCCTTGCCGCTGGGCTTGAAGGCGATCAGTTCCGAGGTGCTGGGCAGGGCCAGCATGCAGGACCCGGCGTCGAGAACGGCTGCGAAGCCGCGGCCGTGCCGAGCCGTGTCCATCCAGGCCTCCTTGCCGGTCTCGGCGTTCAGGCAGAAGAGACTGCCGCGGTCGGTAAGGCCGAAGAGCAGGCCGTCCTTCAGCACCGGCGTGTTGAACTGCACGGCAACCTGATCGTTGCTCCAAAGTTGCTTTGCGGCAAAGCCGTCGCCCTGCTTCTCGATCTTGAAGGCCTTGGTGCCCCGTGCCGCCCCCGTGATGATCAGCGTTTGCCCATCGACGATGGGTGTGGCGGCGTTGTAGGCCCTTCTCTGCGGCAGGAACGGGATTTGCCACAAGAGTCTCCCGTCGGCCAGGCCGAGGCCCACAACGCTCTTCTCCGTCAGCGTAACGATCTGCTTCGTGCCGCCGACCGTCATCAGGGCGGGCGAGGCGTACTGTGGTGCTTCGCCGGCCCATTTCCACTTCTCGTCGCCGGTGGCAAGGTCGTACGCGATGATCGCCCCCTTGCCCTTCCCGCCGACGTGCGCGATGGCCATCCCGTCGGCGATGATCGGCGACATCGACGTGAAGAACGTGGGCACGACCTTGGGGTACGGGTCTTTGCGCCAGACGAGTTTGCCGGTGACGGCGTCGAGACAGGAAACGACGCCGCTCACGCCCAGCGTGACGACTTTGCCCTGCGCGACGGCGGGGGAACTCCTGGGTCCCGGATGGCGCGCGGACGCCCCGGTCACGGCCTGGGCCGCATACTTGTCCTGCCATACCTGCTTTCCGTCGGCGGCATTCAGACACAGCGTGACCTCATCCCCGCCTTGCCGCGCGAAGACATAAAGTTTGTCGCCCACCAGGGCGGGTGTTGCGTCGCCCGAACCCACCGTCGTTTTCCACTTCTGCGCGAGCGCGGTCGGCCATTCCCCAGGCGCGGTGAACCCGCTGACCTTTCCATCCCGATTGGGGCCTCGCCACTGAGGCCAATCCTGTGCGAAGACACAGCCGGCGCCGATCAAGAGGACACAGGCCACAACCACAGCGATGATTCGATCCACGTTCTTCATAGCGTTTTCCTCCAATCCCCCTTTGGTCGATGGCTCCCGTTTGCGTTTCGCCCGCCGTGGCTCATCTATCGGGTACGTCCTTGTCAGTACGGCAAGATCTCGTCCGTTGCTGCGGCCTTTGAGCCGGCGGCATAGTCGCGGCCGAACTGTTTTTCAAGGTCCGTCTTGCGCAGGATGAGCGCCGTCGGCCGGCCGTGCGGGCAGGTGGCGGCCATGTGAGCCGCCTCACGGTGGGCGAGCAGCGCCTCGATCTCTTCGGTCTTGAGCGGATCGCCCGCCTTGACGGCGGCGTGGCAGGCGGCCACGTGGGCGAGTTCCTCCAGCACCTGGCGCGGCGTCGGAGGCGAGTCCACCGCCTGCACCCACGCCAGAAAATCCCGCAGCGTCCCCTCCGGGTCGCCGCGCTCCAGCAGCGACGGAAACGCCTGGATCCCCACGTCGCGCGGACCCAGCGGCTCAACCTCCAGACCCAGCCGCCCCAGCGACTCGCGGTACGCCTCGACGGCCGCCATCTCGCGGTCCGACAGCGCCACCGTCACGGGCATCAGCAGCCGCTGGCTCTGGAGCGGCCCGGCCTCCAGCCGCTTCATGATCTCCTCGAACAGCACCCGTTCGTGCAGGGCGTGCTGATCGACGATCAGGATGCCGTCCTCGGTCTCGGCCACCAGGTAGGTGTTGTGAATCTGAATGGCCCGCGATCCTGGCGCCGCTTCATCGAAGGCTTCGCCGTGGGGCGCTGTTTCGCCGAGCCGCGACCGGTCCGAAGTCCCTGGCCGTAAAGCCCAACGGGCGGGCTGGACCCGTACCGGGGAGGTCGCGGGCGCGCCGCGGTGGGCATCGGAGTCCGCTTTGCGGGCGAATCCGCCCTGCAGCGCAGTCTTCCCCGCCAGGGGCAGTCGGCGTTGATTGGCCGCCGCCGGGCTGTGCAGAAAATCTGCCATCGCCCGACGAACCCGCTCGTCGCGGTCCGAGGCAGCCTCCGCCGACTCCGCCTCAGCCGCCGTCCGCGCAGCGGGTTCACCGGCACCGGCCGCCGCCGGCGCCGGAAGACTCGGCGTCAGGCCCGGTCCGAGCAGCCGCTCGCGCACCGTCGCCAGCACCTGGCCGTACAGCAGGTGGGCGTCGCGCAGGCGGACCTCGATCTTCGTGGGATGCACGTTCACGTCCACGCGCTCGGGCGGGATCGTCAGGAACAGGAACGCCACCGGCTGGCGGCGTCCCTCGAGCAGGCCGCGATACGCTTCACGCAAGGCGTGCAGCAGGCCGCGGTCGCGCACGTAGCGGCCGTTGATGAACAGGTACTGCATGACGCTTGTCGCCCGGTCCACGTGCGGCGGCCCGACGAGTCCCCACAACCGGCCGCCGGGCTCTTCGGACGTCACCTCGATCAGCGACGCCGCCAGGTCGCCTCCGAAGAACGCCCCCACGCGCTCGCGCACCGACTCGCTTGGCGGAAGTTGATACACCGACCGCCCGTTGTGCGTCACCGTCAGATGCACCGCCGGATACGCCAGCGCGATGCGGGCCGCCTGATCCGTGATGTGCCCCATCTCGGTGGCGTCGGTCTTGAGAAACTTGCGGCGTACCGGGACGTAGCGGAACAGGTTGCGCACCTCGACCGTCGTTCCGACCGGGCCGCTGGCAGGGCGGGGTGCATCGGCCCGCCCGCCCGAAACGGTCACCTCGGTTGCTTCGAGGGCATCGGCCGTGCGGGTGAGGAGTCGCACGTCGGCCACCGAGGCGATCGATGCAAGCGCCTCGCCGCGGAAGCCCAGGCTCGTTATGCCCTCCAGGTCGTCGCGCGAGCCGATCTTGCTGGTGGCGTGGCTCGCCAGGGCCAGCGGCGCCTGGTCGGCGGGGATGCCGGCCCCGTCGTCGCTTACGCGGATGAGTTTCTTGCCCGCCTCCTCGACCTCGAGCACGATGCGCGAGGCCTGGGCGTCGATCGCGTTCTCCAGCAGTTCCTTGACCACGCTCGCCGGCCGCTCGACCACCTCGCCGGCGGCAATCTGGTTGACGAGTTGCTCGGGCAGGATGTGGATGGCGGCTGTCGTCACGGAATCCTCGGCGCCCCTGGCCGTAAAGCGGCTCGGGCCGCGGCCGGGTCGCGCGGCATTATAGGCTTGGGGCGAGGCGACTCGCAAGGCATTCTGTTGTCCGCCCCTCCGAAGGGTGTGGCAACGGTTTCTGGCAGGGGACGATTTCCTGCGGCTTGGTTGTAGCGCCGGGGTTTATCCCCGGCGCATCCTGACCGGCGCCGCCGCCAATCCCGATACATCGGGACCGGGCATAAAGCCCGGCGCTACTGTGTGTGGTTGTAGCGCCGGGGTTTATCCCCGGCGCATCCTGACCGGCGCCGCCGCCAATCCCGATACATCGGGACCGGGCATAAAGCCCGGCGCTACAGCGCTGTGGTGGTTGTAGCGCCGGGGTTTATCCCCGGCGCATCCTGGCCGGCGCCGCCGCCAACGGCCGCCCGTACCCGGTACGGGTCCGTATGGACGGGCGCTACAACCGTCTGCGCTCGCCAGAAAAACTTGCCACACGCCCTCCGAAGGGCCGTACAATGCGGCCGCACCAGCCGAGGACGCTGCATGGCTGCACACGCCCAGCCACGGGCCGAGCCCAAACTCTGGTACGCCGACGGTCTGCGCTTCGCCTGCCAGGCGTGCGGCTGCTGCTGCAGCGGGGCGCCGGGGTACGTGTGGGTGGACGGTGAGGGGATTGCGGCCATCGCGTCGCACCTGGGGCTGCCGGCCAGGGAGTTCCGTCGCAAGTACGTCCGGCGCCTGTGGCGCGGCCTGAGCCTCAAGGAGAAGCCGAACTACGAT
Organism: Planctomycetota bacterium; assembly: GCA_030602705.1. GTDB lineage: Bacteria > Planctomycetota > Phycisphaerae > FEN-1346 > FEN-1346 > JAUVZF01. The sequence continues at coordinate 6,954 of JAUVZF010000121.1, forward strand.
TGCGTACTTCTCGACTCGGGCGGCCGGTGCGTGGCCTACGACGTGCGGCCGCTTCAGTGTCGCGCGTGGCCGTTCTGGCCGACCAACCTCGTCAGCCGCCGGGCTTGGGAAGAGGCCGCACGCCGCTGCCCCGGCATCGGCAAAGGGCCGCTGTATCGCCTTGAACAGATCGAAGCGATGCGCGCGGAGATGAAGATGTGAGTCGCACGGGTGACGAGACCGGCGCTGCGGCGCCGCGAAACGCGCAGGGCGACGAGTTAGCCGCCGGACTTGTCCGGCGCGTTTCCGTTTCGCGAAACGTGCATGGCGGCGAGTTAGCCGCCGGCCTTGCCCGGCGCGGACCCGTATGGGCCCGGCGCGTTGCCGTTTCGCCGAGTGGCATCTGGGGCCCGCCGCCACCGTATCGCCCGCTCGCGCCCGACACCCAGGCCGCCCTGGCCGACGTTTGCGCCCGTCTCGATGCGGCCCTGGCCTCCGCCGCCGACACCTGCCGCGCGTGCGGCCGCTGCTGCCGCTTCACCGAGGGCGGAATCGTCCTGTTCGCCAGCGCCCTGGAGATGGCCGGCCTCGTGGCGGCGGCAGGCCCACCCCGCGCCGTCACGTTCATCTCAGGCGGTCCCGTCAACAGCGCGTGGTGCTGCCCGTATCAGGAAGGCGACCTCTGCACCGCCCGCGCCGCCCGCCCCCTCGGCTGCCGCACCCACTTCTGCGACCCGGATGCCGGCCAGGAGGGCAGGGCCCTCCACGCCGATGCGCTCGACGAGATCCGCCGCATCGCCCGCCGCCACGATTACCCCTGGTGGTACGGCCCCGCCCGCGTGTGCCTTGCAGCGTGGTGCTGATGCTCTATCGCACGTGACACATTCTGCGCGGTCCGTACGGACCGCGCCGTGTGCCACGGCCCGTACGGGCCGTGCGTTTTTCGGCCGCCGCGCTGTCACCCCGAGCGTCCGCGGCGCAGCCGCGGGAGTCGAGTCCCGGCGCGCCGGGATCGCCGTTTGCCGTTCAGACGTAGGCCGGGGCGTGCCCTGGCAATCATGCTCAACGTCGTTCTCTGCGTTCAGAGCCGTTGCCGTTCGTTCCGCCCTGGCCGTAAAGCCCATTTGTTACGGGCGGGCATTCCGCAACGGCCATGCCCCCGATTCCCATCGGGGGTTAGTAATGGGTCGCCGGACCAAAAAAGCCCCCCCCCAACTTTTTATAACCCCATATCGTACAGGGACTTACCCCCCCCCCCCCCCCCCCCGAATCCCCTGAAACGATTTGACTTTCGCCGAAAACGTGTTATACTCGTCACAGTTGGGTGATGGATAGGACGTAAGTG
>JAUVZF010000024.1 GCA_030602705.1 Planctomycetota bacterium
CTTTAATCAGAGCGTTGTGTTTGGTCCAATTACTGATGTACCCATAGTGGATTTTTGTTCCACTCTTCAGAGTTGTGTATTTTTTCTTCTGGTCTCCCGGCAGTGGAGGAATAGGCAGATTCATCCAGTTGCGGTATCCGAGGCCAAAGTACGCGTCACGCCGCAGCGGTCTGTCCGGCGTTCCACCGGTAACCTGAGCGCCGTCAGCAACGTTCCAATCTCTGTTAACAAACTGATTCTGTCCGTGTGAACACTGCGCACCGTCCATCAGGACAACCTTCGCACCCTTATTGACCGACACCGATGCCGGCCCCATGCTGATGAACCGGCTGTCGCGACCAACAATGAAGGTGCCCGATTTGATTCCGACTTCGTCCAGTATGCGCACATACCCGATCATCTCGGTTGACTTTCCCGACGCCTTGTCGTGTACCATATACGTGGTGATGGAGCGCGCACGCCTGCCGTCTTGCATCCAGGGGTTCTTCGCCTTCGGGTCGAAGGGCGTAACAAGTCTCTCGTCGTGTATTTGTTTCAGCTTGCCGTCTTCGGGCCAGTCCTGCCGAAGAAACGTGTCTCGGTTTCCTGCGAATGTCATATTCCTCCAAGAGGTGACCATGCCATTGTTGCGAACCCATAAGTTCCCAAAGATCGAAAAATTCCCGCCACTCTCCACGCTGAAAGTGGCGCCCTGGCCGATGGTCAGGTGTCGGCAGGCGTAATTCTGCACCCCCATCGCCACTGCGTACGGCTTGTCGGCGTCCGGTATGATGATGTCCGTATTCATATCTGGAATCGCGGCGGCCGGCTTGCCCGTTGCAGCGTCGACCCAGTTGGCCGGGTCCTTTGGATCGATCTTTGGGCCCCGTCTGCTGCTCGCCTTGCCCGGGTGTCCCCAGATCAGTAACCGTGCCTTCGGCCACTTCTCTTTCTGGAAGTATTCGTCGCCGACGAGCATCGGCCAGGCTTTCTTGCTGCCATACTGCGGGTTGTCTGCGGTGGGCTTCGAGGTAATCGCCTTGATGATCGCCTTGATATCCAGCGCACTGGCCTGCAAGGCGAAACCAAGAACTGCAATTAGAACGATTAGTGTTTTCTTCATGTCTTTGCTCCTATCTTGGCTAATGTCCGCTCCAAAACGATTACTTCTCGCCTTGAATCAACTTAATGGCCTTGCCGGCGAAGCGTTTTCCCATTTCGGTGTATCCTTCCGGCGTCATATGGAGGCCATGTTTGGGGTCCGTTCAAGTCGTCGGCATCGATCCACTCGCCGCGCGGTGACTTCCCCGCAACCGCGACCTGCGCCTTGCGAACGATCTCCCATCTCCTCTCTTACCGTCTGTAACCGTTCAGGCCTTTGGGTGGCCTCCGGATGCTCGGCGAGCGGGCAACGCACCTGCCGCCAGGCATCCAAACCGTTCAACCGATAGGTCCGTAGAAGGCATCGCCTTTTTTCCTGTTTGCACGTAACCGTTCAGGCCCTTTGGGGGCCTCGGATGCTCTGCAAGCCGGGCGGGCGCGCCCGGCGTGGAACATCCAAACTTACTCTTAGGGTGCAACATGCCGCCCTCGCTGCCGTTGTGTGTCAAGCACGTTCCCCAGAACATGCCACACCACAACGATTATGTCACAGCAAACCGCTACGTTTTTAGCGTCCCCGGCGTCACGCGACGCCGGGCATGGTCTACCGTGCCTGTATTCTACCCCCCTCGCGCTCCGTCAACCTTTTTTGCCGTTTTGTCTGGAGCGCCGTGGGCTTGCGTCCTCCGTCTTCACAGCGCCGCTCGCTTACGCGCGCGGCTAGTCAGCATGTAGGCCGGGGCAAAGCGAAGCGTCGCCCCGGCAGCATCGCAAGGAGCCGGGGCGCGCCACGGCCTACTTCTTCTCGGCCAACACCGCCGCGGCGTGGCGAGCGTAGTGGCCGCGCAGGTCGGCGGCGTAGGCGCGCAGGATCGTCTCGCCCACCCCCTCGTGGTCGCCGCAGCGATACAGCGCGCGGGCGAGCACGAGTTCGCGCAGCGAGTTGCTCCGCGGGACGGTGGACGTGCGGCTCGGCTCGGTCTGGGCCTTGGCGGCATCGACCGTCGGCGTGGCGTAGCCGGTCATGCCCCGCTTGGCGAGGAGCGCCGCCAGCGCCGCGGCGGCCCGTTTCAGTTCGGCCTTCGACGCGCCCGCACCCGCCAGCGCCTCAAGCGCCAGTGCACACGCCCGGTGGTGCGAGAACTCCTTCGAGGCATCCAGCAGCGCCACCTTCTCGAGGATCGGCGCCAGGGCCCGCCCGTCGCGCGTCCGCCCCAGGGCGATGATGTAGGAATCGAGCGAACTGATGCTCATGCCGAACTGCCCCATGCCGCGGTAGTTCCACCCCTTGTCGAACGCCTCGGCGCTTCGGACCTGCCGGATGAGCGTTGCGGCGCCCGCCGGGTCCCACATCATCCCAAGGATGTGCGCATAGGCGAGCGCCTCGCCGGCCGACCCGGCGGCCTTGTGGGCCTGGCGCAAGAGCGGCACGGCCGTCTCGGGCTGCGCGAGGATGACCGCCAGCGCCGCGTGCCCGCCGCCCGTCTTGCCGGCGTTTCGGACGGCCTCCGCCACCCGTTCCTTCGGCAGCGGGAACGAGTCCTTGAACTCCAGGACCGCCTCCGGCAGCGACCCCTTCGCGACCAGGTGCTCCTGGACGCTCCGCAGGTCGATGTTGCGGATACTGGCAGCGCTTCGTGCCGCAATCGCCCCGGCCGTCCCGGCGGCGTAGCCCTGGTTCTGCACGCACGGCTGCATCCGGATGACGGGGATGGCGTCGCGGTGGGCGCTCACGCCCAGGCCCGTCACGACGATGCCGTCGAGCCCCTTCGGCAACAGCGCACGAAACGGCACGTACACCGTCAGGCCCGCGCGGTCGGGCGGACGCAGCAGAAAGATCGGGTGCACCGTAAAGCCGTGGCTGTCGAAGTTCGACTTGTGCACCGAGATGGTGTCGGGCCACGTGCGGCCGAGCATCATGTCCATCGGCGTGATGGTCGCGTCGCCGACGATTCGCCGCCGCTCGCGCGTATCGACCAGTTGCCCCAGGTCGTACGCGCCGCGGAACTTTTCGCGCGCCGTGACGAACAGGTGCCAGAAGTCCACCACGTCGGTGTCGTCGGCGAACGTGTAATCGGTGTTCGTGTAGCCGGCGCCGAGTTGGATGGGCGGCAGGCCGGTGCCCTGGACGCCCATGTGCCCGGCGCCGGTATAGGTCGTCTCGGCGCCGGCGGCTGCGGCGATGTCGGCGTTGCCGGTCGAGTCGATGACGGTCTTCGCGAGCACCACGCCGCGCCCCTCGGGCGTCGCGACGACCGCGCCCTTGACGGTTCCGTCCTCGACGAAGGCCCCGCACCCGAGGCACCAGAACCAGACCTCGGTGCCGGCCTTGCGGTTCGCCCGCCGCCAGTATTCGGCCTTGCCGATGCCCCAGACGCGTGCCCCGATGGCCTTGGTGCCCTCGTCGGCCTCGGCCGTAAAACCGCCGCGATATCCGTAATAGTACTTGGTAATCATGCCGAGCGTCCCGACGCCGCCCAGGCCGTGCAGGTACTCGACGACGAGCGTCCTGGCCTTGTGGCGCCCGGCCCCGATGCCGGCGGGCGCGCCGCCCGTCCCGCCGCCGATCACCACGACGTCGTAGGTGCCGAGGACGGGCAGGCTCCGCTCATTCGAAGGGATGGTCGGCAGTCCTCGTTGCGTCGGTCGCACGCCGCCGAGGAACTCGCGGACGTCGCCGCCGGTGGCGGGTTGGTCCTTCGCGCCGGTCAGGCGGACGCCGTCGAGTTTGCCGATTTGCTTCGCCTCGGCCGCCGCCGCCTGGCCGATCCGCGCGCCGACGGCCATCAGCGCCGTCGGTCGCAGCAAGCGCGCCGCCACGTCGCGCGGCACGTCGGCGCAGCCGCCCAGGACGTACAGCCGCTCGGGCGCCGCCGGGCGGAAGGCGTCGAGGTCGGCCTTCGCGGCGCCCGGCCACTCGCCCGTCATGCTCGCCCGGCCTTTGACGGAGTCGGGCGGAACCTGGAAGGGTATCTCCGAGGCGTCCAACTGCCGCGGGTGGAACGTGGCGTCGATGGCCTTCTGGTTCGCCTCGGCGAAGGAGGCGTACGAAGAGTCGGCCATCGGCAGTCGGAGCGTGTACTCGATGATCTCGGCCGCCCCGAACCGAAGGCCGACCTTGCGGCCGGAGACGCCCCCGGCCTTCTGAACGTCGCCGCCGATGACGACTCGCTTGAACTCGTGCGTCCCCTTCGGAAAGGGGCGGAACTCGGCCCCGGCGATCCGTGCGGCGGCGGCCCGGTCGGTCGCGTCGATGATGACCTTCGCCAGGACCGCCTGCCGCCCCGACCGGTTCGCCATGACGATGCCGGCCGGCTTGCCGGCGGCGTCGGTCAGGACATCCGTCACGTAGCAGCCGAAGAGGAACTTCACGCCGGCCGCCAGCGCCGCCTCGTCGAGCGCCTTCTTGACGTGCATCGGCCGCACGGGGCCGCGACTGACGGGAGCGCCGGCGGCCACCGCGTCGGCGGGCGTCAGCCCCTTCGGTCGCAGGAGCATGATCTCGCCGAGAAGGATTCGCTTCGTGCCCTCGGCCCGTTTGAAACGGAAGCGTGCGTAGCGGATATTCGCACCGATCGCCGCCGTCGCGGTGATCGATTTGCCGCCCGATGCGCCGGGCCGCAGCGCGACGGCGTCGGTCCAGGCCTTCCCGTCGGCCGATGTCTCGACGGTCGCGCCGCCGAGTCCGAAGTCGCCCGCGCGCCGGAACACGACGGCCCGCACCTCGGCCACGTCATGCGGCTTGCCGAGGTCGCACAGAATCGTCACGTCGCCGTCGTACTGGACGCTCTCGGTCTCGGGGGGGCCGAGGCGGCCGTCGGTCAGGCGGGGGGGCCTCCGGTCCTTGTGGACGCCGGCCGACGGCAGGTCAGCCTTGTAGGTAAAGGGAAGGGCACGCGGGTCCTTCTCGGCGGGCACCTCGCCGGTGTCGGAGAAGAGTTTGAGTCCGAGCGGCGTGGGCGGCGTCTCGCCCGCTTCGAGCCACAGGCGTTTCGTCGCGCAGATGTCCTCCCCCAGATACGTCCGCGGGGCCGCAAGGAAGACCGTAGCGCCGGCCTTCGCGGCAGCCACGGCCGCCTCGACCCCGGCGGTCGAACCGCCCACGACCACCACGTCCACGTCGTAGGCCACGGGGATCCGGCGCGCCGACTCGTTCACCACGGGCGCACCCACGACCGCAGTCGCCCAGCCGAGGACCAGTACCGCGCCGGCCGCCATCGAGAGTAGGAGCCCGTTCATGGCATCCGCCTTTCCGGTTCGAGACGTGCCCGCGCAGTATAACCCGCCGGGCAAACGATTGAAACGCGCCGCGCAAGCGCGGCGGCTAACGGCCCCACGGCAGTTCGGGCGCCCGCTGAAACGCGCCGCGCAAGCGCGGCGGCTAACGGCCCCACGACAGTTCGGGCGCCCGCTGAAACGCGCCGCGCAAGCGCGGCGGCTAACGGCCACACGACAGTTCGGGCGCCCGCTGAAACGCGCCGCGCAAGCGCGGCGGCTAACGGCCCCACGGCAGTTCGGGCGCCCGCTGAAACGCGCCGCGCAAGCGCGGCGGCTAACGGCCACACGGCAGTTCGGGCGCCCGCTGAAACGCGCCGCGCAAGCGCGGCGGCTAACGGCCACACGGCAGTTCGGGCGCCCGCCTTGTTCGCCACAGCGTGAGGCCTGACGCTGGGCACGGCCTACTCCCGCCACTCAAACGGCCGCGGGGCGATCAGGTACAGCCGCCGCACCGCCACGTTGCACAACAGGCCCAGGGCCAGGAAGGAACTGACGAGACTCGACCCGCCGTACGACATGAGCGGCAGCGGGATGCCCGTTATCGGCATCAGGCCGATGCTCATCGCGATGTTCAGAAAACTCTGGGCCGCCACCAGCGCCACCACGCCCACCACCAGCAGTTTGCCGTACGGTTCGGTGGTCGAGAAACTGACGTCCACGCCCAACAGGCAGATCACGCCGTACAGAAGCACCACGCCGGCCGCGCCCAGGAAGCCGAACTGCTCCGCCAGCGTCGGATACAGAAAGTCCGTGTGCGCCTCCGGCAGGAACCCGTAACGGGTCTGCGTCCCTTCGAGCCACCCCCGTCCCGTGAGTCCTCCGGCCCCGACCGCCACCTTCGCCTGGAACAGTTGGTGGCCGTAACCCGCGAGCAGGCTTCCGAAGAAGAACCGCAGGGCGTCGAAACTCTTGGGCCCGGGCCCGTCGTCGAGTGCCACGAACAGGGCCTCCCGCGCCTCGGCGAACTCCCGTTTGTCCTTGCCCCACGAGACGGCCGTCGCCAGCCGCCACAGACGGAACCGCCACGTGCCCGTGACCTCGCGCACGAGGTCGGCCTTTTCGATGTCGGTCATCCGGGCGAGGCACGAGACGGGGGCATGGTTGGCGGCCGCCGACGGTTTGTCGGTATCGGCGTTCTTGTTGTCCGCAGCGCCGCCGTCGCCGTTCGGCTTCGGCGCCAGCGCGAAGTGCATCCGTTCGGCGCAGCCGTGCAGCAGCCACGAGTCGATGCGCATCCGCTGGTACCCGCGCATCGAGGAGTAGAAGACGGGCACCATCGCAAGGCCCATCGCCATGATCGCCACCAGGTGCTTGCCGCGCGCCCCCGCCGCGAACAGCATCAGGAACAGGATCGGCAGGAACAGCATGGCGGTGCCCAGGTCGGGCTGGTACAGGATCAGCGCCGTGGGCACGAGCGCCATCACGAAGGGCACGAGCAGCCCGGTGAAGGTCCGATAGTTCTTGCGGAACCTGAGGTAATACGCCAGCGACAGGATGAAGGCGATCTTCATCAACTCCGACGGCTGGAGTTTCAGGCTCGTCCCCGGGATGTTGATCCATGAGTACGCATAGTTGGTGGGGTAGATGAACCGCGGGATCGTCCAGCCGCGGTTCCGCATCCCCGCCAGCACCACCAGGGCCAGCAGACTGACGGCGTAAAGGGCGTAACTGTACTTCGCCAGGCGAACGTAACTCGGAACCAGGGCCAGGACGAACACCGCCATCGCCGCAGCCAGAAACACGGCCTGCCTGCCGGCGGGGGTGCCCCAGAACGGGTCGCCTTCGCCGCCCGCCGTGGCCGCGTAGATGCCCGCGATGCCCAGCCCCGACAGCCCCAGCGCCGCCGCCAGGAGCAGCCACGGAAATCGGTAGAAATAGTCGGCTCGCAGCACGGGCGGTCGCCCCGATTCCGGACCCACGAGAAGCCGTCTTGTGGACGGCCAGGGGTCGAGAGTATAATGGCTGGCCGGTCGCGCGGCCAGGGATATGCGCGAAAGGCCCACTTGATGATGGACGCACGGAGTCATCGCAACGGATGCTGGCGCCACGGCTCGCGGCGGCGGGCCGTGGGCGTCTTTCTGGCAGTGGCCGTCGTGGCTGCGGCCGCCGCAGGATGTTCGCGCTGCGACACGCTCAGCCGCCGCCTGGACGCCATCGAAGACGAGACCGCCCGGCGGATCGTCCGCGACGCCGTCTGGGCACACGGCTCGAAGTACCGATGGGCCGAGTGCCAGGTCCTGCGGGCCGAGGTCACCCGGACCGAACACCGGCCGCACGGCGACGCCGACACCCACGAGGTCTGGCTGCTGGACCCGGTCGGCGGGCGCTTCCGCATCGAGAGGCCCGCACGCCGCGAGGTGACCGTCTTCGACGGGTCGCGCCTGCGCCTCTTCCGCAACGGGGCGGAAACGACCGACCTGGCGGCCCGCGGACGGGCGGCCGGCGACGCCAGGCTCGTCACGGAACTTCTGCCGATGCCGCTCAGCCTCGCACGCGAAGGCTGCGACCTGCTCTACGTCGGCACGCGGACCGGCCCCGGCGAGGCCCGCACGTGGCACCGTCTCATGGTCACCTGCGGCCCCGCCTCCGGCTATTCGGGCGACGACCGGACCGTCGTGGAGGTCCGCAAGGGGTCCGACCGCGTGGAGACCGTGCTCATCCGGTGGTCGGAAGACCCGTTCTTCGGGCGTCTGATGCGGGTGCGGATGGAGGACTGGCGTCCGGCCGACGGTCTCGTGATCAGCCGGCGGTGGCGCTTGACGCCCATCGACGAGGCGGGCGTGCCGACCGGCCCGGTCCTCTACACGATTCGCATCCGGAGCGTCGAGGTGAACCCGAAAGTGGGCAGGCAGCCGTTCTCGCAGCCGCAGGGACCGCGGCAGAACTAACTGGCCTGTGCGCGGTGGACTTACCAGGCGTAGCGCAGGGGTAACGAATGACCGACTGGCAGGACCCGGAAGACTTCCTCGAGCAGGCCGACCATCTGCTCGAACAGGGGGCGTACGAGGAGGCCCTGGCGGCCTGCCGCCAAGCCATCGAGGTCGCCCCCGACCTGCCCGACGCCCGCGCCATGGCCGGCCGGTGCCTGGCGTACCTGAACCGCGTGGACGAGGCGGATCGCGAACTCTTGAAGGCCGTCGACATGGACCGCGACTGTGTCGAGGCGTGGTTCGGCCTGGCGTTCGTCTCGTGGCTCCGGGCCGACGACCGCGAGGCCGTCGGCCACCTCGAACGGGCCCGGCGCCTGGCCCCCGACGACGAGGCCGTCCTGGCGCAACTCATCGGCTCCTACGGCAACGTCGGGCGCTTCGACCAGGCCGAACGCCTCTACAAGGAGGCCATCGGCATCCATCCCGCCTCGGCAGAGATCCCGTATCACTGGGGTCTGGTGCTGTTCAAGCAGGGACAGTACGACCAGGCCATCGACGTCTGGCTGCAGGCCGCCGAGGCCGACGACGAGTTTCCGGAACTTCACCTGTCGATGGCCCGCGCCTTTGGGGCGCTCGGCCGTTTGGACCGGGCATACGAAGAACTCGAGCGCGAACTGGACCTGTACCCCGATTCGCGCGAGGCCCGCCTCGCCCTCGGCGGGTACCACGTCCAGCACGGCGAGCCGAAGCGTGCCGTCGAAATCTACCGCGAACTGCTGTCGGAGGCCGAGGACGATTCCCGCGTCCACCTGGACCTGGGCGTCGCCCTGATGCACCTCGGCCAGGACGCCAAGGCCCGCAAGCACCTGCTGCGTGCGTTGGAACTGAGCCCCTCCGACCCGCTTATTCTCTCGCACCTGACGAGCGCGGGCCACTCGCGGTCCGCCATGACCCGGGCCACCCGCGTCCTGCGGCGAGCGCTGCGCGAAGAGCCGCACCGCGACGAACTCTACCAGAACCTCTCGTCGCTCTTCGCCGGAGAAGGGCGGTTCGACGAAGCCGAGGAACAGTTGCGCCGGGCCATGGCCTTCTCCGGCCGGGCCCACGAACTCGAGAACGACCTCGGCGTGCTGCTGGCCATCCAGGGCAAGTTCGAGGAAGCCCGCGACGCCTTCGAGCGGGGCCTGGCCCGCCGCCCCGAGGACCTGCCCCTTCAGATCAACCGGGCTCTAATCGAGGCCGACCTCGGCCAGCGCGACCTCGCCCTGGAACAACTCGGCCGGATCGCCCGCGACAATCCCGACAACCTCGACGCCCTCGGAAACCTCTCATCGGTCCTGCTCGAAGTCGGCCAGGTGGAGCCGTCGCTGGCGGTGGCCGAACGGATGTGCCGCCTCGCACCGTTCGACCCGCGCGGCTACTACCTGACGGGCCGGGCCCTGTACGACCTCGACCGCTACGACGAGGCCGAGCAGGCCCTCGACCGCGCCTCCCGCCTCGACCCGGTACAGGTGGACACGGCCATCGCCCTAGGCATGTGCTACGCCGTGCTCGGGCGGCCGGCCGACTGCCTCCGCGTTTTCAAACGTGCCCGGCGGCTGGCGCCGAACGACCCGGACGTGCTGTTCAACCTGGGCCTGGCGTACGAAGACGCCGCCGAGACCGGCCGGGACGAGGCGCCTGAGGCCGCCGGCAATGGGACCGTCGGCACGGCCGATGCCATCGCCCTCTACCTGCGTGTCCTCGAACTGGCCCCGTCGTACGAGGCCGCCCGCGAGCGGCTCGAGGCCCTCGGCGCCGGGGCCGAACCCTCGTAAGCCGCGCCCGTACGGGCGGCTAACGGGGCCGCCGCGCGTTGACTTCGGCGTCGGTCGCCCCTATACTCCGGCCGATGCGTTTTAGGGCTGTCATCGCGACCTCTTTGTTGGCGGGTTTGGCCGCCGCCCTGGCCGGTTGCGGGGGACAGTCCGGCGGCAGGTCCGGCCCCATCAACCTCAAACCGATGATGACGAAGGGCGGCGCGGCCCCCAAGACGATGTACCAGATCCGGACCGTCTTTCTCCAGCACAGGCTCCGCCCCGACGCGCCGATCGAGGACGTGTGGCGCCTTCTCGGCACGACCAACGTGCCGCATGAGAAACGGGCCCTGTGGGAAGCCAACGATCTGCGCCTCGGCGACGGCGCCAGCCTGGCAGCCGAGCGCCTGAACGAGTTGCTGGCCGAGACGCCCGACCGCACCGCCAACGTCCACGACTTGGTGGTTCCCGAGAACTTCGACTTCGCGATCGCCCTCGGGCAGAAGCGCGAAGCCATCGACCTCGTGTGGACCGACGCGGCCGGCCGCCTCGTGGGCCGCCACTTCGAGGAGGCCATCACCCGGCTCCGCGTCGTCTGCCGTCACGACCCGTCCGACCCCGCCGCCGTCCGCATCGCCCTCGTGCCGGAGGTGCTGCACGGCAAAGAGCGGCTGCGGTGGGTCCGAACCGAGCAGGGGCACGTCCAGAAGATGGGTCGGTCCACGTGCGTGCTCTCGGACCTTGCGGTTGAGGTGCGGCTGCCGCCCGGACGGCTGCTCGTGGTCGGCCCGACGTCGCCGGCGGCCGGGCCCGGCATCAGTTTCGGCGGCGCCGGCTTCTTCGAGCGCCGCGGCCCCGACACGTGGCAAGAGACCATCATCCTCACGGTCCAGCGGGCCGTGCCCGGCAAGGTGCCCGAAAGCGGCAAGGTCCCGTTCCTGCCGCCGCCCAAGCCCAGGCCCGGAGCGGGCAAAGCCGGCAAGTAAAGCCGGCTTTACTTACGCGCGGGCACGCCCCACCAGGTAAAGTTTTCGCCCGAAAACTTGCCTTACGACCGGGCCATACCCGTCTCGCGGGCCACCAGGGCGCGGTAGGCGTCGGCGAGCGTTCGCGTGATGGGGCCGGGCTTGCCGCCGCCGATCTCGCGGGCCTCAACGCGGACGACCGGCATGACCTCCATGATCGAGTTCGTGAGGAACACCTCGTCGGCTTCCATGAGGTCGTGGACCGTCAGGGTCCGCTGCTCGGCCGGCACATCCACCTCGGCCGCGAGTTCCAGAACGGCCGCCCGCGTGATGCCCGGCAAGAGGCCGTCCTGGACCGGCGGCGTCAGCAGGCGGCCGTCGCGGACGAGAAAGACGTTCGAGATGGCGCCCTCTGCCAGGCGGTTCTTCGTGTTGAACCGGATGGCCTCGGCCGCCCGCGCGCGGTGAGCGTCGCGCAGCGCCAGCAGGTTCGCCATGTAGCCGGTGGTCTTGTGGTACGTGCTCGGGTCGGACTCGTTGACGCGGATGTCGGAGACGACGACCGTCGCGCCGGTCTCGTAGAACTGGCGCGGATACGGCGTCATCGGCCCGGCCGTAACGAGTAGCGTGGCAGGCGGGGCCTCATCGTCCTGGAGGCCGGCCTCGAGTTCGCCGCGGGTGGCCGTGATCCGCAGCCGCGCCTCCCCCGATAGACCGGGATTCGCCTCGACGAGGTGGTCGATGATCTCGGCTATCTCGCCGTCGGTCTCCCGGACGAAGATCCGCAGGACATTGCCGCTTTCGCGCAGGCGCCCGAGGTGCGCCCCGAGCCGGAACGGCGTCCCGCCGTAGGTCCTGAGCGTCTCGAACAGGCCCGCCCCCAGCAAGAGGCCTGCATCGAGCGCCGAGACGCGGGCCTCGGCCATCGGGACGTAGTCGCCGGCAACGTACATCACTCGGGTGTCGGGCATTTTTGCCTTGGCCTTTCGCATCACGCCGTCAGCCCGAGGGCCGCAAGAAGCGCGCGGGCCTTGTCGTTGGTCTCGTCGAACTCGGCCTCGGGCTCCGAGTCGGCGACCACCCCGCCGCCCACCTGAAGGTGCACCTTCGGCCCGGCCGTAAGGAGCGTCCGGATAACGATGTTCAGTGCACACCGGCCGGCCGGCTCGTCGTCGGTCGGCGGGGCGACGTACCCGATGGCGCCCGTGTAGACGCTGCGTCGGGTGGGTTCGAGTTGGGCGATGATCTGCATCGCCCGCACCTTCGGCGCCCCGGTGATCGAGCCGCCGGGAAACGTCGCCTTCACGAGGTCGGTCACGTCGCGGCCCGGGTGCAATCGGCCCTCGACCGTCGCGACGGTGTGAAAGACGGCGGCGTAGGCCTCCAGGGCGCGCGGCTCGGTCACGCGGACGGTGCCGTAGGAGCAGACGCGGCCGATGTCGTTTCGCTCCAGGTCGACGATCATGACGAGTTCGGCCTTGTCCTTATCGGCGGCGAGAAGAGCGTCGGCCATGCGGCGGTTGAACGCCGTCGCGCCGGTGCCGCCCTCCGGCTGCCGCGGCCTGGTGCCCTTGATGGGCCGCGTGACGACCCGCCCGCCCGCCAGGTCGAGGAACAGTTCCGGGCTGCTCGAGAGGACCGCCCGCCCCTGTCCGAGGCCGACGTACGCCGCATACGGCGCGGGATTGTATCGCCGCAGCCGAAGGTACAGGTCGCTCGGCCGCTGGTAGGCGTGCCCCGGCCGGTCGGTGCGCGGCTCGCGCGCCACGGTGAACCGGCGGCTCAGGTTTACCTGGAAGATGTCGCCGGCGGCAATGTAGTCGCGGGCGCGGGCTACGGCCGCAAGGTAGCCCTCCCGCGTGAAGTTGCAGGCCAGGTCGCCTGAGTCCCGCGCATCGGGCGGGCACGACCCGCGCGCGGGGCAAGCCCCGCGGCTAACGTGAAGCGCGCGGCGCAGCGCGTCGGCCGCCGGCCCGTCGGCGCCCACGAGGTACGCCTGCTCGTCGCGGTGATCGAGCACCAGGACCGTCTCGTACAGCCCCAGCCACAGGTCCGGCAGGGCGATGTCGCGGCGGGGCGAAAGGGCCGACGTCGGCTCCACGTAGAACCCTAAGTCGTAGGCGAAATAGCCGTAGAGGCCGGGTCCGAACGGCAGCGTGCCTGCCGCGCCTGCCGCCTCGATCCGCACCGCCGCCAGCACTTCGCGAAGCGCCGCGAACGGGTCGTGCGCCACCTCCATCCGGACGCGGCCGCCCGGCTCCAGCAGCCGCGTCACGTCGCCCTGATGCACGAGGACCGCCGACGGCTCGGCCGCCAGGACGCTCCACCGCGCCAGATGCGGCGGCCCGGCAGCGCTGTCGAGCCACACCGGGTTGCGACGGTCGGCCAGGGGCGCGAACACCGCCTCCACGTCGGCCGGCCACGGGACCGGACGCACCGCAGACCGAATCGCGAAACCGTGCATGGCGCCGGTGCGGCTCATGGGCGGATCGACTCCCGCGATATGCCGCGTGGGTGCAAAGCACCCGTACCTGTTTAGCGTGCTCTCAAAGCGATGTCATTTCGACCGAGCCGTCGCCAAAGGCGAGGGCGAGCGGAGAAATCTCGTCGTCCGCACACGGATAACGGCGAGATTCCTCGACTCGCTTCGCTCGCTCGGAATGACACGCTAAACACATACAAGCACCCACCCTACGGCTGATAGTTCGGGTCCTCGACGTGGACGACCTGGCGGTCGATGCGCAGCCGCCCTTCGGCAAAGAGGCGGATCGCCTCCGGGTACGCGATGCATTCCTCGCGGAAGACCCGTGCCGCGAGCGTATCGGGCGTGTCTTCGGCGAAGGCCGGCACCGCCCGCTGGAGGATGATCGGCCCCGCGTCGTACTCGTTGTTCACGAAATGGACCGTGCAGCCCGAGACCTTCCCGCCCCGCGCCAGCACCGCCTCGTGCACGTGGTGGCCGTACATCCCCGTGCCGCCGAACGACGGCAAAAGGGCCGGGTGGATGTTCATCACGCGGCCGAGATAGCGGTCGGGCAGGATCCAGTACGAGAGGAAGCCGGCCAGACACACGAGGTCGACCTCGGCCTCATCGAGAATCTTGACCATCGCCTGCGAATACGCCCCAACGTTCTCGAACTCCTTGCGGCGGACGAGGTGGACGGGCACGCCCGCGTTCCGGCCGACCTCGATGCCGCGGATCCCCGGCCGCGAGGCGATGACGAGGGCGACCTCGGCAAGATTTGCCAAGCGTCCGCCGTCGATCTCGGCCAGGAGGTTCTCGAGCGTCCGCCCGCCGCCGGAGAGCAGGACGCCGAGCCTGAGGGGTTTTGGCATGGCCGCCCTTTCCCGGATCGTGACGGCCACGAGGGTACGGCTTTTCGAGACGGGAATCAAGCGGCGCCGAGAAGGGGGGCCACACGTTCGCTTTCTCGCTTGCGAAGGCGTGTCTTCACCTATGCCCTCGCTGATGCTTTCGCGAGCGAAAGCATGGCGCCCGCGCTCTACGGTGGCCCGGCTCGGCGGCGGATCTCCTCGGCCTCCTCCGGCGGAATGGACTCGGTGTTCCCGCAGACGTTGCAGATGAGGATGGGCCGCTTGTTCCACCGCCAGACGGGGATGAAAAAGAGGGCCAGTTGGCGGCGGACCTCGACGAGGTGATGCGGCGTTTCCATGGCGCACACCCGGCACCCGTGCCGCACGCCATGGGCCAGCGGGTGGCGCTTGTCGCTGACGCCGAAGACTATAGGAATAAACATGCGAACGCCCTGCTGCGCCGCGGAACTGCCCGCTCCCTCGCGACCGCGGAACTGCCCGCTCCCTCGCGGTCGCGGCTCTGTTCGGCAATCCGAATTCCGAAATCCGGAATCGCCTACGGCACGATCTCGGTACCGACGCCGCGGTCGGTGTAGATTTCAAGGAGGAGCGAGTGGGGGACGCGGCCGGAGACGATGTGGCACTTCTTGACGCCGCCTTTGAGGGCATCGAGCAGCGTCCGGACCTTCGGGATCATGCCGCCGGTGATGACGCCATCAGAGAGCAGCCGCTCGGCGTCGGCCTCCGAGAGGTGCGAAAGGAGGCTCCCTTCGTCGTCGGCCGAAGCGCGGATGCCGTGTGTGTCGGAGACGTTGACGAGTTTCTCGGCCGCCAGGGCACGGGCGACCGCGCCGGACGCCTCGTCGGCGTTGCAGTTCAGTTTCTGCCCGTCCGGTCCGACGGCCAGCGGGGCGCAGACCGGAATGGTGCCCAAGTCGCACAGGCCGCGAAGAAGCAGCGCATCGACCTGGGTCACCTTGCCGACGAGGCCGAGGTCCCGGCCGGAAGCGCTCGTCATCGGTTCGGCCTTCAGTGGGCAGCGTCCCTTGGTGGTGAGAGCCTCGGCCCTGGCGCCGGTCTCTTGCAGGAGGCGCACGATCTCGCGGTTGACGTCGGTCGCAAGGACGTCCTCGACGATCCGGAGTTCCTCGGGCCCGGTGAAGCGGAGGCCGTCGATCCACCGCGGGGCCAGGCCCGCCTGCTCCATCGCCCGCGAGATGGCCTTGCCGCCGCCGTGTACGATGACCGGATGGATGCCGACGGCCCGCATGAAGGCGATGTCGGCGCAGACGGCCTCCAGGTCCTGCGGCACGTCCATGAAGGAGCCGCCAAGTTTGACGACTGCGACGGTGCCGCGGAACCGTCGGATGTACGGCAGCGCCTCGATGAGCACCGCCGCCTTCGCAATGGCCTGCTGTTGGTGGTCCATGACGCTGCCCCGACCAGGATGCTGCGTTCATCGTACCGGCGGTGGGCGGGAGGTCAAGGCCTTCGCGGCGAGCGGCTGGAAGTTCTACGGCATGACTTTGCCTTCGGGCGTGTCCCATTTCTCGATCTCGGGCCAGCCCTGGCGGTCGCGTGGGGAGAGGTTCTCGCAGATGTATCGAACGGCTTCGGCCGGGTTGTCCGTCAGGTGCCACAGGTCCAGATCCTCCGGCGAGATGTGGGCGAACCGATCGAAGACCGTCTCGCGGATCCACTCGAGTTGCCCGTTCCAGAAATCGGTCCCTATCAGGGCGACCGGCAGGCGGTGGATCTTCTCGGTCTGGATCAGCGTGATCGTGTCGAAGAATTCATCGAGCGTGCCGAACCCGCCGGGGAAGAAGATGAGCCCCGTCGCGTACTTCGAGAACATGACCTTGCGGACGAAGAAGTACCGGAAGTTGATGACCTTCGTCAGGTACGGGTTGGCCACCTGCTCGAAGGGCAGGAGGATGTTGAGTCCGACGCTTTCGCCGCCGGCTTCCTTGGCGCCCTTGTTGGCGGCTTCCATGATGCCGGGTCCCGCGCCGGTGACGACCGCAAACCCCGCCTCGGCGATGAGGCGGCCCGTCTCGTACGCCTTGTGATAGTACGGGTGGTCGGGCCCGGCTCGCGAGGAGCCGAACACGCTGACCCCCGGCGGGACGCGGGCCATCATCTCGAATCCGTCCACGAACTCCGACATGATGCGAAAGACCCGCCACGGGTCCTGCGCCAAGAAATCCGAGTTCATCGTCCCGGTCCTCCCCGCTGCTCGACAGGCGACCGCTCGCCGACCGCCCTGCACCGCGAAGAGGTTACTGCGCGCGGCGGGGCGTGTCCAGTTTCGTTCCAACGACACGCGCGTGGCAAGCCACGCGGCTAACACGGCACGCGCCCGTACGGGCGGCTAACACGGCGCGTCGCGCGGCGCTGCATGCTTGAGCGCGTCGCCTGCCTCAAACGGCACGCGCGGGGCAAGCCCCGCGGCTAACACGGCACGCGCCCGTACGGGCGGCTAACACGGCGCGTCGCGCGTTGTCAATCGCGCGGGGCAAGCCCCGCGGCTAACGCGGCACGCGACCGTACGGGCGGCTAACACGGCGCGTCGCGCGTTGTCAATCGCGCGGGGCAAGCCCCGCGGCTAACACGGCACGCGCGGGGCAAGCCCGTGCCGAACGGCACGCGCGGGGCAAGCCCCGCGGCTAACAGCGCGCGTGTTAGCCGCCCAGCTTGCTGGGCGCGTGTTGTTCGCCCAGCTTGCTGGGCGCGTGTTGTTCGCCCCGTTCGCCGGGCTTGCCCGCGCGGGCATCACCCATCGAACGGCGTCACAAACGACCAGCGCTGCCGAGGTTTGCCTTCTTTGAGCGGGTTCTCCTCGACGTACGCGATGGCGCGCCTCACGTCCTCGATTGTATCGAGGAACACCTTCCAGCCTCGTCCCGCCCACACGGGTGGCCGCTGCTCGGGCCAGAGGCCATCGGCGACAAGCCGCTGAGTCGCTCGACCTTTCAGGTGCCCCACGATGCGCGTGACCGAACGCACGTGCCGGCCGGCGACCAGGTGCACGTGGTCGGGCAGGATGGAGCAGGCGTGGACGGCGTACCTGCCCTCGCGCGTCGCTCGTGCAAAGCCGCGCCCGACGGCCCGGGCCTGCCGGCCTGTGAGCGTCGCCGGCGGATACTTGAGCGCCCGCCTGGCGGCGCGGCGAGCGCGGCCGTCGTGCGGGACGCCCGCGACGGACCGCCGCGTGTCGACCTTTGTGGCCTTGCCGTATCGGAACAGTTCCCAGGAACCCACGAAGTCGGACCACGACCCGCGCGGGTCGTTCGGCAGCCAGAAGCCGTACGTGCCGAAGATGACGTGGTAGGCCAGGGCCATCGTCGAGCCTTTCAACGGCACGCGCCCGTACGGGCGGCTAACGCGGCGCGTGTTGTTAATCGCGCGACGGGCCGGGCTCGTTGTCATGGGGTTCGGCGGCTTCGCCGCCGTCGGCGATAAGGCGGGTGGGGTGGGCAGCACCTTCGACTTCGGGCAGGGCTTTGTCGCCGACGGCGGCCTGATCGGCGAGGCGGCGGGCGGACGGGGCGATGCGCGACTCGTACGACCCCACGGCCGCATCGTACGCCTTGGCCGCGCGGCTGATGCCGTCGCCAACCTTCCCGAAATGTTCGACGAAGACGCGGACGCGGTCATAGAGTTCGCGCCCCGTCTCGCCGATGCGTTCGGCGTTCTCGGCCATCTCCTGCTGCCGCCAGCCGTGGGCAACCGCCTTGAGCAGGGCGATCAAGTTGACCGGACTGGCCAAGACCACGTTGCTGCGGAAGGCGTCCTCCATCAGAGACGTGTCGGCCTCCAGGGCAGCGCTGAAGAACGACTCGCCGGGCAGAAACAGAACGACGAACTCCGGCGTGTTATCGAACTGGCTCCAGTACGCCTTCTGGCTGAGGGTGCGCACGTGTCCGCGGACGGCTTGGGCGTGGCGCTCCATAGCCGCCTTGCGGGAGGCGTCGTCCGTCGCCTCGACCGCCTCCATGTACGCATCGCCAGGTGCCTTGGCATCGACGACAATGAGGCGGTCGCCCGGCAGGTGCACGGTCAGGTCGGGGATCTGGCGGCGCTGGTCGGTCGTGGTGGAGGCTTGTTCGTCGAAATCGCAGTGTTTCGACATGCCGGCCAGTTCGACCACGCGCTTCAGTGCCAGTTGCCCCCATTCGCCACGGACGCGCGTCGAGCCGCGCAGCGCCGTCTCGAGTTTCGTCGTCTGAGTCTTGAGACCCTCCTGAGCGTCGCGCAGTCCGTCGAGGTACTGCCGCAGGCTGCCGTAAGCGTCGGTGCGGGCCTTCTCGATCTCGCGCAGGCGCGCTTCGTACGTCTTCAGGAGATCCTGGATGGGCCGCAGGCGCTCGCCGGCGTCGCCGAGAAACTGCTGCCGGCTGTCCTTGAGGGCATCGGCCGAGAGGACCTTGAAGGCGTCTTTGAGGCTTGTTTCGGCCTCACCGAGGATGCGTCGCTGCTCATCGAGGTTGGCGCGTTCGGCCTCGAGACGCGTCTCGGCCTGGACGCGTGCAGAGCAGGCCTCGCCGAGTTCGCCGCGCAGGCCGTCGGCCTCGGACTCGAGTTCGCCGATACGCTGGCGCAGTTCGGTCTCAACGGCGCCGCCCGCGCCGCCCGTGCGCTGCCTGAGCAGCAGCACCAGCACCACGACAGCCAGCACACAGGCGACGGCGGCGAGGACGTATTCCATAGGCGCGTCTCTTTCGACCGGCCGGCGTGTACAGCCCGGACAGGCCATGCGCGACCGCGGGCCGCGTCTTGAACGGTGGCTATCGTACCGCGGCCCGCGCACCGGGTCAATGGGCGGGGGAACGGGGCGCAGACCCCGGCGCCGCCGACGGCCGGCCGCCTCGCGGGGTGTCCGCCCTACACGTCGAGGTTGCGTACTTCAAGGGCGTGGCGTTGGATGAAGGCGCGGCGGGGCTCGACGGCGGAACCCATGAGGACGCTGAAGATGTGTTCCGCCTCGGCGACGTCGTCGATGAGGACCTGTTTGAGGGTCCGCCGGGCCGGGTCCATCGTGGTGGCCCAGAGTTGTTCGGCGTTCATCTCGCCGAGGCCTTTAAATCGTTGGATATCCATGCCTTTCTGTCCGAGGCGGCGGATCGTCGGCAGGATCTGCGCGGCGCCGGCCACGTCGACCGTATCACCGTTGGCGACGATGGAGAACCTGGTGTAGGCCTTCTCGGTCCCGACGTCCTGGCGGGGGTCGAGGTACCAGTCGGCGACGTCGATGCCGCGCGCTGCGAGTTTCCTGGCGAGTTTCGTCAGGTCGCGGGCGCGGAAGAGTTCTTCGGGTTCGGGGCGGTCTTCCTCGGGCGCTTCTTCGCCGGGTTTCTTCTTGCCCTTGGCCCTGGAGCGGCGGCGTTTGGGATAGGCGGCGGCAATGGCCCTGGTGGCGGCGGCCGAGGAGTGGAACAGCCGCAGCGTGCTGCGCATGCGCACGACCCAGGAGGGGAACTCGCCCTTCTTGCTGCGTCCGGCCAGCAGCACGTCCCACGGCACGCCGCGGCGTTCGATGGCGCGGACGAGTTCTTCGGCGTCGGTCAGGATGGCGGCGAGGTCTTCGAGTTTCGCCCCGGCGATCTCTTTGTGGGCCTTCGTGCGGCGGCGTTTCGGGTCGGGGTTGAAGCGCAGGGCCGCGCCGTCGATGCCGAGTTTCAGGAGCATCATCCGCATATCGCGGTCGCTCTGGACGTAGTACTCTTTGCCCTTGCGGCGGACGCGGTACAGCGGCGGCTGGGCCACGTAGACGTAGCCGGCGTCGATGAGCGCCTTCATCTGGCGGTAGAAGAAGGTGAGCAGGAGTGTGCGGATGTGGCTGCCGTCCACGTCGGCGTCGGTCATGATGATGACCTTGTGGTAGCGGGCGCGGGCGACGTCGAAGTCGTCGGTGCCGATGCCGGTTCCGAGGGCCGAGATGATGGTGGCGATCTCCTCGTGGGCGAGCATCTTGTCGATGCGTGCCTTTTCGACGTTCAGGATCTTGCCCCTGAGCGGCAGGATGGCCTGCGTGCGGCGGTCGCGTCCCTGCTTGGCGCTGCCGCCGGCCGAGTCGCCCTCCACGAGAAAGATCTCCGAGGCGGCCGGGTCGCGCTCCGAGCAATCGGCCAGTTTGCCGGGCAGGTTGCCGGACGCCAGGGCGCCCTTTCGGCGGACGAGGTCGCGTGCCTTTCGTGCGGCGTCGCGGGCGGTCATCGCCTGGACGGCCTTCTGGATGATCTTCCTGGCCGCGCCGGGGGTCTCCTCCAGGTACTGGCCGAGCATCTCGTTCGTCACGGTCTCGACGAAGGTGCCGACGTCGCTGTTGGAGAGTTTGGTCTTGGTCTGGCCCTCGAACTGCGGCTCGGGCACACGGACGCTGACGACGGCGGTCATGCCTTCGCGCAGGTCGTCGCCGCTGGGGGGCGAGCCGCCCCTCAGAAGGTTCTGCCTCCTGGCGTAGTGATTCAGCGTCCGCGTAACGGCGGACTTGAAGCCCGACAGGTGCGTGCCGCCCTCGATGGTGTTGATGTTGTTGGCGAAGCACAGGATGTTCTCGGTATATCCATCCGTGTATTGAATCGCGACCTCGAGTTCGATGTGGGCGGCGGGGTCGGCGCGGCGGAAGTAAATGACACCGCGGGCCAGGACGGTCTTGCCCTCGTTCAGGTGCTTGGCGAAGGCGCGGATGCCTTCCTTGAACCGGAACTCGGCCTCCCGGTCGTCGCGCTCGTCCACGAGGCGAATCCGGAGCCCCTCGTTCAGGTAGGCCAGTTCGCGGAGCCGGCTCTCGAGCACCTCGAACTTGAACGTCGGGTCCTCGAAGATCTCGCGGTCGGGCCTAAAGGTGACGATCGTCCCGGTCTTCTTCGCCCGGTTGCCCCGCTTGAGGCTCTGCGTCTTCTTGCCGAAAGCAAACCCCATCCGCCACACGTGCCCGTCGCGGCGGATTTCGACGTTCAGCCATTCCGACAGGGCGTTGACGACACTGACGCCCACGCCGTGCAGGCCGCCCGAGACCTTGTAACTCGTGTGGTCGAACTTGCCGCCCGCGTGCAGCATCGTCAGGGCCACCTCGACGCCCGGCTTCTTCTCGACCGGGTGCCGGTCCACGGGGAACCCGCGGCCGTCGTCCTCGACGCTGACGCTGCCGTCCGGATGGATCGTCACGAGGATGTTCCGGCAGAACCCCGCCATGGCCTCGTCGATGGCGTTATCGACGACCTCGCTCACCAGGTGATGGAGCCCCCGCTGGTGCCGGTCGCCGATGTACATGTCGGGCCGCTTGCGGACGGCCTCCAGGCCCTTCATGACCTTGATGGAATCAGCGCGATAGGCGCCCACGCGTCGTCGGCCGGCGGGTCGGGGCGACTTCGGCGCCCTGGCGGCCTTGGCTTTGGGTTTCGCTTTGTCGGCGGCACCGGTCTTTTTCGCCTTGGCCATCGGCCTCTCTTCGTTTCAGAAGCACCGCTTGCGCCGGGCGGCGCAGACGGATCCCTTCGACAGGAAAAAACGCGAGGCGGTGGGCAAGCGGTCCCCGGCAACCCTCCGACCGCTTGCTGAAGAACTCCCCTAACCCCTCGGCACTGTGCCGCTCCAGTTCACCACCACCGGGTGATCCGCGTCAGACCTGCGGCTACTCGGCGGGCGCCTCCGGCTCCGCGGCGGGCGCTGCCGGCTCTTCAGCGGGCGCTGCCGGCTCTGCACACGGCTCCGCACAAGGCGCTTCGGCCGGTACCTGAGGTTCTTGCGGTTCGTCGGTCATGTTCTTCCCTTTCGCTGTCGATTGAGCCACCATTGGCCCAACGCTCTGTGGCCGACATGATACCACGTCCGGGCACGGGCTGAAAGGGAGATTCCTCGCGGAAAGTGACTGAGTAGCGCGGCAAAGGCGACCGGCGATGAGAAACGCACGGCCGGGCAAGGCCCTCCTTATGCCTGGGTCCGGCCGAACGTCACTTAAGCGTCGAGAAGTAGAGGGCAAGGTTCGTGCCGACGGCCATGGCGTCTTCGGCCTTGTAGCCGCGACAGCGGTGGGCCTCGTATCCGGTCAGACTGAACACGACGTCGAAGGGCGAGTACAGGCCGACCATCTTCTCACCCTGATAAATGCCGTAGAACTCGGCGGACGGGCGGCCGATACGCTGGGCACGCAACGCCCGGCGGAACTGAACGCGGGCCGTCAGGTTGTGGCCCATGGCGCCGGTCATGCGGCCGTGCAGCAGCGGATGGCTGCCGGGCAGCAGTTTCAGCGTCAAGCCCATGTCGACGGCCAGTTTGCGGACCGCCTTGTCGAAGGCGAGCGACCCGGTGACGGCCTCGACCCAGAGAAAGCCGCCCCCCGCCAGGTACTTTTTCATGGCGGCCTGCTCGTCGGGCGTAAGGGCGACGTCCGCCGAGCCGGCCAGGTAGGCGATCTGGCCGGGCTTCAAGTCGGCCACAGCGACGCCGCCCGAGTTGAACGGCACCTGCGTCGGCTCGGTAACCTGGAGCCTGATGCCGGCCTTGGCCTGGACGTGTTTGGCCAGGTGGCTGAGGCCGCGGTAGTTGGCGCCGGCTGCCCAGTTGCCGCCGTGTTTGACGCGGGCGATGCGGACGCTCTTGTTCGGCCCGGCCTTGACGGCTGCGGTGAAGCGGTCGGTCGTTACGGGTCCGCGTGCGGCCAGTTTGGCCCGCAGGGGTGCGCCGTCGGTGGCGTAGGTGTACAGGTTGATGCCCCAGTCGAACAGGTACCCGCGACGTGCAACGGCCTGGGTCTGCCAGGCGCAGGAGATGTCCTCAGGGCAGTAGAAGACGGCGGTGCGGACGCCGTCGCCGACGCCGAGGGCCTCGGGCCGGGTCCGCATCTGGTGCAGGGCGCTCCAGACGCCGTGTTCGTAGGGGAGTTTGACGAGTCGCCACTCGGGCCAGACCTCGGCGGCGAACTTGGTGAACCAGTTCCGCACGGCCGCGCTGCCGCACGAGGCCTCAAACAGGACCGTGCCGCCCGTATCGGTGAAGGCGCGGAGTTTCTTCTTCTGGGCGTCGGTGAAGTTGGGCACGCTCTCGGCGGTGATGTAGAGGATGGGGGCGTCGTGGAGTTCTTCGAGCGGCGCCCTCAGTTCGACGATCTGCCAGTGGAACATCTGCTCCTTGGTGCGTTCGATGAAGTGGGTCAGGTTGGCGATGTCGCGGCGGTGGGCGTTCCAGACGCCGTCGAATTTGAGTTTGTTAAAGAGGATGGGCGCGCGGCCCTTGTAGAGGAACAGCAGCGCGAAGCAGGTGTCCGTCAGGCTGCCCCACTTGCCGTCCTTTCCCTGCTTCTTGACGAGTTCGGCAACGCCTTCCTTGTACCAGTTGTGTGTGCCGAAGTATTTGTAGCCGGCGGCGATGCCGACGCGCTCGACGCAGTAGAGCCAGTACATGGTGCGTCTGCCAAAGCCGGGGTTGGTGGTGGCGCTGAAGTTCTCGCCGAGCCATTCGAGGGCGGCGTCCATGGCCCGCTCGGTCTGCGTGACGCCGCGGCGGCTCTTGCCGTGCACGCACGGGCACCCGCTGTTCGGTTCGAGGAAGTCGGCGATGATGAAGAGCGAGGCGAGGCCGGCGGCGGTCATCGAGCCGTAGGACTCGCCCTTGCCGGCCTGGTAGGCCCAGCCGCCGTCGCTGTTATGGCCCTTGAGGTAGAGGGCGAGGGCCCTGGCGAGGTGTCCCCGCGGGTCGGGGAACTCGATGCCGGCCCGCTGGGCGTCGCGCATCGCCAGGATCGGCCACTGCGTGACGGAGAAATCGTAGTTGTTGTCCGGCTGGAGTTCGTACCGCCACCCGCCCGTGGTGGCTTGGCCCGACTGGATGCGCACGATGTCTTGCCCGGCCCGCAAAGCGACGAGGCGGCGGCGGGTGCCCAGCAGTTTCTTGTAGATGTACGAGAGGCCCATGACGCGAATCGGGAGCGCGTAGCCCTGCCTGCCACCGAAGCCGGTGTCGGTGTCGAGGTCCACCAGGTACACCAGGCCGTTGGCCATGTGGTCGCGGTTGGGATGCTCGCCCATGTAGGCGAGTGTCATAAAGGCCAAGGCGCTGTGGCCGCCGGCCAGCCCGCCACCGGCGAACGAGCCGTCGGGTTTGGCCTGGCTGACGAGATACTGGCGGCCTTTCTCGATGGCCTGGCGGACGTCTTCGTCGGTGAGATCTTTCTTTTCGGCCTCGGCCTTCTTGGCGTCCTTCTTCGCGGCAGCATCGCAGACGGTGCTCGCGCCGAGCACTGCCGCCAGGGCAACCGACAAGAGAGGAAGGCTTTTCAACAAAGACCGACTTCGCATGACACGTGCCTTATTCTATCGGGTTTCCCGCCGCAGGGGCAGCCCGGCCCGTCCCGACCGCCCCCCTTCAATCCGACGCAAGATCCTGTTGGCGAGCGCGCCGCGCCCAACGAACAAGTAAAGACAGGATACCCCGGAACCGCCGAAACGCAACCATCTTTACGGGGAGGGGCCGTGATGAGGTACTCACCCGGCCGCAGCGAGTGGCATCCGCCAAATGCACTGGGGCAGAGCAGCCGTCGCCCGGCCAAGAGGCGTTCGCGGCAGCGAGGCCGGGCACGCGCGCTTCGGCAGGCCGTTACTGGGGCTTCCGTTCGGCGCGGGCGCCGGTTTTCTTCTTGCGTGGTTTGCGGTCGCCTCGGCCCTGGCGCGGGCGGGCCTTCATCTCGGTCTCGTTACCCTTGTCGCCCTGCTGGGCCATCCAGGCGTCGAGTTCCTTGCGGAGGCCGGCTTTGCGCTCTGCCTGGGCGGGGTCATCGGCCAGGTTCTTGAGTTCCCACGGGTCGCGCGACAGGTCAGGAGGCCCGCCGCGCGATTTCGGCGGCGCTTACTTCCTCGCAAGCGCCTCGTGGACGCGGGGCATCCACTCGCCGATCGCGATCTTCTGGGGACACTTCTCTTCGCACTCGCCGCACTGGATGCACGCCTCGGCCCGCTTGCCGGCGGGCATGTCGTTGTAGAGGTTCCGGTTCAGTTGCCTGCTGCTGCCCTTGAACACCACGGCGTTGTTGTAGAGTTGGAAGTTGTCGGGAATAGCCACGCCGTTCGGACACGGCACGCAGTAGCCGCACCCCGTGCAGGGAATGGGGTTGAGCGCCCCGTATGCGTCGCGGGCGCGCGCGATGAGTTGGAGTTCCGCCTGTGTCATCGAGCCGACGCCGGAGGCGCTGGCGCTGGCGACGTTCTGCTTCACGTGCTCCAGGGTGGTCATGCCGCTGAGGACCACCGAAACCTCGGGCTTGTTCCACAGCCACCTGAGGGCCATGTCCACGGGGCTCGGGCGGCCGGGTGCCTCGTCCCAAATCTTCTGCACGGGCTCGGGCGGGGCCGCCAGCGTGCCGCCGAACAGCGGCTCCATGATGACGACCGCCAGCCCCTTGCCGGCGGCGTACTCGAGCCCCGGTGTGCCGGCCTGGACGTCCTCGTTCACGAAGTTGTACTGGATCTGGCAGAGGGACCAGCCGCTGTAATAATCCAGGATTTCCTTGAGGACGTCGGCGCGATCGTGGAAGGAGAAGCCCACAGGGCCGATTCGCCCGTCGGCCCGGGCTTTTTCGAGCCACGCGATGGCCCCCAGGTCGCGTATCTTCGGCCAGGTGGGCGCCTGGAGGTTGTGAAGCAGGTAGAAGTCGATCCGCTCGGTCCGCAGCCGCTCGCACTGCTCGTCGAAGAAGCGGTCGAAGTCGTCTGCCTTTTCGACCATCCAGATGGGCATCTTCGTGGCCAGGGCGACCTTGTCGCGGTAGCCGTCTTCGAGCGCCGCGCCGAGGAGCCGCTCGCTGTTGCCGCCGTGGTACGGATACGCCGTGTCGATGTAGTTGACGCCGTGGTCGATGGCCCACCGGATCATCTCGACCGCCGCCGGCTCGTCTATTTTGCCCGGCTTGCCCGTCGTCGGCAGCCGCATACAGCCGAATCCCAGGGCCGAGACCTCGAAATCCAGATGGCCGAATCTGCGATATCGCATGCCCACCTTCCCGTATCCGGCTGCGACAACCCCGATAGGTTACGCCTCCCAGGCCGGAAGGCAAGGGTGAAGCGCGGCGTGTGAGCCGAGGCGGATCGGGGAAGGAGTACCTGTAGCGCCCTTTCAGGGCTTGTGGATTGTGTTTGTGCGTCCCCGCGACCCAGGGCGTTGCCCTGGGCTGATGAATTCAGAGCCCTTCGGGCTCAACGGCCACTGCTGCCGGCGCGCCCTTGCTGGACCAAGTGTGCCCGACAGCCGCGAGCCTGAAAGGCTCACATCCGAGAGCCCTTCGGGCTCAACGGCCACTGCTGCCGGCGCGCCGGGAGGCGGGGCCACGCGAGGGCGTGGGGAAGACAGGCCGTGGAACGGTGAAGGGCCACCGCGCCTGTCAACGCACACCGCCCGGAACCCGCGAGCCTGAAAGGCTCACATCCGAGAGCCCAGGGCAACGCCCTGGGTCAACGGACCAACCGACCCAACCATGGACCAAGCCCTGAAAGGGCGGCACAAGTCAATCCCAGACGTACCGCTCATCGTACGCCACGCCGTGGCGGTCGAGGAAGGCCCGGAACTCCTCCTCGAACGTGACCCGCCGATGATGTTCTTCCTGGTTGGCGATGTAGCGCCGCACCTCGTCCACACTGGACTGGCTGACGGAGAACGCACCGTACCCGTTCTGCCAGTGGAAGTTCCGCAGCGCCGCCGCCTTGGTCTTGAGCCACTTGGACGATCCCTTCTTCACCTCTTCGACGGCCTTCGCGAGGGCCAGCGTCCTGGAAAGGCAGCACAGGATATGGACGTGGTCGGCAACCGAATTGATCAGGATGGACGGGCACTCGAGTTGCCGAAGAATGCCCACGATGTAGGCGTTGAGTTCGTGGCGGACTTCGGGAGCGATGACCGGCATGCGGCCCTTCGTGCTGAAGATGATGTGGACGAGGACCTTGGCCAGGGATTGCGACATGGTTCCCCCCTTCGTGTAGCGCCCTTTCAGGGCTTGTGGATTCTGTTTGTGCGTCCCCGCGACCCAGGGCGTTGCCCTGGGCTGATGAATTCAGAGCCCTTCGGGCTCAACGGCTCCTGCTGCCGGCGCGCCGGGAGGCGGGGCCACGCGAGGGCGTGGGGAGGACAGGCCGTGGAACGGTGAAGGGCCACCGCGCCTGTCAACGCACACCGCCCGGAACCCGCGAGCCTGAAAGGCTCACATCCGAAAGCCCTTCGGGCTCAACGGCCACTGCTGCCGGCGTAACGCGCCTTGGCGCTCTCGCAACAGCGCGAAAGCATGGCGCCCGGCTTCTCAGACCCCGGCTCTTTCTTGGTCGCGGGTCCTGGCGACATCACATTGATCCCCCCGATGCAATACCCTAACGCTGAGCCAGATTGCCGTCGAGGGCGGCGAGGAGGTCGGCGGCGTTTTCGGCGTAGCCGATGATGCCGCCGAGGTGGCGGCTGCGATGAAAGACGGCAAGGGGGCCGAGGATGAACTTCTCGGCCACGAAGCCGCCGTCGCCGCAGGCCAGAGGCTTGGTCGGAGCCTTCTTTTCGAGTTGGGCCTTGAAGGCATCGAGGGCCTGGGCGGCCGCCTGGGGCGTGTCGTAGCGGCAGGCGAAGAGGGTGACCTCGGCGTCGCCGCACGTGTACCGTGCGGAGACGGTGCGTTTCAGACAAGCGTAGCCGAGGAAACTGCCCGGCAGGTACTTTTCGGACCGCGGCACGCGGTCGGCCTCCGGGAGAAGGCCGAGGTACGCGGGCCACGCCTGAGTTGCCGGGAGCGAGGCGGCCACGTCGCGCGCAAGCGCCAGGACGTGCTCGCTCTCCTCGGGCGACGGGTTGCTGACGACGACGTAGTACGGCCCCTGCCAGAACTCGATTCGCGCTTCGGCCCCCGCACCTTCGGTGCCGACCTCGACCGGCTCGGCCTCCAGGTTGGCCATGTTGCGGAAGAGGGCGAAGGCGTTGTCCGCCGAACCCATATCGTAAAGGTCCACGGTCGTCACGGCCTCCTCGCCCCGGCGGTAGTCGGCCGTCGCGAGAGACTGAAAGCCGAAGGAGATGACGAACGGCGCGGACCCGTCGATGTAGTCGTAGAGGTTCTCCGACGTGTACCGCGCGACCGCCTCCGTGCGCCGCCACTCGCCGCGCTCGGGCGGCAGAAGGTCGTCGTCCGAGGATGAGCCGCAGCCGGCGAGCGCCGGGGCAAGCAGAACGGCAACGACCACCCGCCGAGCCGCGCTGACCCAAGTCGCGCGCGGCGGGTGCGCACTCACCGCGCGGCGGCCTTCCCAGGCCGCCGCGAAGATCTGCCGGAACAGCGTGCTGGTGGCCTGGGAAGGCCACCAGCCGGAGATCCTGCGCACGCGCGCACCTCTGCGCGGCCCGTACGGGCCGCGCTCGGGCGCAACGCCGCGCATCTGCTCGACAGCACCGATGTCAAAAAACTCAGGCCAGAACATGGTGGGCCTCGCGCAAGCGCAGGCGAATCGGGACGCCCATCGGGCAGGCGTCCTCGCAGGCGCCGCAGCCTCGACACGCCGTCGCCTTCTGGTGCGGCGGGAGCGCGGCGTACTGCGCCCGCGCTGCGCTGCGGTACCCGTTGCCCCAGTAGCAGTGGAAACGCAGGATGTCCTGAACGGCGATGCCGTTGGGGCAGGCATCGAGGCAGGTTCCGCAGAAGCCGCACGCGCGCGACGCCGCCGCAACGTCGCGGAAGCGTTCGACGTCTCCGGCGGCCAGGTCGATGGCCGGAACCTTCAGGTTCTCCTCAACGTGGGTCATGTTCGTCATGCCGCACACGACGGCGTGGACACCCGGCACGCCGAGAACGTACCGGTAGCACAGTTGATGGACCGAGAAACCTTTCTTTTTGAGTTTCGGGTCGGAGGTCGCGGCGAGGATCTCTTCAGCCCGGACGGCCGCTTTTATGGCGACGACGCCCATGTCGGCCTTCCTGGCGGCCGCCAGCGCCGGTTCCATCGACTTGATGTCGGTCCGTCCCATGCTGCCCCACTTGCTCTTGACCAGGGAGAAGGCGACCATGGCCATGTCGTACTTGCCGCAGGCGGCGGCGCGCGTGAGGACCTCGGCCGGCTTGGCGTGTTCGCTGAAGCCGATGAACCGGGCCTTGCCCTGCTTCTTGAGGTCCTCGGCCGCGCGCAGCCACTCGGGGTTCTCGACAAGGTCGATGAGCGTGGTGCAGCCGTGGAGCATCATAATATCGACATAGTCGGTCTTGAGGCGCCGCAGCGAAGACTCGGCATAGTCCATGGCCTTGGCGTAAACCCCCTCGCCGGCCTTCATCTGTGCGCGCAGGTCCATCTTGGTGCCGATGAAGACGTTCTTGCGGCGTCCGTCGCGTCCGAAGAACTCGCCGAGGGCGTCCTCGCTGCGGCCGCCGCCATAGATGTGGGACGTGTCGAAGAAATTGACGCCTCCCTCGCAAAGCCTGTCCAGCAGTGGAATCCGCTCCCTGTTGGTGTACAGGCTGCCGTGGCCGATTCGCGAGACCATCAGGTTCGTGCGTCCGAGCCTGGCATACGTCATGCCCGGGCGCTCGTTGCGCCGCTCGACCGCCTGCTGGCCGGCCGCAGCGCCCGACAGGCCGCCGCCGAAGGCGACGGCGCCCGCGCCGGCGACAGCGCGACGAAGAAACTCGCGTCTCTCCATCATCAGAGCACCTCCCGATTCGAGCCAAGTGGATTCTAAGGCCGGGGGCGCCGCCCCGTCAATCAAAACGAACCTGTTTGGCGTGCTCTCGAAGCGATGTCATTTCGACCGAGCCTTCGCCAAAGGCGAGGGCGAGCGGAGAAATCTCGTCGTCCGCACACGGATAACGGCGATCCCGGCGCGCCGGGACTCGACTTTTCTTCGCTCGCTCGGAATGACACGCTTAACACGTACACCAAAACGATTGACGGGCCGGTGGCGAGAGGGCACGGTCGGGGCAACGCCAAATCACACGGCCAGACCCTGGAGGAAGTAAGGCCCCGATGAACAGCCTTTGCGCGAACCGCCACGACGCAGGAGCGCCGGCCTCAGCGCGGCGGTGGGCCGGAAGCCGGCGGCCGCTTCTCGAGCCGAAACCGGATGTCGCGAACGAAGTACGTCCGGACCTCGCGGTGCAGCGATTCGAGAAGTTCCACCTTCCGGAAATTGTTGAGTTCCGAAAGCAGGGCGCTCGAATCGACGGAGAAAGTGGCTACGTTTCCCCTCAACGACACCAGGCAGGTATGGACCGCATCCGAACCGAGTTGGCGCTGCCAGACCTCCCAAACCCGATCCCGGTCCGACACCCTGAGCAACCCGCTGCGGGCAAGCCATCGCTGAAGGACGTCGCCCACAGGCTCCGCCCGCACTTTGCCGAAGTCCGACGCCTCGCGGTGTCCGCCGAGCACGATTCTTTCCTCATCAGCCCCGCCAACCGTCGCCGCCCGAGAGGCCAAGCGCGGCAAAATCATACAATAGACGCCGGACCGCCTAGACAACGCTTACCGGCATCACCACGTGGGTGAAGGTCTTTCCTTCCAGAATGACGCCGGGTTTGCTCGGCCCCTTGAACATGAATGCCAATTCCTCCGCGTCAATCACCTTGGCCGCATCCATGAGATACTGCGGGTTGAAACCGATCTCGAGGTCCTCCCCGTCGTAGGCAATGGGCATGCGGATTTCAGCCTCACCCATTTCCGGCGTGCGGCTGGTAATCACAAGTTCTCCGCCGCTGAACTTCAGCATCACCCCGCGCGATTCCTCGTTTGTCAACAGGGCCGCCTTGCGCACCGCAGCCAGCAGCGCGCTCGTGCCCATGGTAGCCTTCTTATCGAGATCCTTTGGGATCACATCCTCGTACTTCGGGAAGTGGCCATCCACGAGGCGCGAGTAAACAACCCTCCTGCCGCCGTCCGCGGGCGGCACCTCCACCAGGATGTCCTTTTCGCTGATCACAACACGCGCCGTGCTCTTGGCCTCAGCCGTATCCGTCAGACACCGCACGATAAGTTGCATTGCCTTGCTCGGCACAATTGCCGTTACCTTCTCTTGGGGTCCGTCTTTGCACTTTCCCTTCGCAAGGCTCAGGCGGCGGCCATCGGTAGCCACGAGCGTCACATCTTTCCCTTCAACCTCCCAGAGAACACCGTTGAGCGCATAGCGAGTGTTTTCCTTCGCCGTAGCGAACAGCGTCCGTTCGGCGAGTGCCAGAAGATCGTCGGCCGCAACAGAAAACGCGCCTGTCTCCGGAAAGTCCGGAACCGGTGGAAAGTCCTCCGGGTTGTCGCCCAGGATCGTAAAGTGCGAGCCCGGGGCCTCGATGGTGGTCTCCTGTTCCGTCGAGGAGAGTTCAATCGTGTCTTCATCCAGTTCGCGCAAAATCGCGTGAAACCGGTCGGCGGGCACCAGCCCCAAGCCCGGTTCCTGAACCTCCATTTTGTCCAACTCAATACGGATACCGACCTCCAGGTCGGTTGCCAGCAGCGTTATGAAATCTTTTTCGGCTACCATTTTAATGCAACCAAGAGCCGGTTTAGGGCTTCTCGGAGCAACAACTGCAGAGGCAACCTGCACACCACTGGTTAACGTTGCACGATCGCAAACCGCTTTCATTCTGAGACCTCCTTTAGTCCGAAGGAAGTAGTTTTAGTATTTGTTAAGTACAACAAAATACTAACAGTCATAAGCCCTGTGGAAAACGTGGCGCCTCTCAATCATGGCTCGCAAGTTCTTTCCAGTCAAAGACTTACGTTGTGCGTTCTCGGACAAGCGTTGTGGACAATCGGTGAAATACTTCGTGGCGCCTCACCGGCCGCCCTGTGGCGCTCTGTGCCGGTACGGAAGACCCGTTCAACAGTCCATCGCGGCGCCACGGCTGCGGCACCGTCTTTTCACACCTTTTCTTGCCTGAGAATCTGGGCCTCTATGGCCTCGATCAGTCCACGGAAGGCCGGGTCGTGGCCCACCATCCGCCGGATCTTGCGATCGGCGTGCAGGACGGTCGTGTGGTCGCGACCACCGAAGAACGCGCCGACCTCTTCGAGGCTCCGGTTCGTCAGCCGGCGGGCAAGATACATGCATATCTGGCGTGGCAGGGTCACGGACTGCGCCCGGCGCCTGCTCTGCAAATCCGACAGGCGCACGTTGAACCGCAGAAGAACGGCGTCGGCGATCTCCTGAATCGTGATGGCGCGGCTGGGTGCGGCCACCAGGTCGCGCAGCGCCTCCTTCGCCAGGTCCATGTCGATCTGGCGCTCGCGCAGGGCGGCGTGGCCGAACACGCGCACGACGGCGCCCTCGAGTTCGCGGGTATTCGTGTCCACGACGGTCGCGATGTGCCGCACCACGTCTTCCGGCAGTTCTTTTCCGCGAAGGCGCGCCTTCTTCTGTACGATGGCAACCCGGGTTTCGTAACTCGGCCGGTCGATGCGCACAACCAAACCCCACTTGAATCGGCTGACCAGCCGCTCTTCGATCCGCGGAATCTCGTGCGGCGGCGAGTCGCTCGACAGGACAACCTGTTTCTGGGCCTGGTACAGAGCGTTGAAGGTGTGGAAGAACTCTTCCTGCGTCCGGTCCTTGTTCGTCAGGAAGTGGACGTCGTCGATGACAAGCACGTCCAGGTAACGGAACTTGTAGCGGAAATCTTCGATCTGGCCCCGTTCGATGGCGGCGATGAACTGGTTCACAAAATCCTCGCACGACAGGTACATCATGGCCACATCCGGGCGCGTCTGGAGCAACTGGTGACAGATCGCCTGCAGCAGATGGCTCTTGCCGAGGCCGACGCTGGCGTGAATGAAGAGCGGGTTGTAAGCACGGCCCGGCAGATCGCTCACCGCCAGGGCCGACGCGTGAGCCATGCGGTTGCACGGGCCGGTGACGAAGTTCTCGAAGGTGTACAGGGGATTGAGTGGCGGGCGATCGTCGCGCAGCCGGCCGTCGCGCGGTGAGGCGAGGCGCGGTTGCCGGACCGCCGCCAGGCCGGCCCCTGAACGGAACTCGACCTCAATCTGTTTTCCAACGGCCTTCTCAAGCGCCCTGTGGAGGGCCGACCGGAGCGCATCGCTCAGGCCCGTTTCGCTTGCCGCCACGGGGAGCGTCACCGCCAAATGCGACGCGTCCAACTCATCGAGATGCGCGCGGGCCAGCCACGGCGGGATGGGCGCATCCGAGAACTGCCCGCTGAGGTGTTCGAGCGCTTGTTGCCAGAGGTTCGGCTCGGCCGGCGCCATGAAAGCCGTCTTCCTTATAAATGCATGTCATATGATAAAACAGCGCCACCGGGTCAGGCGCCGCAACCGCGTTACCCCTCCGCCGGGCCCGTCCGCATGAAGCGCTTAAGAAACGCCACGGCGGAAACCGGCACACCCTACCACATGCCCACGGTTCCGTCAACGCAAAGATAGCGTCTCTCGGACCGGGAGGAAAGGATTCTTTTCGCTTCGCAGGAGGTCCGGCGATGGTCCCGGTCACCGGAGAGCGAGCGCAAAAGAGTCGAGGGGTCTCGCCGCTGGCTGTTTCGGACGGCGAGATCTCTCCGCTCGGCCGTACGGCCTCGGTCGAAATGACAGGCCCGCCCAGCCCTGGGCGCAAGCGCCCCTGTCCATACGGACCCGTACTGGGCCGGAAATCGTTGCCACACCCGGTGGGTGCCCCCCGCCTGCTTTCTGCGGAAGCCGATGGGCCCAGGCGACTGCTAACAGTGCCCCAAACGTACGGCGCGTCATAACTTGTTTCACAAAACGCACTTACGGCGGGGCACCAAAACTGTCCACAAGGTATCCACAGGCGGCCGAAACACCTAAGTGCCGCTGGAGAAAGTGCTTGCGCGCCGGTCACCGGTCGTCGAGGCCGACATCCCGCAGACGCCGATAAAGCGTGCATCTTTCGAGAAGTTCTTCGTGCGTCCCGGCGTCTATAATCCGGCCGGCGTCCATCACGACGATGCGGTTGCAGATCGAGAGCGTTGAGAGGCGGTGGGCGATCAGCAGGGTCGTCCTGCCCTTGACGAACTGGCGGAGCGTGTCCTGGACAAGGGCCTGGGTCTCCTCGTCCAGGGCGCTGGTGGCCTCATCGAGGACCAGAATGGCGGGCTCGCGCAGGATCGCCCGCGCGAGTGCCACCCGCTGCCGCTCGCCGCCCGACAGCGTCGTCCCGTGTTCGCCGACGAGCGTGTCGTATCCTTTGGGCATCTCGCGGATGAAGGTGTCGGCGTGTGCCGCGCGTGCGGCCTGCTCGACGGACTCGCGCGAGGGGTGGCGGCGGTCGGCCCGGGGCGCCCCGATGGCGATGTTCGCGGCCACCGTGTCGGCGAAAAGGATGGTCTCCTGCGGGACGTAAGCGATCTGTTCCCGAAGGCTCCGGAGGGTGACGTCGCGGATGTCGGTTCCGTCGATGCGGATGGTGCCGGCGGTCGGGTCGAAGAAGCGCGGCACCAGACTCACGAGGGTCGTTTTGCCGCACCCCGTCCGGCCGATAATGGCCACGATTTCCCCGCGTCGGACGGTCAGATTGATGTCCCGGAGGACCGGTTTGCCGGCGATGTACTCGAAGGACACGTTGCGGAACTCGATGCCGTGGGCCAGGCGCGGCAGCGGGTTGCCGCGGGCCCCGTAACGGGGTTCGAGTTCGGCATCGAGCAGGGCGAAGACGCGCTCGGCGCCGGCCGCCGCCTTCTGCACGCGGTTCGAGACGTTCGAGAGTTTCCTGACCGGGTCCAGGGCGCCGACGAGCAGGGCGAAGAAGCCCGTCAGTTTCCCAAGTTCCACCGCGTCGAATCCGTGGGCGATGATAATCTTGCCGCCCACGAGGAGGGCCACTGCCGCCGCCACCGTGAAGATCGTCTCCACGGCGGGGCCGGTAATGGCCTGGATTCGGATGTTTCTCAGCCAGTTCTTGAACAGGCGGCGGCTGGCGTGGAAGAATCGCCGCCGCTGCCGGCCCTCCAGGCCGTAGCCCTTGACGACCCGGATGCCGAAGAGGCTCTCTTCGAGGTTTCCCATCAGCGCGGCGCGGCTTTCGAGTGCCTTTCGGCTGGCTCGCCGCATCAGGCGGGCGAATTGCCGCACCAGAATCACCACCAGCGGAACGGCCACCAAGATCGTCAGAGGCAGCCACGGGTCGATGGTCGCACCCAGGTAGATGGCAGGGATCAGGCAGATGACCGCCCGGGGCGGCATGACCACCGTCTTTCCCAGGAGCGTCTTCGTCCCTTCAACCAGAAAGAAGCAGTCCTGCTGAAAGCGGCTCATGATCTCGCTCGGCCCCACCGCCGTGAACTGCGACAGCCGCGAGCGCAGCACGTGGTCGTACACCTTGAGGCGAATCGCCAGGATCGCCCGCGCCGTCGCGTGGCCTACCAGGTACTCGTACGCATAGTCCAGCCCGCCGCGCGCGATCATCATCACGACGATGACGGCTATGATCCAGACGAGGCACTCGTAACGGTCGGTCGGCAGGTGGCCGGCGAGCCACGAGAGTACGGGCGCGTAGGCCTCGCCGTCGCGCTCGGCCTGCCGGGCAAGCGCCCCGAGCCCGCCCTGGGGACGGATCACCTTGACGTCCGGCGCAACGCGGACGGTCTTGCCCTGGACCTCGAATTGCGCGACCGACGCATCCGTGTGGACCTGCCACGAGGCGTCGGCCTCCAGGATGCGTTCGCGTTGCCGGTCATCGCCGCGGACGGGACGCGTGTAGAAGCGGACTCCCTCCGGCTCGGGCGCAAACAGGATGGTGAAGGTCGGCAGAATGGTGGAGATCGAGCCCGCCCACATCACCGACGCCGCCAGGCCGCACACCCACGCAAGGACGATCCGGCCGCGGTACGGCCAGCAGTAACGCAGGGCTTTCAGAAGCGCCTTCATGCCGTGCCCCGATGCTGCCATACGGCGGTGCCCGCCGCAAGCGGCGGGCATCGGAAACGGCAGCCAGAACGCTGGGGTGCGTTACTCGTCTTTCTGTGCGGCGTTGTCGGATTCATCGGCGCCCTCGGCCGTGCCGGCAGGGGCGCTATCATCCGCAGCCTTGGCCCGGCGCGCGGCACCGACATTGCGGCGGACCTCCGCGAGGCGGGTGGCCTTGCCGACCCGATCCCGGAGGTAATGGAGCTTCGCCCGTCGGACCTTCCCGGAGCGAATGGTACGGATGAACGCCACCGACGGTGAATGCAGCGGGAATGTCCGTTCGACACCCTCGCCGGCGATGATGCGGCGGATCGTGAACGTCTCGGCGGCCCCGACGCCCCGCCGCGCGATCACCACACCCGTGAACACCTGGGTCCGCTCCTTCTCCCCTTCGCGGATGCGGACCCCTATATCGACCGTGTCGCCGATATAGAAGACGGGCCGATCCTGGATCAGGTGCTCGGCCTCAACACGCTCAATGGCTGCCTTCCTCATGGTCCTGCCTTTCGTGAACGGCACACGCGTGACAAGTCCCGCGGCTAACACGGCTTACGGTTCGTCCGATGCCCGGCCTTTCAAAAGGTCGCTGCGGCGCTGCCTGGTTCGAGCCCGGGCCTGCTCCTCTCGCCACCGGGCGATCTCGGCATGGTTGCCCGAAAGCAGCACCCGGGGGACGGCCATGCCGCGAAACTCCCGCGGACGGGTGTACTGCGGATACTCCAAACCGCCGCCCGCGACGATCTCGCTGAAACTCTCCTCGCGGGTCCCGTCCTCAGCACCCAGGACGCCGGGAAGCAACCGCGTCACGGCGTCGATAACGACCATCGCGGGCACCTCGCCGCCCGTCAGCACGTAGTCGCCGACGGAAATCTCGGCGTCCGCCAGCGTCCGGATTCGTTCGTCAAACCCCTCGTAGTGCCCGCAAACCAGAATCAACCGCGCCCGGGCCGACAGGTCCCGGACTCGAGCCTGCGCTAGGCGCTCGCCCTGCGGTGTGAGCAGCACCACGTAGCCCGGCGTCTCGTGGAGCCGCCGCACGTGCTCGACCGCCCGAAAGAGGGGCTCGCACATGAGCACCATGCCGGGCCCCCCGCCGAACGGCTTGTCGTCCACCGTGCCGCGTGCGTCCGCTGCGAAATCCCGGAGGTTCGTCAGGATGACCTCGACGCGGCCTTCCCGCAGTGCCCGTCCGACGATGCTTGAGGCGAGGATGCTGCTGAAGGCGTCGGGGAAAAGCGTGATGACGTCCAGCCGCAGCGCCATGTTGCACCTCGCGTCGGGCTCTCGCGAGCGGCTATTCGGGCGCGCCCTCCTCGCTCGGTTCGTTCTGTTGGGCCTGGGATGCGGCGTCTGGTTCAGGGGACTCGGCCTGGTCGGACGGGCCTTCGGCCACCTCGGCCGGCTTTTGCTCGTCGGGTTGGGCCTCGGCCGCTGGCTCGTCGGGCGGCGCTTCGGCTTCCGCCTCGGGCTGGGCCTCGTCGGGGACCGTGGCCGCCTCTTCCGCGGGCGGGGCTACCTCTTCCGCGGGCGGGACCGGCTCTTGCTCGGCCTCGGGCTTCTCGGCCTCGGGCGGGGCTTTCTCTTTGGGTTTGGCCTTCTCGGCCGCTACGCGTTCGGCGGCCTTGGGCGGCGGGCCCTTCTTTTTCTTCTTCCAGGGCCGGGGCGGCATCTCGTTGCCTTTGGCGTCGAGGCCCAGATGGGCGAGCAGTTCCGTGACCGTCTTCGACGGGCTGGCGCCGACCTGGAGCCAGTGGACCACCCGCTCGCGGTGGATCTTGACCTTGTCCTCGTCCCTGAGGAGCGGGTCGTAGTGGCCGAGTTCCTCGATGACGCGCCCATCGCGTGCCGCGCGCTTGTCGGTGGCGCAGATACGCCAGAAGGCCCGGCGAGCCCGTCCCAGCCGTTTCAACCGAATGCGTACCGCCACGTTCGATGGCTCCTTCCGATGGGCCTGATTGCCACGGCCCCGGAGTCGTCTGTTCGGAAAGCGGCGTAGTGTAGGTACGCGTGGGGCGATTGGCAAGCGCAAAATCGGTCTCTGCGACGCCGGGGTGTGACCACGGATTATGGCAGGTGTCGCGCCGTCCGGCAAAAAGGTTCCAGGAACCTTTTCTGCGTAGCACCCTCCGGGCCCTTCAGGGAAAAGGTTCCTGGAACCTTTTTGCCGGATGCCTCTGCCGCTTGCACGTTGGCGGCGCGACCGTTATCATCGCACGAGGCGAGCGACCCACAAAGAGCGCACGCGTGGACAGCGACCGTTTCGACGAATTGCTCAACGAGGCCGTGGACGGCCTGCCGGCGGAGTTCGCCACGCGCCTCGAGAACGTGGACGTGGTGGCGGCGGCCGCGCCGTCGGCCCGGACGTTGCGGGACATGGGCCTCGCCGGGCGCGGGACGCTCCTGGGACTCTACCGAGGCATCCCTCAGACGCGGCGGACCACGCGATACGGCAACGTGCTGCCGGACGAGATTGTGATCTATCGGGAACCGATTCTGGCGAAGGCCCGCGCCGAGTGTCCGGACGGCGACCTCGACGCCACCGTCCGGGCCCTGGTGCGCAAGACCGTCCTGCACGAGATCGGCCACCATTTCGGCCTGAGCGACACAGATCTTCGGCGCATCGACTGTGGTTGATGGTTGCGCGTGTCGCGTTGAGTTAGCCGCTCGTACGGGCGCGTGCCGTGTTAGCCGCGGGGCTTGCCCCGCGCGTGCCGTGTTAGCCGCGGGGCTTGCCCCGCGCGTGCCACGCCGACGGCGCCGTGGTGGCCGTCAAGGTCGTGCCCGGTGCATCGCGCCGGCGCATCGTCGGTCCGCTGGGCGAGCGGCTGAAAGTGGCGGTCCGCAAGCCTCCCGAGAAGGGCGCCGCCAACCAGGCGGTGGCAGCGCTGCTGGCCAAGGCGCTGGCCGTCAGGGCATCCGACGTCGAGATCCTCCGGGGCGGCGTGCGTCCCCAGAAGGTGTTTCTGGTCCGCGGCCTGGGCGCCGGCGAAGTCCGCCAACGCCTCGGGCTGACCTGAAATTGCCGCGTTCCCTGTGACCTCGTTATCCCTGGCGGCGCGTTCGGCGGCAGCGGCGGCGTGTAGTTTTTGCCCCGGAGGGCGTTAAGATAGGCAAGATGTGCGGTGTGTAGGGGCGCGACGGGGGTAAAATTCGTTCCTTTTCGCTCGCCGATTTGACGGCGGGCGGTTTTTGTGGTATAGTTTGGGTGCCTGTCTTCTGACTGGGGGTTGTTGAAGTATCCACAACGGGGTAGTGCGAGGGGTTTCTTCGCACTGGGGGTAGTGCGATGAAGGAAGTTCTTACGACGGGGGAGGTGGCGCGTATCTGTGGCGTTGCGCCGCGGACGGTCTCCAAGTGGTTTGACGCAGGCCAGTTACGCGGATTCAAGATACCGGGCTCGCGGGATCGTCGGATTCCCCGTGAGTCCCTCGTGCGTTTTATGAGGGTCCACGGTATCCCCCTTCGCGGCCTCGACGGCGCCGTCACGCGTGTTCTGCTGGTCAATCGCGACTACGAGGCTGCCGACGCCCTGCGCGTGGCGCTGGAGAGCGGCTTCGATTACGAGGTCCAGGTGGCCACAGGCGTGTTCGAGGCCGGGCTGCTGGCCCGTCAGACACGGCCGCACGTCTTGCTGCTCGATACGTCGGTGCCGGGTCTCAAGGCCCGCCAGATGCGGCTGGCCCTGCGGTCGGATCCGGAACTCGTTGCGACGCGGGTCGTGGCCGTCGAAGAGGAACTCAACGAGGACCTGGTGAAGCAGCGTAGGAGCGAAGGCTTCGATTCGTGCCTCGCCAAGCCGTACAATCTGGCGGGCGTGGTCCGTGTGATTGAGGAGGCCACGAACATCGTCGCTTGAGTCGCGCGGGCGTGAGCGTTTTCCGAGGCCGCATCGTGCGGCCCTTTTTTTTGCGCGAAGGACGCCTGCGGCGGCAGGCGGACGGGCCGGCCCGGCGGTAACGCTGGCGGACGGGGCGGCCCGGCGGTATACTGGGGCCGTGAAAGCGGAACCGATGGGAGCCAACCATGAGCGCTGACGCCGAGTCCTACGAGCGGTTCTCTTCGCCCCTGGTCTCACGCTACGCCGGCGAGCGCATGGCGCGCCTCTTCAGTCCGGCCGCCAAGGTGCGAACGTGGCGGCGCATCTGGATCGCCCTGGCCGAGGCCCAGCAGGAACTCGGCCTGGCCGTCACCGACGAGCAACTCAGCCAAATGCGAGCCCACGCCGACGCCATCAACTTCGAGCGGGCGATGGAGTTGGAGCACGAGTTGCGCCACGATGTCATGGCCCACGTCCATGCCTTCGGCGAGCAATGCCCGGCGGCCCGGCCCATCATCCACCTGGGCGCCACCTCGTGCGACGTCGGCGACAACGCCGACCTGGTGGCCATCCGGGGCGGCCTTGGCGTCCTGGCCCGCCGGCTCGTTGCGGCCATCGAGCGCCTGGCCCGCTTTGCCGACGAGCACAAGGCCCTTGCCACGCTCGGGTTCACGCACTATCAGCCGGCACAACTCACGACCGTCGGCAAGCGGGCGT
The DNA here is from genome assembly GCA_030602705.1 of Planctomycetota bacterium. Classification (GTDB taxonomy): domain Bacteria; phylum Planctomycetota; class Phycisphaerae; order FEN-1346; family FEN-1346; genus JAUVZF01. The sequence goes on from JAUVZF010000024.1 coordinate 40,711, forward strand.
GCCTGTGGCTGTGGGACCTCGTGATGGATTACGAGGCCGTCGAGGCCGCACGCAAGGGCCTGAAGTTCCGCGGCATCAAGGGCACCACCGGCACGCAAGGCTCGTTCCTGCGTCTGTTCGACGGCGACCACGAGAAGGTCAAACGCCTCGAACAGATGGTGGCCGGGAAGATGGGCTTTGCCGAGGTCCAGCCCGTCACCGGTCAGACCTACACGCGGAAGGTCGATTCGCAGATCATGGCGGTGCTTTCGGGCATCGCCCAGAGCGCCCACAAGTTCGCCAACGACCTGCGGCTGCTGGCGAACCAAAAGGAGATGGAGGAGCCGTTCGAGACCTCCCAGGTCGGCTCCTCGGCCATGGCGTACAAGCGGAACCCGATGCGGTCGGAACGGATGACGGGCCTCGCGCGCGTGCTCATCCACCTGGCCCCCGCCGCCGCCGCGACGGCCGCCGAGCAGTGGCTCGAACGCACGCTCGATGACTCGGCCGCACGGCGCATCGTCCTCGGTGAAGGGTTCCTGGCGGCCGACGGCATCCTGAGGCTTTACCAGAACATCGTCGAAGGGCTGGTGGTCTATCCGAAGATGATCGCGCGGCACATTGCGGCGGAACTGCCGTTCATGGCGACCGAGAACATCCTGATGGCCGCCGTCAAGGCGGGCGGCGACCGCCAGACCCTCCACGAGGCCATCCGCCGCCACAGCCACCAGGCCGCACGGGTGGTCAAGATCGAGGGCGGCGAGAACGATCTGCTCGAGCGCCTGAAAGGCGACCCCGCGTTCGCCAACGTGGACATCGACGCCGAACTGCAGCCCGTACGCTTCATCGGCCGCGCACCCCAGCAGGTCGATGAGTTCCTCGCGGCCCACGTCCAGCCCATCCTCGACGCCCACAAAGGCGCCGCCGGCGTCGAGGATGAGGTTAACGTGTGAGGCCCCGCGGCGGGGCGCTGCAGGCTGCTTGCAGCCGGTGTTCGTGGTCGCGCGCCATTCGAGCCGGCTGCGGAAGTGCCGGGCACGTTGCCGGACGGGGTGTTCAGGAAAGGGGCTGGAGAGGGTTGAAGCTAAGAGGCGATACACGATAATAGCGACGTTGGGCCTCACGTGGCACTGGGCTGCTGGCCGCAGTGGTGGATGAGCGTGAATCGTTTTGCTGGTGAGCCATGCCTAAGCGGGTAAGATCAATCGCTGAGCCTGAGCTTCTTGGCTGGGCGCGACGGAGCGCGGGCCTTGACCTGGAAGAAGCGGCCAGGAAGGCTAGCGTCAAGCCCGAGCAGATGGAGGATTGGGAGGCTGGCCAAAAGCAGCCGACGATAAACCAACTCCGCTCACTGGCGCGCGTTTACAAGAGACCGCTGGCGGTTTTCTTCCTGCCAGAGCCGCCGCGCGACTTTCAGCCCCTACGAGACTTCCGCCGAATTCCAGATGTGCCCGAGAGGGCCCTGTCTCCAGGGCTCTGCTTCGAGATCCGACAGGCCCATGGCCGACGGGAAACAGCGCTTGAGCTGTACGAGTTTCTTGGGCAGCCTCCCCCTTCGTTTGATCTCGCCGCTTCGCTGCGAGACGACCCCGAGCAAGTAGGGCAGCAGATTCGGACGCTACTCGGGATAGGCTTGGACGAACAAGTTCAGTGGCGGAACACACGAGTGGCTTTTAACAACTGGCGGGCCGCGTTTGAGGCCCGCGGCGCCTTGGTCTTTCAGGCTAGCGGAATTGAGACCGGCGAGATGCGCGGCTTCTCAGTTGCGGAAAGGCCTCTGCCGGCAGTGGTAGTCAATGTCCGCGACGCATATGCGGCTCGCACCTTCAGTATGTTTCACGAGATTGCTCACCTCATGCTAAACACCGGTGGCCTATGCGACCTTGAAGAACATGGAGCAGATGACTCGCGAGAACAGCGCACTGAGGTCTTCTGTAACCGCGTGGCCGCGGCAGCACTCATGCCCAGAGAGTATCTGATGCGAGAGCCGCTGGTACAGCAGAACGCCAGCATGAGAGAGTGGCCTGACCAAGACAGCCAGCGCCTCGCTAGGCGGTACAGCGTTAGCAGAGAGGCCCTACTTCGCCGACTTCTTACGTTCGGGCGCGTTTCAGCGGCGTATTACCGGCACAAGAGGCGGCAGTTTCAGCAGGAGTATGAGGCGTGGCGCAGCAAGCAAAGGGATGGCTATCGCGATTGGGCTCGGGAGCCGATTACAAAAGCCGGCCGTTCATTTGTTCTTCTAGTGATGACATGTTACAACCAAGGGAGAATCACGCTCGTTGATGCTTCCCATTCTCTCGGTGTTAACGCGGAGTGTGTTGGAAAGGTTGAGGCGGAGCTCAGGTTGGGATAATCATCACACGGGGCGAATGTGTGCTTGAGTACAGCATAGACACAAGCTCGATAGTGTACGGCTGGAGGGAGCAGTACCCTCCCTCCAATTTTCCGCCTCTTTGGCGCAATATGGAACAGGCCATCGCCGAAGGACTGCTTGTTGCCCCGCGAGAGGTGATCCTTGAATTGAAGAAGGTCGAGCCAGAGGCGTATGAATGGGCCAAGAGGCAAGACGGCTTCTCTCTGGAGTTGGACGAGGCGATTCAAGAGGCCACCAAGACAATCTTGTCGCAGTATCGCGAGCTCGTCAAGGACAAGGCCAATCGGACCAAGGCCGATGCCTTCGTGATCGCAGTGGCGCAGGTTCATGGGTGTACGGTTGTGACAAACGAGAAGCCCACCTATAGCCTCCGTAGGCCCAACATTCCTGACGTATGCGACAAGATGAAAATACGGTGCATAGACTTGCTTGGCCTGATCAAGGAACGGGAATGGGTGATCGGTGGCTGATGGGGTCGCCTTAGGCTATATCGCCCTGCCTGTCGACAAACGCCCGCATCCAGAGTTCCAGGCACAGAAGCGCCCACAGCCGGTCGCCGTGATCGGCACGGAGCGACGTGTGGGCGGCGATGAGTTCTTCGACCGTCTCGCCTTGAAACAGGCCCCGCCCGAGCGTCCGTTTATCGAGCAGAATCCCCCGCATCCAGCCGGCGCAGGCGCCGGCCAGCCAGCGGCCGACCGGCACGCCGAACCCCATCTTTCCGCGCGTGAGGATGCTCTGCGGCAGAAAAAGGGTCCTGGACCCTTTTGGGGAGAACGCCTCGCGCAGAATTGCTTTGCCCTGCGGCAGCCGCCCCAGCCGCGGACGCCACTTCAGGTTCACCGGCATCTGCCGCGCGAGTTCCACCACGCGGTGGTCGAGCAGCGGAGAGCGGACCTCCAGGCCGTGGGCCATCGAGGCGACGTCGACCTTCGCCAGGCAATCGTTCGGCAAATAATCCGCAAGGTCGATGGCCATCGCCCGGTCCACCCACGGCCGCGTGTCAAGGTTGCGGATGCAGGCGCGCCACCGCTCCAGCGGGTCGGCCGCGAGTGCCTCTGCGGCGAAATCGGGCGTGAGCAGCAAGGCCAGATCGGCGCTTGAGAACAGCGACCGCCATCGGAGGTATCGAGGCAGCGGGTCGAGGTCGAGGGCCGAGAGAAACCGCCGCGCAGCGTTCCATCGGCCCTTGCGGCCGGGACGCGGCGGCATCCGCCGACCCAACTGCGCGAGCAGGCGCCGTGTGCCGGCGGCCATCCCCTCGCTTACCGCCATGGCTGCATGTCGCGGGTAGCCGCCGAACGATTCGTCGCCGCCGTCGCCCGACAGTGCCACCGTTACGTCGCGCCGCGCCTCGCGGGCCAGGTAGTAGACGGCGATGCCGGAGGAGTCGGCGAACGGTTCGCCGTGATGCCGGACCAGCGTCTCGAGCGCCTCCACGCACTTCGGTTCGACATTCACCTCGGTGTGCCGGGCGCCGAGCCGTTCGGCCACGTCGCGGGCGCGGGCCGACTCGTCCCAGCCGCTCTCGGCAAAGCGGACGGTGAACGTCCGGAGTTGGCCGCTCACGTGCTCGGCCGCCAGGGCTGCCACGACGGAGGAATCCATCCCGCCCGAGAGCAGCACCCCGAGCGGCACATCGGCCGCAAGGCGCGACCGCACGGCCTCCGAGAGCGTCGCGAGGAGCCGTTCGCGCCACGCGGCCGGGCTCGTGTCCGTGTCGGGCGGGCCGCCAGGGACGTCCCAGTACCGCGTCGGCCCGGCGACCTGGTTGGCGGCCGCATCGAACTGCAGGTAGTGGGCGGGCTCCAGTTTGTGGATTCCCGCAAATCCCGTGGCGGGGGCCGGGACGTAACCGAAGCGTAGAAACGTGCCGATGGCCTGCGGGTGCATCTCGCGCGGCACGTCGGTGCAGGCCAGCAGTGCGGCCGGTTCGCTCGCGAACACCAGCCCCATCGGCCCGTGCCACCAGTAAAGCGGCTTCTGGCCGAGGCGGTCGCGGGCGAGCAGCAGCCGCTGCCGGGGCGCGTCCCAAATGGCGAAGGCGAACATGCCGACCAGCCGCCCCACCATGTCCGGCCCGTCATCCTCGTACAGGTGGACGAGTACCTCCGTATCGCCCGCCGAGGCGAACTCGTGGCCGCACGCTTCCAGACGCCGCCGCAGGTCGCCGTAGTTGTACACCGCGCCGTCCTGCGCCAGGTGCACCGAGCCGTCTTCGTTGGTCGCGGGCTGGCGGCTGCCGGACGGGTCGATGACGGCCAGGCGCCGGACGCCAAGACCGGCGCGGCCGCGCTCGTCGATCCAGACGCCCTCCTCGTCCGGGCCGCGATGCACCAGCGCCGAGACCATGCGGCCGAGGGCGGCGGTATCGACCGCGGCGCCGTCTGTCCGGATGATTCCGGCGATGCCGCACATGAAGTGGCTCCTCCGGCCGAGTCTAGGCCCCGCCCGCGCGCGGTCAAGGCAAAACGGCACGGGGCGCCGCGCCCGGGCGATTTGCCCATAATGGTTGACACCCGGCGTGCGGCCGACCTATAATCCGCCCTGGATACGTGGGGCGCACCTGGGAGGTGGTGTGTGAGGCGACCGTTCCAATCGCCTGGCCGTCCGGCGTGGGTCATCGGCCTTGCGGGGATTCTTGCGCTGGTTGCGGCGGGGTGCGGGTCGCGCCGCCCGTCGCAGCGCTTCCAGCGCGACAAGATGGTCCTGGACCTGGCCGACGCCCTGCGCGCTGAAGCGTTGAAGGTGCCGCAGGACGGTCAGCGCGAGCGGCTCGTGTCGGGCCTGATCCGCCTGAGGGAATTGATGTTGACCGCGTCGACACTGAAGCCTGCCGGCGAGGCGCCGGGCGCGCCGACGCTGCCGGAGCCTGCGGGCGGAGACAAGCCCGCCCCGCCGTGGGCCACGATGTTCGCCCCGCGGAGCCTCGTGGTGGGGTTCTTCACGCGGAGCAAGAACTTCGACGAGGTGCCCGGCGACGACGGCCTGGAGGTCCGGCTCCAGCCGCTCGATGCGTTCGGCGACCCCACGAAGACCGTGGGCTCCTACCGGATCGAGGTCTTCGAGTACCGGCTCCGCACGGGCGAGAAACTTGGCCGGCGGCTGGGGCACTGGTTCGTGGCCGTCCTGGACGAGGCGGCCAACCGCAAGTACTACGACCCGGTGGACCGCTCGTACGTGTTCCCCCTGCTGTGGGACCACGAGATCGAGCCCGGCTCGGCCGTGATCGTTCAGGCCACGTACTACCCGCCGGGCGGGTTCACGGAGAAACTGTTCGCCCAGCGCGTGATCAAGATCGGCGAGCCGTCCGAGTAACAGCAGCGAGGTGAGGCTATGGTGCGGCGGGTGTTGTGGGTGCTTCTGGCGGCCGGTGTCGCCGCGTCTGCGGCCGGGTGCGAGTTGACGCGCAAGAACTACCAGACCGTCTCGCTCGGCCACTCGGCAGATGAAGTGAAGAAAGTGCTCGGGAGTCCCCGATATGAGTCTGAGGGACAGTGGGTCTACACCCGCGACGATCTCCGCGATCTGACGAAGGTGGAGATCTACTTCGACGCCGACAAGAAGGTTGTCGGGAAATCCTGGCAGAACCCGGAGAAACCTTGGGAAAACCACCGCGAAGGGCAAGTCCCCACCCGGCAGCGGCCGGGGGACGCCGTTCAAGGCGGAGCGTGACCTGAAAGGATGGACGCATGCACGTGAATCGGTATGTTCTGGCTGTCCTGGCCACCGCGAGCCTCGCGGCGACGGGCTGTTGGTACCAACGCCCGGGCTTCGACGATATGTACGCCGACGTCGAGATCGGCATGAGCAAGGACGAGGTCATCGAAGCCCTCGGCCAGCCTACGGCCGTGCTCGGTGACACCGGCTTCGGCGACGCACCGGGTGCGGTCGCACCCGAGGACGCCAACGAGATGTTTTACCTCTACGACGACCCGCTCGAGCCGGTCCGTTTCCGTTTCGTCCTCAACGACAAAGGCGTCGTCATCGAGAAGTACTACGAAACGAAGAAGGAACTGGCGAAGCGGGCCGAAGAGACGAAGGGCCAGGTGCCCCCCGTCGAGCGGTTGCCGGGCGAGCGAGAGCCCGGACGCCGCTACCCCGGCGGGGCGCTCAAGCGCTTCGAGACGATACCGGGGATGCCCGAAAGAATCAAATAACCACGCCGCGCCCGGCGCCCTGGGCGTCAGGCAAAAAGGTACCAGGTACCTTTTCCCCGAAGGGCCCGGAGGGTGCTACGCAGAAAAGGTACCTGGTACCTTTTTGCCCTGCCCCACGGCTCGCCTCGGCGGGCCGTGGTTTCTTATGGCGTCTCGGCGTCCGGGGCCGGGGGCTTGACGATGGCGACCTCGGCTTCGGCAACGAGCGCCTCGCCCGAGAGCGTCGTGAACGTTGCCCGCAGAATAAGCGTCTCGCCCTCGGGCATCCGGCCGCCGGGCCACGGCCATTTCATGACGTAACCGCGGATGCCGAGGCTGCCGATCCACGTCTCGGCGAGCGCGTCGGGCCCGAGTTCCCACCGGTGGTATGGTTTGTGCGGCTTGCCGTCGCCCTGCGGTTCGAGGGCTTCGAGCACCAGGCGTCCGGCGCGTTTGACGACGTCGCCCTCGGCGTCGAGGGGCTGGACGATGATCTTGATGCGTTCGTCGCCCGCCGCGCCGTCGGTGTCGAGGCCGCCGGTGTGCTTGCCGAACCGGACGGCGATGGGGCGGAAGGGGTCGTCGGTGGGCGGCTTGGCCGGGGCGGGCGTGGCTCCGCTGCGCTGGAGGTCGGCCACGCGTTTCTCGGCGGCGAGCAGTGTCTCCGCCAGGTCGCGGTTTCGCGTCATCAGCAGGCGGATCTGGTCCTCGCGCGACAGGTGCGGTCCGTTCTCACAGCCGGCCCCCAGCGTGATAACCGCCACGCAGGCGAGAAGAGTTGGCAGGTTTCGTCGCTTCATGGCGCCGGCGCCTCCCCGCGCGGCTGTGTCCGTGCCTCGGCCGAGCGTCACTCTAGGGCGCCGCCGGCCGCCTGTCAACCGGCGCGTTACCGCAGGCGCGGTGGGTGGCACGGCAGCCCGAAGGGCGGCCGTGTTCGACGCTGGGAGCCCACGGTCACGCTGCGCGTGGCCGTGCCACCCGGCTAGGAACGTACGGTGTGCCCACCCACCGGCGCGGTTTGCATTCGCGTGGCGCGGCGGGTGGCACGGCAGCCCGAAGGGCGGCCGTGTTCGACGCCGGGAGCCCACGGTCACGCTGCGCGTGGCCGTGCCACCCTGCTAAAACGTACGGTGTGCCCACCCACCGGCGCGGTTTGCATTCGCGTGGCGCGGCGGGTGGCACGGCAGCCCGAAGGGCGGCCGTGTTCGACGCCGGGAGCCCACGG